>CAYFMO010000029.1:0-14459 GCA_964344225.1 uncultured Muribaculaceae bacterium | reverse complement strand
GAATACATACAATAGCCTTTTCAGCAAATTCAACAGATGCAACCTTCTCAGAAGCCACAGAGTAAGACTTTGAAGCGCCATATCCCTTAGAAGCAGCAAGAGTAGCGGAAGCACCAACTACACCACCATAAATACCTTGACCAGCAACTCCGGCAGAAACAGCAGCAGTACCAGCTACAGAAGCTGAATCAGTAGATCCCGAAGACGCCATAGTTCTGCTAGTATACACATATGTACGAGCCTGATAGTAATCGTGAGCATAGCCATTATCGACGAAATACGACTCTGCAAGATTCAGATAAATATTATCGTCAGAGTTATTGGTAACAATAAACTTAAACTGTCCAGACTCAGCCCAGAAATCATACTCAATAGTCATTACTCCATCCTCATAGGCATAAGAACCATCATCTTTTAGATTTACATTCTCAGAAGACAAAGTAGCAATCTGCTGATAAAACAACGGAGAACAAGCTGAGCACATAATAGTAGCCACAGCTAATGGCAAAAATAGTTTCTTCATAATCTTGATTTTTAGCACAATGGAACAAAGATACAAAATATTTTACAGTGCTTTCTGGTATAAATATTTTAGATTAATTAATCTAATTATGGAGTTTCCGCTGGCAAACTTTGAATATTATAGAATTTTGAAGTCAGTATAACTGGCTGTGTCGTCCTGCCATTTGCGGTATTCATTCGGAATTGTATTCTTGCTTTACTGTCTGCCGAATAGTAATCCTCTAGGCTAACCATATATTGGTAGTAAATTTTACCTCCTTGGAATACAAGAACAAGTTTATTATCCCCCGCATTAACTGGGGTCATTTCCATTGTATCTATTAAAACTTCAAAAGGTACCAAAGTTACAGGAATTGACCTAGGCACATTAAACTCAAGAGTACGTATTTGTGAACCTACATCGGTTAAAACAGCATTAAAATTATACGGAGGACGGAGAATTAGCTTCACTTGTCTTACTATTGGTGTCACCCCACCATCACGTGGTCCGACAACAGTAACGGTATATTCTTTTACTTGATCTGTTGGAACTTGATTAACCACGACATTAAAACCATCAGCTGTAGCAGTAAAAGCTCCCACATAAGGGTCTGTTGCAGAATCCCAAGACGGAAAATATTGAATTAGCGAACGGAGGTCAGTTGTTCCTTCTGTATAACTTGTTGAAAAAGAGTAAGTGCCCTGCTCTACAACTATTTGATTTAATGGTGAAGCAACTAAACTTCTCACGCCATCGGAAATATGGCCAAAGTCTTTTAACTCCACAGAAGTAAAGATATTATTCCCTGCTGGAGTATGAATAGCATTTTCTATTGTTGGACAGCCATCTGCATTTACGCTTAATATATTTACTTGGTAATGTCTATTGCGAAGAAATGGGAAATGCTCATTTACGACTATATCAGGTTGACTTGGGTCAAGAACTTTTGGGGTTACTAAGTCCACCTTGTAGTAGCGAGTGCCGAGTGGCGTACCATTTTTACTTGTACGATTTCCCCTGATGATTAAAAACGCTTTCTCATCTCCACTGTTAGTTTTCTCAAATAAATTAAACGCTTGACTTGGAGCGATAAAATGGCTCTCATCTATGAGACTATGGTCAAACACCGTTGTTCCCGCTGGTACAGTCGGCTTATTTGGCGGAAAATCAAAGTTGAAAAGATAACCATCTGTTGAATAAGGCACAATCGCACCTTTGTTTATAGCATTAGCTATTAGAAAACCTGTGAACTCAAAAGAGCCTTCACTTGTATTTTGGGTTGCCAAATTATAGTCCACCGTTATCTTAGCATAATTGCGTAAAAGTTTTACAACCTTACCACTCAAGCTTGTTGGGCTTAATTCCGCAACTTCGATTACCGACCACATAGGATTAAAAACATCCACAGGACTATTTGCATTCATATCCTCTAAGGTCACCGCAAGCCTTGGGTCTGTCAACATCTCTCCTGCCGATTTTCCTGTAGCAAGATAGTCTTGAGTAAAACCAGACCAATCGTGATTTGCAATAAAATGGATGTACCTCTTGTTACTACTTTTAATTAATGAAACAGTAAACTCTTTCATTTCAGTAATACCATCACGCTTAGCGTCCGGCAAATAAGCATCGTTAGTCGTAGGCACCGCTGTACTTGTCTGACCAAGCACCGCATCTTCGCTATATAAAAAGTTTTGGTTTTCATCAAAAACTAAAAGTCTCAACGAAGTTAAGCCATCAAGCGACTCTACGCCCCCCGAACGAAGGTCTACCATATCCAAATCATCTGCTTGCAGGCCCATCTTCACAAGAAATCTCTCCCCTTCAGCAACTTGTGAAACTTCTTTAATGCTCTTCTTTTCAGGATCAAAAATCCCCTCACAAGAAACCGCAAAGAGCCCCACTATTGCTGTGACAAACAATAAAACATTATATTTTATGATATTTAATAATTTCATTGTTTCTACAATTTATTTATCATTTAAATGGGCTGTATCAAAAATACAACGAACATAGGATTCTGAAGAAGTACGTTCTTGATTTGTTACAAAATTATATGCTCTACCTGTTTCTGCAGACCAATAATTTTCACCATATAATAAAGACTTAGTCATCGCCTCTGGTGCATCTTGTATCTTGTCAATTAGTTGAAGCTCTGCCATTGTTGGTATACGCCATCTACCTTGATATTTAAAAGTTTTATACACTTGCCTATTGTCCCACCCACTATAGCTCGTTTTATAGTGTTCTGTATAGTACCCGTCTGTTCCATACTCTCCTTCAAAATAGTCGAAACAACGACTTTCTGCATTTCCGTAAGTTTTATATATACTATTCCATGTTGAATTATCACGATAAGGAGTCGCAGATGGATAAAACGGTCTTGCATAAGGGCCATATCCGCTTGCAAAATCAGTATTCATAGCACCAGTATTACTACCTGAACTTTGAGGTATAGACATCCCTATACCATATTGCGAAGCAATGATAAATTCGGGAGATACTAGATTGTTACTAGTAACATCATTTTTAGTTCTTAAGGTAACTGGGTCTACAGGATTTCCAATTAAAAACTCTGAACTCGGTACTTTTGTGGTAATACGATTAAAAACATCATTTCTTTGAGCCTCTTTTTCAGTACCTCCTTGATAAGTTGATCGCGCTCCAAAAGAAGTATGATGGCGAAAGTCGGCATAAGGTCTCCCCGCGGCTATATCTCCTTCTGTTGGGCGCATTCCAATAGATTTGCTACCAGTAACGTATATAGGTGGATATTGAGTAACGAAAACAGTCTCAGAAAGAGAGCCACCCACTTGAGAAACAGTAAATTTAATATAGAACGGAGCATAATTTATTGGGATAGTGTGATTTATTACAAGTTTCCCGTCCTGTGTATATGTTCCTGTAAGTTGAACATTAGCACCATCAAAAGGAGTTACTCCTGTTTGGGTTTCTACAATAGTGCCATTTTTATCATAGCGTATTCTCTTTCCATCTGCAGTGTAGACAACTTTAAAAAAGTCGCCTCTCATATCGTAGTACTCATAGTAGGCATCATTAATAGTTATACTTACTGGCACGCTGGAAATATAGTCAACATTATGGCTTGCCTTATTTGCCATTATTGGTTGACGATCCTTAACAACTAAATATTGTGGACTGTCTATAATAGCATTTACTTCTTCTCCGGTAATCCAAGGTTGAATTGCTACATAAGAACTTAATACAATAGGGTCCCCCTCGTCTATACTTCCTAATTCAGTAATTTTTGAAACAATATCATAAAGATGGTTTCGCTCCAATCTATTGATTTTATCCGCACTCACCCCATCCATAGGAAGCCTGTAATTTACTGGGAAACGATAATAGTAATAATGACCCAAATCATCAGTATTAGGAGTAACTCCATCCTCTTTAAATTTTGGACGAAGTCTTATTCGCGTAAATAAATAACTTTCTTTATTAAGGTCGTCTGACCAATTATTTTCATATGCATAAAATGGGAAATGCATAAGATATTTTCCGTCTGGTCGTTCTGGGTTAAGTTGACCAACCATTGACGCCCAGATAGTTGCTCTATATTCTGTGTTTTTCCAAGTAGTAGGAATATGTGGTGTACTAGAAGTTATAACTGAGCCTTCTTCAGAATAGTGGAAAAGCCTTGTTCCAATATCAGGAGCAGCGCCAGCAACATTGCCAACTGGAACTACTTCATATTCTGTATTCCCACCATTTGAGTAGTCAAATACTGCAATTTTGGCTATTCTTAAGCGCACTTTTGACAAGGCGCGATAAAGCTTAACAGACTCCGATACAGTAAATAATGCATTAGCTCCCCAGTTAATTGTAACTGTTGAAATACTACCATCCATTAAAAAGTTTGTCTGGGCTGTGGTTTTATCTAGCTCATTAGCATTGCTCTGAAACTTACTCTCTAGAGAAGCCAAGTCAGTAACTCCTGTAAGAATATTGTCTTTGCTGTTTACAATAACGACTATCTGAACAGACTTTCCTTCAAGGGCATTTACTTCAGCCATAGGAACCAATACTCTTACCTTATAGCTATTAGCTACTGTTGGGTCTGCATTTGGATTAAGACGATTAATCTTTGTGTTTTCAAAGCTCCTTATAAGAGTCTTAGTTGTTGCGTCAAATATAAATAAGTCAATCTTATCTATTTTATTCTCATTCAAAGGGTCTACTCCATAACTATCGTCATCATAATCACCAGGCTCAGTACCAATACCCTTTGTAGCAGCAAGCCCTCCTAGAGCATTTTTTAATGACAGGTTAAGCTCAATAGCTTTTGTCCCCTCTGGAATTGGCGATTGAATACCTTGCTCTATTTCATCAAAAACACATCCACTTGCCATTATAAACATAATGAGCAAGCTTAAGAAAGAGATATGTTTTAGTAGTTTTTTCATAGTTATATACCCATGGTCTGCTTAATTTGCCATCTATAAGGAGTACCATCGCCTAAATAACGGCAATCGGTCTCCAAGAAGCCGCCAAGACCATCTTCTTTAAAGCCGAGAAAGAGTTCTTTCCCGTCCACTGTGATATAAAACTGGGTGTATCGCGGAACACTCTCAAAAAGACTGCGAGGAGTAATAAAAAATGTTTGCTCCGCTCCACCAGTTTGTACTATACCGTGTGTAGCGCTACCTGGCCCAGCTATTAACTCAAACTCTAATCCATTAGTAATGGTAGCAGTCCAAAGCGCACCTACTGGCTCTGTTATATTAAATCTTATTTCAAGCGTAGACGGCTGTACATTGTCTGGTAGCTCAATTTCCGCTTTAATATTTTTATACTCGGTTGCTCCCTTCAAAAGCTGAATTGTATACACAGGTCTAGTGTAATTCATATGAGATTCAACCAAAGTCCATGGCATTACCTGTAAGGTAAGTTCTATTTCTTTTCCGTCGGCAGGGATATTAAGATTAAATTGATAATGGTGGTTACGGATAATATTATAGTCCGCCTTGGTATTATCGCGAGCAACAGAGAAATAATTTACCCCGCTCATAGAACTAGGACTATTAGATATTACTGGTATCTTATATACCTTGCCACCAGTCATTGTAACCTTTATATAGCTTACACTTCCCAAAGGCACGTCATTAACTACATCCCAGCCCTTAGTCTCACTGGCAGCAAATAGTCTTTCTGGGGTATAAATTTTACCTTTAAGCTTATTTGTTACTGCATCTGTTGTAAGTGCAAATAACTGCGCTGTAGCTAGTAATTGCGATGAAGGAATAGTTGATAACTCAGAGAAAGTATAGTTTTTTGCGGCATTGATATATTCAACTTTTGCAATATCTCCTTTACCATCACCATCAATAATTAGCTCAATTTTAGCATTCGCCCGAACTAAATTAACAGTATTTTGATATTGCGCACTTTGCCAATCTGTACCGAAGCTACTAACTGGCTTTAGTTGATTTGCTGCTATAGATCCAACATTTGGTTTAAACGGCAGTGGATTTGCGTATGTACCCCCTTCCGAAACTGTTTGAGCACGATAAATGCGCGCCATTGGGAAAAGTGGATTAGGACTAGTTGCGCCCTGGAAGGAATGAAATTCAAGAGAAGTATTAATGTATGTTTCTATCTCCTGCTTTGTTTTAGCCATAATTGCATTTAAGTCAGCAGCAGGATAATTAGCAATAAAATAGAAATCATATGTACCTGGCTTCATCTTCATTGTAAAGAAAGAAGCTGTCGTGTACTCATCAACCACCTTAACTCCATTTGTTCCCGTTTGGAACACTAATACTGCTAAATTATCAACATAATCTTCCCAATCATCGGCATCCGCGTCTATAGAAGGGTTGTCTCCCTGAGCTTTGGTTATTGGCTTATCAGAATTGAAGTTCATTTGAAAAGTCATATACACATTCGCCCCATCTACGCCACAGCTTTCACAGTTATCATAGATAAGCATATCACAAGAAGGCAGTAATAACAAAGCTATTACAGACATTCCTATTAATATATGTTTATATAGACTTTTCATTTTTAATTTATCCCCCTAATTCGGTCTCGTAACTATGGATTTGCCAGCCATTTACGTAAATAGCCCAACATATGTATGTGTAACAATTCAAACATCTATCCTTAATAACAAACTTCACGTCAAAATCATTATCACAAGCCAAGTTTACATTGCTGTTCTTTAATAAAATGGTTCCAAGTAAATCGCTTTCCCAAATAACCTCATCTTTTACAATATTCCTGACTGTGATTTTATTGTTATAGCCAATTTGCAAATCCATTAGTGAATAGTAAGCCATCACCTTAGTGTCTGTGTAGGCTAAGCTTGTTGGATACTTAAGCTCTGCTGTGTTAAGTGGCATAGAGCCATCAATGTTCATCGAACCATTTGCCGAGGATACTTCTATAACAAAATCTCTCGGATTTGTATCTTCCAATATTGATTCATCAAGTTCAACCTCCACATTGATGCGATTGGTTACCTCTTGCAAGTTTACCGCAGTATATTTACATTGTGACCCCACGTCTTTCGGGTTTTCCAGCAATACTACTGGGCTTATTCCTTGCCAAACCTGATGGCCAGATAAGTCCTCTGCTTGGTCTCCTATAGACTTCAGTCTAAGCATCAAATCATCTTTTGTTGTCAAACCTACAGTAAATGAAGCCACATCAAATTTTTCATTAACTCCTGCCCAGCCAATAAATGTGTAATATCCATTTGACACTGGAACATAGGCTTGAAAATTTCTATCTAGGTTCACATTTTCCATAGTGACAATCGATGCCAAAACCTCGCGCTCATTAAACGCAAACAAATGCAAGTTCGATACTTGCCCAATAAATGTTGAATCTACGGCACAAGGTGTCTTAGAATAAAACATAACGTTCACACCTTGAGGACATTTCGTCATATCTTCATTAACTAGATATGCGCATCCCCATAGCATTGTCGCAAGCGCAAAGAGCGCTATCAATGTCTTGTGTAGTAAATTCATTGATTTATACATTATAATTAATTGAAACATCTGGAGGGAGTTATCCCTCCGGATGATGTTAAAAGATTAGGTTGATTAATAATCGTTGCCTAGGTCTACTGTATAAGAGTGGATTGTCCAAGGTAATACCGACATCTGAACTGATAAGTATGTCTTATCTGTTTGTGGTGGATCATCTGGATCAATTTCGTCTTTATTTGCAACACCAATTTCTTTAAATCCATTGATGTGTGCGTGATACACCTGGTTGCGTACTGTAGGAGATTTTGATATTTTTTCAGTACCACCATAAGGCTTATCTGGGTTTAACCATAAGTAGTAGAAGGTTTCACCTCCCACATACTCACGAACATCTTGTCTGTGGTTAACTGTAGGGTTTTCTATTGGAATAGTAACATCCATTTCTTCTGCTCTTGTTTTTGTGCTATAGAAAAGACCGTCTTTTAATCCGAGGTATACTGTTGTTGGAGTTTCTCCTCCAGTATAAGCAGCACCGTCAACATTGTCTGGAGTAAAGGTTGCTTTAATCTCAAACATTGCAATATTACCCCTTCTATAGTTAGCATCATCGTGGGTTACTGGCAACACAAATTTACTATAAGTTTCTGCCTCAAGAGCAGCAATAATATTTGCATCACTATTGTCTGCCTTAGCAATGACATCCTGCCAGCTTGTAGCGTCTGTATAAAGGAAGATATTTGTTGGATCTGGGTTTGTTGGAATCCAGCCTGTGTTATTTGTTGGAACATAACCATAAACATCTGTTGGTACTTTCCAAGTTGTTCTATCTTCTAGAACATTAAATTGTAATGAGCTACCCGTAACTTGATATTGTACGCTTCTAATAGTAATTTTTGAAGTTGGTTCTCCAAGATTGTTTTTTACCTCAACCTCTGTATTATAACCTTCTTTAATTGTAAGAATACCACGAGATGAAACGCGTGAGACATTTACTTGCATTTGGTTAGCCACACCGCTAATTGCTTTTACCTCAGAAATGTTTGGCTGAACAAGCATACCAGTAGGCAAAACTTGGTTTGTCATAAGTACAACATCTTTAGTTGCTGTTCCATCTAATTCAGTAGAAGCTACATCTGCTACAGCTGCAACTTGTACTACTGCCGCATAAGCTGCTGCAAAATCACCTGCATTAACAACTGCATCTAGATCCGTAGTTACCTTTGCATTTATGTCATTAAGAACAACATATGCTTGTACATTGTCTCCTGCTGTTGCTACTACTGCCAACTTTGGATTAAGTTCTCCATTACTTGTAATACCATAAAAAGAAGCTTGAGTAAATGATGTTGCATCAATTGTATTTGCTGTGGTATTTACAACATATACTTTTAGAGCTTTTATCAAATCTCGTCCTTGCCATTCTCCTTTTTCATTGTAGTCACCAGGAAGTGCTTTAGCTGATGGTGCTACAGGGAACTTAACCGTAAGTCCTATAAAAGTATCTCCCGTTGCTTCTTTTGGACCCCTTTCTTTATTACAAGCAGTAAAGCCAAGCGCTATTGCTGTAATAACTAATACATTAATTAATTTTTTCATGGTTTTGGTAATTTAAATTGTTAATTGATTTTCTAGGTTTTATTTATATTATAATTTCTTAAGTTCTTCTAAATTATGTCTTGCATTTTCATCACCGAAAGCGGCTGCTTTTTCAAAATACTCTTTTGCTTTTTCAAAATTTTCTTCATTAGCATAAGCAACTCCCATATTGTTCCATGCTCGCGGATCATTTTCTAATTTGTTTAATCTTATGATTGATTCATTATAGTGACCTTGCTCAAGACTCGCCGCGGCACTATTAATTACAGCAATTGGCTCGTTTGGATATAGATACATTGCGATATCAAAAACTTGTTTATAGTCTTGGCTCTTAGAATCATAGGTCTGCGCAACTAAGAATAATTCATTTAGGCTCAAAAGTTTTGGATTTGTTTTAAGAATTTCTTTTGCTTCTTCCACGCTGAAAGCTCGCACTTTATAAGCAACTGTATAGTCTGTTCTTCTTAACGGTGGATATATAACATCCAAAAGAGTACGCCAAGTTTTCCCTCCAGAGAGTTTTTTAAACTCTGCATCCCTTGCATCAGGATTTGAAACATACTTTATTATATTTAAAACTCGATCCTTATCCACCAAATCGGATTTACTAACAGCCTCAATTAGTCCATCCCAATCTTCACCATAACCTCTTACCCTAACCATATGGCGTGGAATTCCGTAAGCAAAACTCAAATACATAGCAAAAGAGTTTGCACGACGGTCAGATAGAGTTAAATTTGAAGAAAAGTTTCCTTCAGGAGAAGCATAACCTGACACTGTTAGCTCTGTTATTTCAAAATCTTTGTTGCTTGTTATATCATTAATAATATTATCAACGCGTAAGAACTCTGCAGCGTTGTTTTTATAATCACGCAACAAATCGTGTTTGCCAACTACATAATTGAAAGAAGCCGTATGACGATCTTCACGAGATTTTACTGGCTCTGCCTCAGGAGCTATATAAGTAAGCTTATAACTAGGTTTGTATTTTTCAACCGTAAAATAATCTACAACAGACAACGACTCTGTACCACGAGAACAGTTAGCACAACCTGTTAAATCACCCCTTAAGCTTAATCTCGCATTATTCATCCATTTAAAATATGGTGCTTTTTCGCTATAATTAATTACGTTTGAAGATTTCCCTTTTTGAATTATTTTAGCAGTAACATTATCAGGAAGAGGGCTCGGTGATTTTAACTTCTGAGCTCGTTCAACTAATTTACTGCGGAGCTTTCCTAGTATTACCACCGGAGCAAACTCTAAACTATCCTCGCTGGTATTAGAGTGAAGTACAGGAGTTAGTACAAGCATCTCGCTTGCGCGAACTTTTATATTACTCGGTACAATATTGGCTTCAACTAGTACATAGTCATTAACTTTACGATAATTAAGGTCTTCTAACTTCAGACTCTCAATATCTGGAGTTTGTGCAGTCGCCATAAAACCTATGAGCGACAAGGTAAGTATAGTAAGATATCTTTTCATTTCTACTTAATTACATAAATAAAAGAAATTGCGGCCTTTGTAATGCCCCAATAATTATAGACTCCCTCTTCTAGCTTTACTCCACAAGGCTCATTGTCAAATTTATGATAATGGATGCGAGCATAGCCACCTCCTACAGTCATCTCTAAATTCCAACGAGGGCCTAATACCCACTGATAGCCATAGCTAAGCCCCCCGCCATAAAGATATCCTTGATAGCGAAAGTCCTTAAAGACTGTTAGTCTACCTACTGGAATATCCCAGCCGCCAACATTGTATTGAGCTCCGTGGGCATGAATACCGAAAAAGTGCTTAGCCATTGCCTCACAAGTCCAGAATCTTAATTCAGGTTGTACAATCCAATGCTTAGCGACTCTATTTTCTAGCACTCTCCAGAAGTTTGTTCCTCCTGTAATTTCTAATGATGTTTTCTTTCCTAAAGCGAACTCCAAGCCTAGATTTGGAGTAACTGGCACGGCCCAGTGCAGAAGATTGGTTTTGATTGCCGCACTCTGTGCATAAATATTAGAAGAGATTCCTCCCGATGTGAGAAATACCATAATCCCCAACAGGGATTTGATAATAATACTTCGTTTTTTCATTTTCTTAAGTTAAGTCTGCAAATACGTTGGTTTCATATTACGCCCATTTAACCAACAAGGAACAATAGCTTGCACAAAAATAATTAAAAAAATGAAAAAAACAACACTTGTTTTTAAAAATTATTAAAAAGTTTCTCTTTTTGTCGTATTTTTTTCCTTTTTATGCCTGTTTTTATAAATTCTAACCTAGAAATGCACCTACTTCGATTAGCGTTGCATCAACATTATAAATAATTTATATCCAACATATTTTCGGAGCTTAGGAGTGTTTCTAGAACAAAAAAAGGCATCACAAAATTTTTGCAATGCCTTCTAAAAATATTTTGGAGCGGAAAACGAGGCTCGAACTCGCGACCCCAACCTTGGCAAGGTTGTGCTCTACCAACTGAGCTATTTCCGCATTAATGTTTCGGACTGCGAATATACGGCTGTTTTTTGATTATACAAAATTTTTTTATGTTTTTTTAAATAATTGAGCGGAAAACGAGGCTCGAACTCGCGACCCCAACCTTGGGAAGGTTGTGAATCACATAGAAGATTCAAACTGATTTAAGAAACGAAGATCATTTTCAAAATAGTTCCTCAAATCGCGAACCTGCCATTTTAGCATAGCAATTCTCTCAACTCCCATCCCAAAGGCAAAACCACTATATTTTGTGCTATCGATACCTGAATCCTCTAATACGTTCGGGTCTACCATACCGCAACCCATAATTTCTAACCAACCAGTTCCCTTACAAACATTACATCCCTTACCACCACAGATATTACAACTCACATCTACCTCTGCAGAAGGCTCAGTGAACGGGAAATATGACGGTCTCATCCTAATCTCAGATTTTGAGCCGAACATCTCGCGAGCAAAAAGAAGTACAGCCTGCTTCAAGTCTGCAAAAGTCACATTCTCATCTATATAAAGCCCCTCAACTTGGTGAAATATACAGTGGGCACGAGCAGAAATTGCTTCGTTTCTAAACACTCTACCAGGACAAACTATACGTATAGGTAGTGGTAGTTTCTCCATTGCACGAACCTGGACTGACGAAGTATGAGTACGAAGTAGTATAGGATTTTTTTCATTATCCTTAATAAAGAATGTGTCCTGCATCTCTCTAGCTGGATGATTTGGAGGAAAATTCAATGCCTCAAACACGTGCCAATCATCTTCGATTTCCCTATCCTCAACAACATCGTAACCGAACTTGCGAAAAATAGAAATAATCTCCTCTCTTGCAATTGATACAGGATGACGCGAACCCAGAGGATGAAAATCGCCTGGCTTCGTATAGTCGAATGCCGCTGAAGATGTTTGTGGATTTTCTTCTGCTGTTTGCTTTAATTCTTCTATTTTCGCGGTTGCAGCATTCTTTAGTACATTCAATTTTTGTCCAAACTCTCTTTTCATTTCAGGAGCCACTGTTCTAAACTCATCAAATAGCTTAGTTATTTCTCCTTTTTTACCAAGAAGGCGAACACGTAATTGCTCTATCTCCTGCTCAGAGCTTGCCTTTAAGCTATCTATTTCAGCCATTAAGGCTTCTATTCTTTCTTTCATATTTTCTGTTTTTTGTAGCGAAGATTCTCACATTTCGCTCTGCTGACAAATTAGGTGCAAAGTTAAAATTATTCTTGAGGATGACCAATAGCAATGACACAATATGGCCTAAAATTATTTTTTACTCCTAAAAGTTCTGCCACATAGTCTTGTGCATAGCCTGCTTCCGGATTATTTTTTTCTCGTAGACGATTATTCACGTGAACCCAACAGCTTCCTAAACCCATTGATGTAACTGCCAATTGAATAAATGTTGCTGAAATTGCACAATTGTCTACCCATAGGTCTGTCTTCGAAGCGTCTCCTAAAACAAGAATTGCCGCTGCCGCATCTTTGATAAAAGCTCCGCCATAATCCCTTAATTCAGATAAGGCGACTAAAGTATCTTTATCTTCAATAATCATAAAAGCTGAGCTCTTAGAGTTTCTTGAAGAAGGAGCAGTTAATGCTATATCTATAATTTTATCTAATGTTTCCCTTTCAACAGTAGTGTCAGTAAATTTTCTAACGCTATGCCTTTTTTCTATTACTTTTAAAAAATCCATCGTATTATTTTTGTTTTGCTGCTTTTGCTTTTCGTTTTTCTCTTTGTTTCTGTAGTTTTGCCGCACCTGATTTTAAATAGGCCTGCCATTGTGATTCTGTAAAAATACGCTTATATGTGGCTTCTATATGTTCTATCCATTTGTCTTGAACTCCTATATAAAGGGATGTATTAGCAACTTTGGCTTGTTGAAGTCTTTCTAATTCTTCTTTCATTTCAGCATAATCATGCTTCAACGTAGAATCCACATAAAAAACTTGCCAGTCTTCAAGATCTAATAGGCCTTGCAACCTATCTGCCTCTTTCTCGGCAATTTCCCAGATTTCAAGCGGCTTTTCCTGCTCTTGGGCTCGTAAAATAAAGGAGCCAGAAAAAAGCAGAAGTAACGCTAAGGTTATTGTATATGCTCGTTTCATATTCATAAAAATTTCTATCTTTGTAAATTAGGATGAATAAATTCGATACAAAAATAATTATTTAAAATAAAACGACAAAATGAGAAAAATTATCACAAGTATTGCCACTCTGGCGGCTATGAGCATGTCTTTAATCAGTTTTGAAAGTCAAGCGTGCACAAATGTACTAGTAACGAGGGGAGCTAGTGTTGACAATTCGAATATGATTTCGTATGCAGCTGACTCGCATCAACTTTTTGGGGAGTTATATTTTAAAAGAGCTGCTAACTGGGCGCCTGGTACAATGAGGCAGGTTTATGAATGGGATACAGGCAAGTATCTGGGAGAAATTCCTGAGGTTGCACATACATATCAGAGAGTTGGTAATCTAAATGAACATCAATTAATCGTAGCAGAATCTACCTATGGTGGGCGTTCCGAGCTTTATGACTCAACAGGAATAATGGACTATGGCAGTCTTATATATATAAGTCTTGAAAGAGCTAAAACTGCCAGAGAAGCTATTAAAATCATTGTTGATTTAGCAAACACATATGGCTATGCTTCTAGCGGTGAGTCTTTCTCTATTGCCGATAAGGATGAAGTGTGGGTGATGGAGCTAATTGGTAAGGGTACGAAGCTTAATAAAAAAGGAGAAAATACTCGTAAGGGTATTGTTTGGGTAGCAATTAGAGTTCCTGATGGATATATTACTGCTCACGCTAACCAAGCTCGCATTACCACTATTCCTTTCCACGATAAAGAGAACTGTATGTATTCAGAGGATGTTGTTTCTTTTGCTAGAGAGATGGGATATTTCG
>CAYFMO010000028.1:0-14519 GCA_964344225.1 uncultured Muribaculaceae bacterium | reverse complement strand
CACGGAAAAGAGCAACTATTTCTTTGTCTGTTTCCGAAAGAGCATCATATAAAGGGGATGTAACTTCCACAACTGCAAAGCTTTCCACTTTTTGTTGCAAAGCTTTTTCAGCTTCATTAGCACAAGAAGCAAGAACTAATACACTTGCCACCATAATTAATATACGTTTCATATAATCTTATTTTTAATGATTGAAAAAGGGGTGACCAAATTCTAGTCTCCCCTCTTGTTCAATTTTCTAAATGCTGACTAGAAAGAAATTTAGTCAATGATATTCATATTAAAACGACAAGGCTATACCGATGAAATCTTCTGCCTTGAGGGCTGCACCACCGATTAGACCACCGTCAATATCAGGACAAGCAAAAAGTTCTTTTGCATTTGAAGGCTTACAGCTTCCTCCATAAAGAATAGAAATTTCCTCTGCCAAAGTACCAAACTTTTCTGTAAGAACTTTACGGATTTCTGCATGAATTTCTTGAGCTTGCTCTGCTGTTGCTGTTAAACCAGTACCAATTGCCCAAACTGGCTCATAAGCTATAATTACATTAGCCATCTGCTCTGGAGAAAGAGTGAAAAGGACATCCTTAACCTGAGCGGTAACAACTTCAAAATGACGGCCTGCTTGACGCTCCTCAAGAGTCTCACCGATACAGAAAATTGGAGAAAGACCAGCTTCAAGAGCAAGTTTTGTTTTTTCTACAAGCTTTGCATCTGTCTCACCATAGTACTGTCTTCTCTCTGAGTGACCTAGTATTACATAATCACAAGATACTGATTTAAGCATATCAACTGAAACTTCTCCTGTGTAAGCTCCTTTAGCTTGATCTGCACAGTTTTGTGCTGAAAGACCTACTGCTGAACCTTTTACAACCTCTGCTACTGATGAAAGATGGGTAAATGGTGGAGCAATAATAAGTTTTACATCTGCTGGTACTTCTTTAGACTTTGATACTACGTCCTTAGCAAGTTGAACGCCTTCTGCAACTGTTGTATTCATTTTCCAGTTACCTGCAACGATTTTTTTTCTCATTTTTATATTTTTTTAAAGTTATTATTCATTTACAAAACGGTCGCAAATTTAAGGAAAATATGGCAGTTTTCCTACAGAAATTATATAATATTGAATCGTCACAATTAAGGATGGCGCTAAAGGTGACAAAGGGGACGGCTTTAATAATAGTCGTCCCCTTTAGTTTTGGCTTTTTCCCTAGCTTTCTCAATGTTAATGCAATCCTAAGATTTGCTAGCCCTTAACTATAAGCTATTACATTTTTTTACTATCTTTGTTGGTTGCATTAAGAATAAAAACATAAAAAATATATGAAAGGAAAAAATTTTGTACAAGAATTAAGATGGAGGGGAATGATTCAAGACATTATGCCTGGGACTGAAGAAAAGCTAATGGAAGGCCCTGCTGCTGCTTATGTGGGCATTGATCCAACTGCTGATTCTCTTCATATTGGGCATATGGTAAGTATTATGATTTTGAAACATTTCCAGAATTGTGGACATAAACCACTTGCACTAGTTGGCGGTGCTACTGGGATGATTGGAGACCCATCAATGAAATCAGAAGAAAGGAATCTACTTGACGAAGAAACTCTAAATCATAACGTTGCTTGCATAAAGAAACAATTGAGTATTTTTCTTGATTTTGATTCGGATGCTCCTAATAAAGCGGAGCTTGTAAACAACTATGATTGGATGAAAAATTATTCATTTTTAGACTTTGCAAGAGATATTGGAAAGCATATCACTGTTAATTATATGATGGCAAAAGACTCTGTTAAAAAGAGACTTTCAGGCGATTCTGGAGTAGGTATGTCATTTACGGAATTTACCTACCAACTCATCCAGGGCTATGATTTCCTTTACCTCTATCAACACAAAGGATGTATACTTCAAATGGGTGGAGCAGACCAATGGGGTAATATTACTACTGGCTCCGAGCTTATTAGAAGAGTAGCTGGCGGAGAAGCTTTCGCTCTAACTTGCCCACTTATTACAAAGGCAGATGGTGGAAAATTTGGTAAGACAGAGCAAGGAAATATATGGCTTGACCCAGAAAGGACTTCTCCATATCAATTCTACCAATTTTGGCTAAATGTTTCGGATGCAGATGCGGAAAAATACATCAAGATTTTCACTATGCTAACCAAGGAAGAAATTGATGAAGCTGTAGCTAGGCATTATGAAGCGCCACATATGAGAGAACTTCAGAAATTGCTTGCTAAAGAAGTCACTACTATGGTCCACGGCGAACAGGAATATGAAAATGCTGTTACTGCATCAAATATTCTATTTGGAAATGCTACTTCTGAGGCACTTAGAAAGCTAGATGAGAAGACTTTCCTTGCAGTTTTTGATGGAGTTCCTACATTTGAGGTTGAAGAAACTAAATTCCCATTGAATATCATTGACCTTCTTTCAGTTGAAACTCAAGTTTTCCCTTCTAAGGGAGAATGCCGTAAAATGATACAAGCAAACGGAGTTAGCATCAATAAGGACAAGCTAGCCGATATTAATGCAGAAATAGACAAAGAATACTTCTTGGGTGGCAATTATATACTTGCACAAAAGGGGAAAAAGAATTATTTTATTATTAAAGTAAAATAAAAATAGGAGGAAATATGGCAAGCACAAGACAATTACAAGTAGCAAAAGAAATACAAAGAGAAATGGCTGAAATCATTAGGAGTAAAGGAATGGCCGCATTTGGTGGCGCCCTTGTTACTGTGAGTGAAGTAAAAGTAAGCCCTGACCTTTCTGTTGCTAGAATTTACGTTAGCGTGTTCCCTTCGGATAAAGGCGAAGCTGTAATGGCAACTTTGGAAGAAAATTTAAGGGGGTTACGAGGTGAACTAGGAAACATTATGAGAAATCAACTTAGAATTGTACCTGAAATTAACTTCCACCTTGACAGCACACTTGATTACGCTGAACACATAGACGAATTACTTAAAAAGTAGTAATAGTGCGCTAAGTTATCTAATAATTTAGCTCTTAAGAAATGGAAATGAGGTGAGACTAGCTCTATTCATAGCTAAAAGATACCTTTTCGCTAAAAAATCACATAATGTGATAAATATAATTTCGGCGATAAGTGCCATAGGAATGGCTATTGGTACTGCAGCTCTCATCATCATTCTTTCGGTATATAATGGCTTCGACTCCCTAATTCGCTCTATGATGAGCAGTGTGGAGCCGGAGCTATTGATTTCTCCAGCCAAGGGAAAGGTTTTCGTTGCTGAAGGTGAAACATATGATTGGCTTTACTCGCAAGAATTAGTAAAATCTATGTGCACCACTCTTGAGGAGAATGTATTTATAACCTATGAGGGTAAGCAAGAGGTTGCAAGAGTTCGGGGAGTAGATAGCATATATGAAGAGGAATCTCCCCTTGCATCCAATATAATTGAAGGGAAATTTACACTCCACAGGGGGGATATCTCGATGGCAGTCATAGGTTCTGGACTTGCATATAAAATGGGCATAAGACCACATTTTGTTGCTCCAATAGACATTTTTTTCCCTTCTAGAACTGCAAAGTATTCTCCTTTAAATCCCATTTCATCCATTGAAAGCATAAGAGTCTTTCCTTCTGGTATTTTTTCTGTAAATAATGAGGTCGACAAATCTCTTATTATAGTTCCTATTGAAAAAATGAGGGAGTTATTGGAGTATGAAAATGAGGTTTCAGCAGTAGAAATTCGTCTGACTGATAATCATACTGAAAAGGAAGTAGTCGGAATAAAAAAAGAACTACAAACTAGGCTTGGCGAGAATTTTTTAGTCAAAGATAGATTTGAACAAAATGAGTCTTTATATAAGATGATGAAGTATGAGAAAGTTTCTATCTATCTAATACTCATAATGGTAATCATTGTAATTGCCTTCAACATCTTTGGAAGCCTCTCAATGCTGCTTATTGAAAAAAGGGATGATATCCAAACTCTAAAAGCTCTCGGAGCACAGCAGGATTTAATTAAGCAGATTTTTATTTTTGAAGGTTGGTTAATATCACTCTTGGGACTTCTTGTTGGCTTAATATTAGGAGTTCTATTCGTTCTACTGCAACAGCAATTTGGGTTTATAAAAATGCCCGGAGGGTTCGTCCTCCAGGCATATCCTGTTATTCTTTCTTTGTCCGATATAATCTTAACCGCCCTTGGCGTTGCCCTAATTGGTTACATTATAGCTCTTATACCTGTAAGGTCAGTTTTACAAAAACATTAGTCATCAATATCTACTAGTCTGAAACTGGCATCAAAAGTCAGTTCTAAACCGCCCTGTAACTTCACCTCATATTTTTTATCATCCGAGTCATATTCATACTTTACAGGCAGACGATCTTTAAAATTCTCTAGAATATATTTTTGAATTGGATTCGGAAGAAACTTGGTAATAGTACCTGGTACCAAAGATTCAATTTTAGTCATTCTCCCTTTGTGATCAAAGTCAATTGATGTTTTATTATTTAATTTTACTTCATAATCTGGGAACAATAATCCGTCTTTCACAACAAGAAGTACTTTTGCTGTTGGAAAGTTCTTTGTTACAAAAGTCTTGGCTGCAGAAGGTAATTGGTCGAACCTAATTGGTTTCTCATCTGGCGTAATAGTAAATGCTGTCGTTACTATTGCTGCTACTACTATTGTAGCAATAAAAATGATTCTTTTCATATTTATTAAAATTTTAAGATTTTCTATACTAGTTTTCTATTATAAATAGCCAAAATAGTATTTCAAAAATCACACCATCTCAAAGTTAATTTTTTTTCATAACTTTGGTGTTTGACAAGTATTATTATGGATAAAAGACTTTTTCTAATAGATGGACACGCACTTATATTTAGGATGTACTATGCATTCTTAAGGCGTCCTATGGTTAATTCAAAAGGTATTGATACATCTATCTTATTCGGTTTCACAAAATACCTTCTTGAATTAATAGACAAAGAAAAACCTACTCACCTAGCAGTAGCTTTTGATCCCCCTGGAGGCTCATTTAGAAATGAAATATATAGTGAGTATAAAGCAAATAGAGATGAAACTCCACAACTAATAATAGAAGCTTTAGAGCCATTAATTGAGCTATGTGAGGCCATGAAAATCCCTGTGATTATGAAGCCCGGATACGAAGCAGATGATGTTATAGGAACCATAGCTAAACAAAGTGAAAAGGAAGGTTATACCACGTATATGGTAACTTCAGACAAGGATTTCGGTCAGTTAATTTCAGACAATATTATTCAGTATAGACCTGGACGTTCTGGTGCAGAGAATGAAATTATTGATAAAAAGGCTATACTTGAGATGTACAATATAAAGCGTCCTGAACAAGTTATTGAAATCTTAACTCTTTGGGGAGATAGCTCTGATAATGTACCTGGCGTTAGGGGTGTTGGCAAGGTTACAGCAAAAAAATTAATATCTGAGTACGACAATGTTAAAAATATCTATGACCATCTTGATGAGTTAAGTCCTAAGCAACAAGAGGCTTTTGAAGAAGCCAGAAACTATATTGCTCTGAGCCATAAATTAGTAACCATCAAAACTGATGTTCCTATTGATATTAATCTTACAGACTCTATCATAGATTTCAAGTTTGACTCTAAGATTGTTGAACTCTTTGACTATTACGAGTTTACATCATTAAAGAAATTTATAGAACATATTGAAGGCGAAGCCAAAGAAAAAAATGAACTGGATTTTAAAGTCATAAGTCCAGCTGAGATTGCTAAGAAAATCGAACAATGGGGTAGCTGTTCTATCGTAGTAGAGAGTGAGGATGAAAATATTTTTTCAAAAATTAGAAATATAACTCTTGGTTTAGCAAGTAAGGAAGGAAATTTTGTGGCAGTGGGTAAGATTGAGGATTTTAGAGCTTTGCTAGAAAATGAGTCTATTAGTAAAACTGGATACGAGTTAAAACTTCAGTATGAACATTTACATCATAATGGACTAGTACTCAAAGGATTTTTCAAAGATATCGAGTTAATGCATTATATAATAAGTCCTGAACAAAGTCATAAACTAAATATTCTTAGTAAGACTTATTTAGATCTTGATATAGATGCAGAGGAAGAAACTACTCGCTCACAGCCAGTTCAAACCTCATTATTTGATACCGTTGAAACTGAAGTGGTTAGCAAGGATAACACAAAAATTGCGATTGCTACTCATATGCTTGGAGAGGCCTTAGAGCAGGAACTTAAAGCATTTGAACAATTTGATTTATATCGCAATATAGAAGAGCCTTTGATTAGGGTGCTTGCTACAATGGAAATAACTGGAGTAAAAGTAGATTTAAATCATCTTAGAAAATATGCTTCTGAATTATCTGTCGAACTAAATGAGATTGAAAATAAAGTAAAGGGCTATGCAAAAGAGCCTGATTTAAATGTGATGTCTCCAAAACAGGTAGGTGTCGTCTTATATGAAAAACTCAAACTTCTACCTATCCCAAAAAGCGGTAAAGCTTCTTACCCAACTGACGAGGATACACTTATTAAAATCATTGATAAGCATCCTATCATAGGAAACATTCTAGAATATAGGGCAGTTCGCAAACTTTTATCCACATATATAGAACCATTCCCTAGTTATGCATCTCCCCTAACAGGGAAAATACATACTACTTTTAATCAAGCACTTACAGCTACGGGGCGATTGAGTTCTTCTCAACCTAATCTCCAGAATATCCCAATAAGAACAGAAAGGGGAAGAGAGATTAGAAAAGCCTTTGTACCTAGTAGAGAAGATGGTTTAATCCTATCTGCGGACTACTCCCAGATTGAACTTAGAATTATGGCTCATCTAAGTTGCGACAGCCATATGATTGAGGCTTTTAAGAAAGGGGAAGATGTTCACGCTATGACTGCTGCTAAAATCTTTAAAATTAATATAGATGATGTAACACCTGGGAAACGAAATATGGCAAAAACGGCGAACTTCGGTATTATGTATGGTATTTCAGCCTTTGGCCTTGCTCAAAGATTGAACATTCCTAGAAGTGAAGCAAAGCAAATTATAGATGATTATTTTGAAAACTTCCCTGCTGTAGCTTTATATATCAAGGATTTAATTGCTGCAACTAAGGAAAGTGGCTATGTTGAAACTATTTTTGGGCGCAGAAGATATCTTCCAGATATAAATTCTAGTAATGGAATCGTAAGGTCCCTTGCTGAAAGAAATGCAATAAATGCTCCTATTCAAGGCTCATCAGCTGATATCATAAAAATAGCTATGGTTAATATAGATAAAAGGCTTAAAGAAGAAGACCTAAATAGTAAAATGGTATTACAGGTCCATGACGAACTCATATTTGACACAGTAGCAGAAGAAGTTGAAAAATTAAAGAAGATTGTTGTTTATGAGATGGAAAATGTTGTAAAATTATCTATACCACTTACTGTCGACTGTAATTATGGAAAAAACTGGCTCGAAGCTCACTAAACTTCCTGATATTGAGCTAATTACAATGGCACTTGAGCAAAATCAAATGGCCTACATTACCTTATACTCCAGATATAATGGTGGGGTAAGAAATCACATATCTAAGTATGTGAGTAAAAAGGAAGATGTAGAAGATATTTGCTTGGAGAGTTTTCAAAAGGCTTTTAGCCAACTGGCAACTTATAACCCACAGTATAAGTTTTCTACTTGGTTGTATAGGATAGCTAGAAATACTGCCTTTGACCATTTAAGTAAATATGATAGGGAAAGAACAAATATGCCAACAACATCGTTAACCGATGAATACGGTGAAATTGCGTCCCTTCACGCTCCCATCCAAACTCCTGAAGAAAGCATTATAAATCAGCAGGAATATGATAAATGGCTGGAAAATATTGATAAGCTCAAACCTGATTATAGGGATGTTGCAAAAATGAACCTAATTGAAAATTTTGGATATAAAGACATTGCTGAAGAACTTGACATTCCTTTAAACACGGTTAAAACAAGGATTAGAAGAGCTAAAGAGCAACTTTTAAAAATGATGGATGTGTCCGATGAAATCTTATAACTATGCTATATACTGAGTTTGAAACAATAGTTACGGAGTCCTTTCCTGAACTAAATGAGATGCAATTGGAGCAATTCAAAGGGATGAAGGGCTTATATAAAGAATGGAATTCTAAAATAAATGTAATTTCACGTAAAGACATTGATAAACTATATCGTCATCACGTTCTTCATTCTTTGGCCATAGTTGCCTATTTAAAATATCAAATGCCCGATGTTTATGCTGAACTACGAAATGGAGAAAAGGAGTTTAAAATTCTTGATCTTGGAACAGGCGGTGGATTTCCTGGTATACCACTAGCAATATTTTTTCCTAAAGTTAAGTTCACTCTTTGTGACTCAATTGGTAAGAAAATACTAGTGGCTAGTGAAGTATCAAAAGCCTTGGGTCTAAAAAATGTAAAAACAGTAAATGCAAGAGCAGAAAGTCTACCAGAAACCTTTGACTTTGTGGTATCTAGGGCCGTAACTTCATTAGACAAATTTATGCCTTGGGTAAAAGGAAAATATAAAAAAGGCA
Organism: uncultured Muribaculaceae bacterium; assembly: GCA_964344225.1. Taxonomy (GTDB): domain Bacteria; phylum Bacteroidota; class Bacteroidia; order Bacteroidales; family UBA932; genus Cryptobacteroides. The sequence continues at coordinate 5,969 of CAYFMO010000028.1, read as the reverse complement.
TCTTATATTTAAAGGGTGGGGACATTGTGGAAGAATTGGCTCTAACTATGGGCTTGTACAAAATGAAGAAAGGTTCTATCCATACTTGGCCCATTAACTCTTGGTTAAAAGATGGGTACTTCGATGAAAAACTTGTAATTTACATTGAAAAGCAGTAAATTATTTTGTAAATAAAATGAAAAACACTACCTTTGCAGACCCTAGAAAAAAATATAAAAATATATAGTAATGAAAAGAACATTTCAACCATCAAACCGCAAGCGTCGTAATAAACACGGATTCCGTGAGCGTATGTCTACACCAAATGGACGTCGTGTTTTAGCTGCACGCCGTCGTCGCGGTCGTAAGAAATTGACAGTATCATGCGAAAGCAGATTCTAAATTAAAAGGGTAGCAATTTGCTGCCCCTTTTTTTTATGTCATATTGAAAAAACCATAGTCCTAAGCACCTAAATAAAATATATAATGGAAAAAACAATTATTACCGTTGTAGGTAAAGACACAATAGGCATCATTGCAAAAGTTTGCAACTATCTTGCAGCAAACGAAATTAATATTCTAGATATTTCTCAAACCATCGTACAAGGCTATTTTAATATGATGATGATTGTAGATACAACAGAGATGAAACTGGATTTTTCTACTTTCTCAAAAGATTTAACATCCATTGGAGAAAATACTGGCGTACAAATAAAATGTCAAAAAGCTGAAATTTTTGACAAAATGCATAGAATTTAGCTTATGATCAATATTCATGAGGTCATTGAGACCAACACTATGATAGAGCACGACAATCTTGACGTGCGTACTATCACTATGGGTATCTGCTTATTAGACTGCTCTGATAATTCTTTAGAAAAGACTTGTCAAAATATAAAAAAGAAAATTCTAAAATATGCAGGTAATCTCGCGCAGACAACTAAGGAACTTTCTAATGAGTTTGGTATACCTATCGTAAATAAAAGAATTTCAATAACTCCCATTTCTCTTGTTGGAGCTTCCTGTTGTAAAACTCCATCAGATTATGTAAAAATTGCAAAAACTTTAGATGAGGTCGCTTCTGAAGTTGGAGTTGATTTTCTTGGAGGCTATTCTGCTGTGGTTGCGAAAGGTATGACCTTCAGTGATGAATTATTAATAAAATCCATACCTGAAGCTCTTGCTTGTACTGAAAGAGTTTGTAGTAGTATAAATCTTGGTTCCACTAAAACGGGAATAAATATGGATGCAGTGCGCCTCATGGGTGAAATAATCAAAGAAACAGCTACTGCGACTGCAGATAAAGATTCATTTGGATGTGCAAAATTGGTTGTGCTATGTAATGCTCCCGATGACAATCCATTTATGGCTGGTGCTTATCACGGTGTTACAGAGGCTAATGCAATTATAAATGTTGGAGTTAGTGGCCCAGGTGTGGTAAAGGTGGCGCTTGAGAAAGTTAGAGGAGAAAGTTTTGAAGTCCTATGTGAAACAATTAAAAAGACTGCCTTTAAGATTACTAGAGTAGGACAATTGGTGGCTCAGGAGGCTTCTAGTAGGCTTAATGTACCATTTGGGATTATAGATTTATCTCTTGCACCAACACCTGCAGTTGGAGATAGCGTAGCAGAGATTCTTGAAGAAATTGGGGTTGATAAGGCTGGTGCTCCTGGTACAACAGCTGCTCTAGCATTACTTAATGACCAAGTGAAAAAAGGTGGTGTGATGGCCTCTTCATATGTTGGTGGACTAAGTGGAGCCTTTATACCTGTAAGTGAAGACCAAGGAATGATTGATGCAGTGGCTTGCGGGGCTCTGACTATTGAGAAGCTGGAAGCGATGACGTGTGTTTGCTCTGTTGGCCTTGATATGATTGCTATTCCTGGAGATACTCCAGCAACGACAATTTCGGGTATTATTGCAGACGAGGCTGCAATCGGTATGATAAACCAAAAGACAACTGCTGTTCGCATTATTCCTGTTGTTGGTAAAGGTGTTGGTGAAACTGTTGAGTTCGGTGGCTTGTTAGGCTATGCTCCAATTATGCCTGTTAATCCTTTTGGATGCAGTAAATTCATAGCTCGCGCAGGACGCATCCCTGCTCCAATCCATAGTTTCAAAAACTAGATTCTAATAAGTAGAAAATATTATTGGTAGTAGCCACTGTCGGTCCTTCCCACTGCGTGGGCCTAGTATAGCCCCATACCAAAAGTTTGCTCCTATAAAATTTACTTTTTCACCATTTTGATAAAATTGTCCATTTTTTACTGTTGCAAATTCATCTGGAACAACATAATTCTCTTCTGTATTATAATTACACGAACTAAAAACGCCAAAGAAAGCAATAATTAGAATCAATGTTTTACGAGTCATAGTTTTATTTTTGATGTGGTTAATTAAAAATTCCGCCAAATATAAGAAACCCTTTTGACTTTTCTTATCTTTGTGGCCATGGATGAGAAAAGTTTATATATGAAAGAAGCCTTGAAAGAGGCTACATATGCAGAAGCAGAAGACGAGGTCCCTATTGGAGCCATTGTTGTCTGCAAGGGAAGAATTGTGGGAAAAGGTCACAATATGACTGAAAGATTAAAAGACCCCACTGCTCACGCTGAAATGATTGCAATTACTGCTGCTACTGAAGCCTTAGGTGGTAAATATTTGAATGATTGTACTTTATATGTGACAATTGAGCCTTGCCCAATGTGTGCGGCTGCTTTAGCTTGGGCACAAATTGGTGCTGTGGTTTATGGAGCAAGCGACGAGAAGAGGGGCTTTAGCAAATATTCCCCTTCTCTACTGCACCCCAAAACCGAAGTGTTTTCTGGCATTTTAAAGGAAGAATGTGGCAACCTTGTTACCGAGTTTTTCAAAAAAAAGAGGTAGCCAATAGGATGGATAAGTAATAATCAAATAGATTAAAATGGAATGGCTTGAAGGATTAGGTCTATTAGGACTTTTTATAGGTACATTTTTAGCTGCTACTATATTTCCATTTAGTTCAGATGCTCTCTATCTGGCAATTCTTGCTGCCACAAAAGACCCTATAAGTTGTTTAATAGTTGGCACCCTAGGTAACTGGTTGGGAAGTGTTTTTACCTATTGGATAGGATGGATTGGCAAATGGGAATGGATGGAGAAATGGTTCAAAGTTAAGCGAGAGACCCTTGAAAAACAAAAGATAAAAATAGACAAATACGGCGTTTGGCTTGCATTAACTTGTTGGGTGCCAGTTGTTGGAGATGTAATAGCTATTGCACTTGGATTTTACAAAACTCGTCCTATTCCAACCATATTATTAATGCTTGTTGGTAAATTTTCAAGATTTTTGGTTTGGAACCTCATTTATGGCCTTTTTTAATTATTTTTTTGCAAAAATAGAAAAAAGATATATCTTTGCAGTCCGGAATTGAGATATGGTGTAACGGTAGCACTACAGATTTTGGTTCTGTCTGTCTAGGTTCGAATCCTAGTATCTCAACAAAAAAGCTCTGCAGAATGTTTGCAGAGCTTTTTTAGTTTGAGAAATTCATTATGCTTCTTCGAATTCTTCTTTGCCAACACCACAAAGTGGGCAAGTCCAATCCTCTGGAAGAGCATCAAAAGAAGTTCCTGGTTCAACACCGTTATCTGGATCACCTAATGCTGGATCATAAACCCAATCGCATACTGTACATCTGTATTTTTTCATAATCTTTTAATTTATAGTTTAATAAAATTTATTTCTAGTTATTCGGATACAAGGTTAATAAGATAAAACTTGAAAATTCCGAATGCAAATATATAAATAGTTTTCGTAATTTAAAATAGTTCTAAATTGGAATTTCTCAAATTTGTAAATGCTCCGTTAATTTTTATAACTTTGCGGTCCTAGTTAAATATAAAACAAAATGTCAAAAATTAAGGTACCAAATACATATGTGATAATTTTCACGATAATTGCACTGTGCGCTGTTGCAACCTGGTTTGTTCCTGGTGGCGAATACGTAGAACAAGAATTTATTAATGAGGATGGCATAACCGAAGTAGTTAGGACATATCAGGAACAGGATTCGATACCCCAAACTTGGCAAGTATTCTCTGCCTTATTCAAGGGTTTTGGACAACAAGCAAATATTATCATTTTTGTGCTCATTATCGGGGGCGCCTTTTGGGTAGTCAATAGTACAAAGGCTATGGATACTGGTATTATAAAATTCATTAAAAGGGTCAGTAAACTTGAAAAATATCCCATTATTAAAAAAGTCGGCGTTGGAAATATAGTTATTACGCTTATTATGCTACTCTTCGGACTTTTCGGTGCCGTGTTCGGAATGAGTGAAGAGACAATTGCTTTTACTGCTATTATTATTCCACTGGCTATTTCAATGGGCTATGATTCAATTGTTGGGGTCTGTATGGTTTATGTAGCTGCTCACGTGGGTTTTTCAGGAGCAATGTTAAACCCTTTCACCGTAGGTATTGCACAAGACTTATCGGGATTACCACTATTCTCCGGTATAGAATATAGGACTTTTTGCTGGATTATCTTAATGAGCTTAGCTATTACATTTGTGTTAATATATGCTTCAAAGGTAAAGAAAAACCCCCACAAGTCGCTTACCTATGAACTTGACTCACATTGGAGGGAGGAACAAGCTAAGGTTGAAGCAGAGGGTTCTGTAGACGAGAAAAATGAGAGAAAAAAATCTGCTTGGATTACACTGATAATCACCTCAATAATTGTCATCTTATTCAGTGTTTTCTATGCAAAAGATTGTACAATAAGAATTGGACAAAGTACCACTGAAACACCCTATCTACTATGGATTGTATCAGCTTTATTCATAGTCTCTTCGTTAATTTCCCTAAAGTCCTCTACTAGGATGTATATATTGAACCTATTGATGTTCAGCATAGTATATCTCATTGTTGGGGTGATGGGATATTCTTGGTACATAAGCGAAATCGCAGCTTTATTTATGGCTCTTGCCCTTGCGGCTGGCGTAGCTGCTTCCTATTCACCAGATACTATTGCTAAAAAATTTATTGAAGGTGCAAAAGATATTTTCTCAGCAGCTATTGTCATTGGTTTTGCCGCTGGAATTGTAGTAATTCTTAAAGATGGACACATCTTGGACACTTTATTACATTCAATGGCTGGATGGCTTGACGGTGCAGGTAGGGCAGGAGCACTAGGAACAATGTATGGTATACAAACACTTATAAATATATTTATTCCTTCTGCTACAGCTAAAGCAGCTATTACGATGCCTATTATGGCCCCATTTTCAGATATAATTGGAGTATCAAGACAGGCAACCGTACTAGCATTCCAATTTGGTGATGGATTCACAAATATGATTACTCCTTGTTCTGGTGTCCTTCTAGCCGTACTTTCTATTGCAAGAATTCCATATACTATTTGGGTAAAATGGGTTTGGAAATTTATCTTGGCATTGTTTATCATAGGATTTTTATTACTTTTGCCTACGTTGATATTAAGTTTACCTGGATTTTAATTCAACAGAACAATAAAATGATAACTATATGAAAAGAGAGAGATACTTATTCAGCAGTAAAGGTATATTGTTTGCCATCATTGGCCTTATAATAAGCCTATTGGTCATAAGCTCTTGTAATAAGGAGCCTAATAGTAACATTGAATTAAGCGTTGGAACAGAAGAAGTTTCACACGAAGCGGGAGCTGTTTTTATAAGGGTTGAAAGTGAAAGAGCGTGGACCTTGGCTTTATTAGATGAGGTTGGAGATGTGGATTGGGCTTCTCTTTCTGTAACCCAGGGACAAGGAAGCAAAACTAACATTGTCTTATCTTATCAAAAAAACATATCTGATAGTGAAAGATTTTTATACATTGTATTGGATAATGGCGAGAACTGGAGACGTATAACTTTCACTCAACTTTCTTCTGGAGAAAATCCTGGTGATCCAGAAGATCCAGAAGAACCAGAAAATCCAGAAGATCCTGATATACCCGGAGAAGACCCTCC
>CAYFMO010000027.1:8793-14619 GCA_964344225.1 uncultured Muribaculaceae bacterium | reverse complement strand
GAGTATGTTTTTAAGAGTTTTAACCATACAGATAGTTATGCTACTTTTATTATGATATTTTTCTTATCTTAGGGAGTTGATTTAAATTTTTATACTACTAATTAATAAACTAATATTTATGAGATTTTTTTTCATTGCGCTAACATCCCTATTTATATTAAGCGGGTGTGCTAAAAATTCAAAAGAAGCCCTTACAGTAGTTCCTTTTCCTAATCAAGTAGAAATGGGTTATGGAGATTTCAATGCTGCAGGGGCTGTTTTTTATATTGATTCTTCAATGGATGAGTACAGCAAGAATGCAGTTAATGAATTTGCCGCTAAACTTAGTGCCGTAACTGGTGCAGAATCAGTTGTTCAAGAAGGTAAGGCTGATACAGGCTTTGTATTTGAAGTTGATGCAAATTTAGCAAAAGAAGAATATAAGCTTGAGGTTAACAAAAAGGTAGTTAAAGTATACGCTTCTTCACTAAATGGTTTTATTTATGCTATTGAAACTATTAAGCAGTTACTTCCTGTTAAATTTTTCAGCAAAGAGCCAGTTGCAGATGTTGAATGGACTATTCCTGCATTAAAAATTAATGATGCACCACGTTTCTCTTATAGAGGATTACACCTAGACGTTGCTAGACATTTCTATACTGTAGAAGAAGTTAAAGATTACATAGACATAATGGTTTTCCATAAAATGAACACATTCCATTGGCATCTAACTGATGACCAAGGATGGAGAGTGGAGATCAAAAAATATCCAAAGCTAACCGAGGTTGGTGGATGGAGAAATGGTACAATTATTCGTAAAGAATGGGATAATAGCGACAATATTAGATATGGTGGCTTCTACACTCAAGAAGAATTAAAAGAAGTTGTTGAATATGCTGCATCTAAAGGTGTAAATGTAATCCCTGAGATTGACCTTCCTGGTCATATGTTAGCAGCACTGACAGCATATCCTGAGTATGGATGTACTGGTGGCCCATACGAAGTTTGGCAAAGATGGGGTGTGGCAGATGATGTTCTTTGCGTGGGACAAGAAAAGACAATGAAATTCCTAGAGGATATTCTTTTAGAAGTTATTGAAATCTTCCCTTATGAATACATTCACATTGGCGGCGATGAATGTCCTAAAGTACGTTGGGAAAAATGTCCAAGATGTCAGGCTAAAATTGCCGAGTTAGGTCTTAAAGATGACGACAAACATACGGCTGAACATTATCTCCAGAGCTACGTAACAAATAGAGTTGAGAATTTCTTAGCAGAAAGAGGTAGGAAAATCATAGGGTGGGATGAGATCCTAGAAGGCGAAATCCAGAAAACTGCAACTGTTATGTCTTGGAGGGGCGTAGCAGGGGGGTTAGAGGCTGTTAGCAAAGGACATGATGCTATTATGTCTCCAAATTCACATTTCTACTTAGATTACTATCAATCAACGGATACAGAAAATGAACCTTTTGGTATTGGTGGATACCTGCCTGTTGAAAAAAGTTATTCTTTTGAGCCTTTCACTGAAGATATGACAGAAGAAGAAAAAGCGCACATCATCGGTGTTCAAGCAAATGTCTGGACTGAGTATATAAAAACTAAGTCTCATCGTGATTATATGCTTCTTCCACGTGCAACTGCTCTAAGTGAAGTTCAATGGTGCCAGCCAGAAAACAAAGATTATGATAGATTTGTAAAAAGTGCTGAAGCTTTCACTTCAAGATATGGCTTAATGGGCTATAACTACGCTACTCATATTTTTGACACTAAGGGAAAGTTTAGCGTTGTAAATGGTTCTGTACAAGTTGAACTCACTGCACCAGATGAGTGTCCTATCCACTATACTCTTGATGGCACAGAGCCTACAAAAGAATCTGCCGTTTATGAAAAACCTATTGTAATTACTGGCACATCTGTGGTAAAGGCTAAGACATTTAGAGAAAAATTTGAAACAAGAACCTACACACAAGAATTCTACGGCCACAAGGCAATGGGAAAAGAAATAGTTATGAATACCAATCCACATCCTAATTACGCATATGATGCCCCAACACTATTGGTAAACGGCGTAAAAGGTACACACTCATATCGTAGTGGAGATTGGTCAGGTTGGCTAAATGAAGACCTAGATGTAACTATTACTATGGGAGGGGAAGTTTCATATAGCCAAGTAACAATTGGAGTACTTGTCTACAAGCCAGACCATATTTTTGCCCCACTAAATCTTAGAGTTAGTACATCTGATGATGGAAAAAACTTTACAGAAGTATCTTATGCGGAATATGCTCCTGAATCAGCAACCGATCCTGATAATCTTAGAGCTTATAGCGTTTCATTCCCTGAAACAAACGCCAAATATGTTCGAGTTAGCGCAAAGGTAGTGGAATCTATTCCAGAATGGCACGGTGCTAAAGGTCATAAAGGATTCATATTCATAGATGAAGTCACTGTAAACTAGGCACTTAAGAGACAATTATAAAATCAAAGCGGGTTTCTGATTCACATCAAAAACCCGCTTTTTTCTAACCTAAAACTTAACCTATGAAAAAACTATTCATAATTAAGTATTTGCAATGAGCGTGCCAAACAGAATTTAATTATAAATATTTCAGCACTTCTTCAATTTTTTCTACTTCTATAATTCTATCTGAATTTGGCAACTCCATATATTCATGATCCCACGTTGTTTCATGTTGAATATAAATTGCTCTACCGCCTATGTTTACTACTGGAGCGATATCAGATCTCACGGAATTTCCTATCATTAATAGCTCTTCTGGAGTAATATTATTCTTTGCGACAAGCTCTAGATAGTTTTTTTCATTTTTATGCTCCATTACTTCGATATGGTGGAAGTATTTTTGTAGGCCTGATGTTCTATACTTATTGTTTTGCTCCACTAAGTCACCCTTTGTTGCAAGAATAAGCGTATAGTCTTTAGATAACACCTCTAGAGTTCTCTCAACTCCATCAACGATTTCCAACTCATGAAAAGCCAGCTCAGTTATTATCTTTTTTATGCCTTTATAAATATGAGAAGGTATACTATCACCACATAATTCAAGTGCAGCATCCACCATACCTATCATATAAGTTTTTGAGCCATAACCAAATAACGGAATGTTTTCTTCCTGCTTTGCCCATAGTAACGCACGAACACCTTCTGGCCCTGTATATTCAGATAAAAGATCAGCAAATTCAACCTCTGCATCTCTAAAAAAGCTTTCATTCTCCCACAGAGTATCATCTGCATCGAAGAAAATATACTTGTATTTTCCTTTTAAATTACTCATTCTTAGTAGTATCTACTTTAGTTGTATCTGCCTTAACTGCTGGCTCTTGAATAACTTCTCTAATAGAAATAATGCGAACTGGTTGCAATGGAAGATCCCTTAAGTCTGTTTCCACACTAGCAATCCTATCAATTATTTCAAAACCCTTTATCACTTCTCCAAAAATTGTGTACTCACCATCAAGATGTAGGCAAGCATTCTCATCGTGAACTATGTAGAACTGAGAGCCAGATGAAGATTTCTTAGGATTTGCTATATCACCTTGACGAGCGGCTGCAATTGCTCCTTTTTTATGCCAATACTCACTTACAAACTCTGCAGGAACTGTGTAGCCAGGTCCACCTGTTCCGTATCTAGCAACCATTGATGTATCTTTCGTTAATGGGTCACCTGCTTGAATCATAAAACCAGGAATAACTCTATGAAAAAGAGTTGAATCATAAAACTTATCTGCTACTAATTTTGCAAAATTGTCTCTATGAAGAGGTGTCTTATCATAAAGTTTAATTCTCATCGTACCAAGATTTGTCTGAATATCAAACATTAGTTCTGTCTTTGCTTCATTTACTTCCATAGCATTTTCTTCTTCATTCGAATTTGAGCTACAAGAGCCACAAGAAACCATTCCAAGGGCTATCGTAGAGATTAATGTTAATTTTATTATACGTAACATATCTAATAAACTGTTTTAATGGAATGCAAAAATAATTAAAATTCTTAACTTTGACGTCATTATGGGAAATCCTCTTAAAAAACTCGCAGGCGAAACCGCCATATATGGGCTTAGTACGATTCTAGCACGTGTTCTAAATTTCTTACTAGTCCCTTTATATACAAATGTTCTTTCAACAGCCAACTACGGTATTGTTACAGAATTTTTGTCATATATAGCAGTACTGCAAGTTGTCCTTGTTCTAGGTCTTGAAACAGGATGTTTTAGGTTTGCTAACAAAGAAGGAGTAGACCAAAATAAAGTTTACACAAACGCATTAGTTGCTGTTTTTGCTCTAAATGCCGCCTTTCTTGCCCTTTTAATAATCTTTGCCAATCCAATAGCAAATATGCTAGGCTACGATGGACATGCAGCAACTATTAAGTACATTGGTGGTATCCTAGCCCTTGATTCGATTACAGCAATACTCTTTGCAAGGCTTAGACAACAACATAAAGCACTTAAGTTTGCAATCATAAAAACCATAAAGATTGCAACTGAATTAGGAATGAATTTATACCTCTTCCTATTTACGAAGCCTGCGTGGATATATTATTTCATATCTGAAACTCCTGATTTCACCTATCCTATATTCTCAATACTTGTAAGCTGCGTGATATCTGCAGTGATATTTATACCAGACTTGGTAAAATTCACTTTCACATTTGACCGCAAGCTATTAAAACAAATGTTGATGTATTCAATACCATTGATGATTGCTGCACTTCCTGGCATCTTAAATGACTTCATTGATAGGATATTATTTAGATTTTTAGATACAAACTCGCAGGTATGGCAATCCAGCCTAGGTATATTCCAAGCAGCAGTCAAGTTGGCAGTTATTATGAACTTATTCATCCAGATGTTCCGCTATGCTGTAGAGCCATTTTTCTTCCAACATGCCAATGAAAAGGGTTCAAGAGAACTATATGCAAAGGTCATGAATTATTTCACGGCTTTCTGTGGTTTAGTGTTCTTAGGAGTAATTTTATACATAGATATTATTTCTCTACTACTCGGCAAAGATTTTAGAGGAGCTCTTGGAGTTGTACCGATAATGTTACTTTCATATATGTTACTAGGTATGCTCTTCAATGTTTCAATGTGGTATAAGCTTTCCGGCAAAACTAATATGGCAATTTATATTACTCTTACTGGATTGATAGTCACCATAGTAGTCAATGTGATTTTTATGCCGAAGTATTCATACTGGGCAGCAGCATACGGCCATCTAGCAAGCTATCTTGTTATGTTCATTATAAGTGCCGCTCTAGGACAAAAGCACCACCCTATTCCATATCAATGGAAAAAACTAGCAGGCATATTTATCCTAATGTTTGCAGTCTATGGCCTATCAATATGGCTTGATAAGATGTTTTTTGAAGACACATCCTGGACCAATGGAGGTCTGATGGCAGCAAAACTTGGGGCTCATACCGTTTTAATCCTAGTTTATCTTGGGCTGACTTACCTTCTACTCAAAAGACCTGCTACCATAAAAAAATAAGGTAATGTTGCCAAAAGTGATTGGTAACGGACCTTTTTTGGCGCTATTGATAGTAAGACTCTCTAACTTCTAGATATTGTCTAGTTCTAGTGATTTGATGAGCTAGTTTTTCATCTTTAACAAAAGAATTATATTCTTCTGCTATGTCTAGATTAAGCATAGCTTCTTCATAGTCATCACGAGTTTTAACCCTATCCACATTGACCTTTTTAAGGGTTTTCATAAGTTCTCGTTTCATCTTTGAGATAGAAATTGTGGTTTCGCCATCTTGAACAACTGTTTCTACAACAGAAGTCTCCTCATTTGCCATTTCAACTTCATCCTTTGCTACTTCA
>CAYFMO010000027.1:5728-8693 GCA_964344225.1 uncultured Muribaculaceae bacterium | reverse complement strand
GTTGGGTTGGTTGAAATACGGTTGAAGATGTTAGAGCTGTTGACGAAGGGCTTGTGCTCTTATTTATAATTTCATCAAAAGTTGGTTCCTTCTGTGTTTGTTGTATAGGGCTAACTACTGGTAATACCACATCCCCCACCTTAGGAGCCCCTGTATTCTCCGATTTATGAGAAATCTGACCATCTGTGAATTCTATAACTGTCCCAACAACTTCTACATTCCACACTCTTCCGAAGAAAAAATTATTTTTCACCCGCATTGATGGCAATATATCCACAATTGTCTGAGAGCCTTGTAAATTTGCATTATTATACATTTTAACAATAGCATTATCGAGAGCATTCTTCCTTTGTCCACTTCCTATACCAAATATAGAAATCGATGTTGCTTCCCCTTTTACTGTTTTTATAACTTTAAAATTATTATCTTGTAAAGATATTTGAGGATGCGAGCTCACTCGAGTCTGAAGAAAATGGTTTGAGACTCCGCAACTAGTTAATATGAAAACAAATGCAACTAGTACAATTTTTATATAGTTTTTAGACATTGTAAGAGAAAGTATTTAAAATTTAGTAGCAACAAAGATAGCAATTTCTTAACTTTGTAGCCTAATTTAAAAAAATTAGTATAAGACATGCGTAAACATTTATATTTACTCCTTGCTGCAGGGGTATCAGTTTTAATAACACTTGCATATCTTTTCTACATCGGGAAAGATTTTAATCATCTTATCTGGAACCATCCACAACTAGTTTGTTTAGGACTTAATGCAATTATTTGTTTCTTCATATCATACCTTTTTAGGTATAATATTTTGGGTAATCTAACATTGATTACATTCATTGGCATTCTTCCCGCTTTAGCTACGAGCTTGGTTGTAACTGGTAGGATGGAATTTTGGTCTTTAGTAGTAACTATACCTATTGCCTTATTCGCTGATGGAGATCTTCACATTAACAATATACTCTGCTTAAGTAAAGATAAAAGATTTGCAATACTTACTTTGGCCAATAGTCATAAGCTAGCCGCCTATATTTATAGTTTTGAAATGATTATACCATTTGTGATAATTGGTGTTTTTTCTATCATAGGAGTACTTCCATTAACGACTGTTATCATTTTCTTAACTATTCCAATGGCAATAGCGAATCAAAGAAAAGTTAAAAAATCAATAAAAAACAAATCTGTTATAATGACTGAACTAGTGAAGAGAACTCCATTTATGCAAATAGGTTTCACAGTCTTGCTTATTATAGCTCTTATAATTGGTAAATTTATATAGAAATAAAATAGTATATTTAATATGGACAGAAAAGTTCTACTTATGATCCTCGATGGTTGGGGCGAGGGGAAAAAAGACCAATCAAATGCAATTTATACACAAGGAGCGCCTTTTATTGACTCTCTAAAGGCAAAGTACCCTACAAGCACATTAAAGGCTTGTGGTGAGGCTGTTGGACTTCCTGATGGACAAATGGGAAACTCTGAGGTAGGGCATCTTAACCTTGGTGCTGGTCGCGTTGTATACCAAGACCTTGTAAAAATTAATATCGCTTGTCGCGAGCATAAACTTCTTGAAAATCCCGAGATAAAAGCAGCATATGACTATGTAAAATCAACTGGCAAAAAGCTCCATTTTATGGGACTTGCTTCTATGGGTGGCGTACATAGCTCACTTGAACACTTGTATGAATTCCTTGCTGTTGCTAAGAACTATGGCTTGGAAGATGTGTATGTTCATTGCTTTATGGATGGTCGTGATACTGACCCTAAGAGCGGTAAAGGCTTCGTGGCTGACCTTGAAGCAGAAATGGCAAAGACTACTGGTAAGGTAGCATCAGTTTGTGGACGTTTCTACGCAATGGACCGTGATAAGAGATGGGGAAGAATTAGGGATGCTTATGACCTTTTGGTAAAAGCACAAGGTGTTAAGGCTACTTCTGCAACAGAAGCTATTCAAGCATCATACGATGAGGATGTAACTGACGAATTCATTAAACCAATTGTTATTACTGACGATGCTGGAGAGCCATTAGCAACTTTAGAAGAAGGTGATGCAGTTATCTTCTTTAACTTCCGTAATGATAGGGCACGTGAGCTTACTGAAGTTCTGACTCAAAATAATATGCCTGAGTACGGAATGAGCACTCTACCACTATATTACTGTACTCTAACGCCTTATGATGCTTCATTTAAGGGCCTTCATATCTTATTTGATAAGGAAAACGTACAGGAAACTCTTGGTGAAGTTGTTTCTAAAGCAGGGAAAACTCAACTTCGTATAGCTGAGACTGAGAAATACGCTCACGTTACCTTCTTCTTCAATGGTGGTGCAGAAGCCCTATTTGAAAATGAAGACCGCATCTTAGTAAACTCTCCAAAGGTTGCAACATATGACCTACAACCTGAGATGAGCGCTCCAGAAGTAACTGATAGATTAGTTGAAGCCATTGATTCTGAAAAGTTTGATTTAATCATTTTGAACTATGCAAATGGCGATATGGTTGGTCATACTGGTGTTTATTCAGCAATTCTTAAGGCAGTAGAAACTGTTGACAACTGCGTAAAACGCACAGTTGAAACTGCTATTTCTAAGGGCTATGCCATACTTCTTACTGCAGACCACGGAAACGCTGACTACGCAGTTAACCCAGACGGCTCACCAAACACAGCCCACTCTTTGAATGATGTACCATTCATCGTAATCAATGCTGGAGTTGAATCTGTTCAGTCTGGAAAGCTTGCCGATGTTGCTCCAACCATCCTAAAACTTATGAGTATTGAGCAACCAGCCGCAATGACTGGAAAGTCTTTGATTTAGTTGTATTAGTTCCTAGAACTACAAACAACTAAAACCCAATGATTTATCGACACTGAATTTGTTATAATCTACATTGTTATACCAGCAATAGCTGCAGGGATACTAGTACCAATCATTATGAGATGGATTCTCAAAAAGCAGAAA
>CAYFMO010000027.1:0-5628 GCA_964344225.1 uncultured Muribaculaceae bacterium | reverse complement strand
AAACCCGGGTTCGTCACCAGTATAAAACATCTGGGAGAGGAACGACTGGGACTGCATTGCAAAGATATAGAGTTTAAATAAGAGCAAAACGAATACAGCTAACCATAGCTTTCAGTATTTATTGCCAGTAGTTATTTTTATTGGGTTGCTTGAGATTCGATATGTTGAGTTGCTTTGGTTTCGGCGCGTTGGAAGGCGGCGGAGCGTTTGAGGACGAAGTTGGAGCCGAGATATTTTGTGCGGACTTCTTCGTCAGCTGCTAGGGCTTCTGGAGTGCCACTTTGGAGGATTGAACCTTCGTATAGAAGGTAAGCCCTGTCGATAATTGCGAGAGTTTCACCCACGTTGTGGTCGGTGATAATTACTCCGATATTTTTGTATTTGAGCTGCGCTATGATATTTTGAATATCTTCTACCGCTATTGGGTCAACTCCAGCAAAAGGTTCATCAAGAAGGATAAACTTAGGGTCAATCGCAAGTGCACGAGCAATCTCGGTTCTACGCCTCTCTCCACCTGAAAGTTGAATACCTTTGTTTTTACGAACTTTATGAAGATTAAATTCAGATATCAATTCTTCCAGACGTTCTTTTCTTTGTTCTTTGGTGTATTGATTAGACATCTCCATCACGGACAGAATGTTATCCTCCACAGACATATGTCTAAAAACAGAAGCTTCCTGCGCAAGGTAACCTATACCCATTTGTGCTCGCTTATACATTGGAAGTTTAGTAATATCTTCTTCATCAAGAAAAATTTTTCCTGCATCTGGAACAATAAGACCTGTTATCATATAGAAACTAGTA
The DNA here is from genome assembly GCA_964344225.1 of uncultured Muribaculaceae bacterium. Lineage (GTDB taxonomy): Bacteria > Bacteroidota > Bacteroidia > Bacteroidales > UBA932 > Cryptobacteroides. Next base: position 4,824 of record CAYFMO010000027.1, on the reverse strand, counting down.
GTTTTACCCGCACCGTTTGGCCCAAGAAAACCCACAATTTCTCCTTGCTGCACCTCCATTGATACACCTTTTACTACTGTCCTAAGTCCATATTTTTTAACAAGATTTTCGCAGCGTAGCTTCATGATTTATATTTTTATAAATTATTTTACATCTAGACCTAGGTCCATAATAAGATTTTTGACCTCTGAATTTTCATTCATCAAAGCCTCTGCCTTTTCACTAGGCAAATAAACCTTTGGCATTTTCACACTATCATCTGGCATAACTGACACCCTAAGATAAAGGGCAGAAGTACCTAATATTTTTCTAAAATTACCTTCTAACTCTCGTAGCAGTTTAGATTCAACCCATTCTTTCTGAACTTGATTTATCACTCTGAAGTTCACATATTTAGCCCCATCCTTTTCTTCTATATTTAGTTCCGAAGTCGAAAGCATAGTGGCTAAACGCGGTTTTGACTTATATATTTCTACCAAAGCTGGCCACTTAGCTTCTATTTCCTGATCTTCAGGCAAATGCGAAGGAATCTCACTTTGCCCTGTAGTCACAACTGCATCTTCTGGTGCTAACACTGACTTTATAGACATAGATGCTGCACGTTGATTTCTTGCCCTTCTAGCCCTTGGTGTTAACTCTTCTTCATCCAATGCAGATTTTTGAGGCTCTGGTGTTATAACTGATTGTTCTGCTTGATCTTGCTTCTGTACTTTTGGTGCTGGCTCACTAGACTGAGTTGATGGGATTTGTGAAGTGTCTTTAGCACCTGTTTGGGAAACAGTCTCAACTGATTGTACAGGCTGACTAGTAGCTTGTTCTGGTATGCCTTGTAGAAAACTAAGTTTCATCAAGGCAAATTCAATATGCAATCTCGGATTAACACTTGCACGATAACCACTTTCACATTGAGATGTAATATCTAAAGCATCATAAATAAACTTAATAGAACATTTTGCTGATTGTTCTTTATATTTTGCCTTCAACGAATCTGGTAACTCTAGTAGGGCTTCCATACCCCCTGTTTTACTTACCAATAAATCTCTAAGATGAGAGCTAAGGGCTGAAATAAAATGTAGAGCGTTAAAACCCTTTGTCAAGACCTCATCAAAAATCAAAAGAGCAGATGCATAATCCCCCTTTAAAAATGCCTCTATTAAAGAGAAGCTATATTCATAATCAAGTACATTGAGATTATTTAATACATCCTTATACTTTACATCAGTACCACAAAATGCAACAGTCTGGTCAAAGATAGTCAAGGCATCTCGCATTGCACCATCTGCCTTATTTGCAATAATATGCAAAGACTCATCATCAATTATAACCTTCTCTGCTGCTGCAACCATTCTAAGATTTTTGACTATGTTATCAACAGTAATCCTATTAAAATCATAGGTTTGACATCTTGACAAAATAGTTGGAAGGATTTTATGTTTTTCAGTTGTAGCTAAAATAAAAATAGCGTGAGCCGGTGGTTCCTCTAAAGTCTTTAAGAAAGCATTAAAGGCTGCCTGTGAAAGCATATGCACCTCATCAATGATATAAACACTGTATTTACCCACTTGCGGCGGAATTCTAACTTGATCCATTAAGGTCTTAATATCTTCCACACCATTGTTAGAAGCAGCATCTAGCTCATGAATACAATATGAGCGACCCTCAGCAAAGGATAGACAAGACTCACAAACTCCACACGGCTCCATATCTTCTGATGGATTATAGCAGTTAATCATCTTAGCAAAGATTCTTGCAGTTGTAGTTTTACCTACACCACGAGGTCCACTGAAAAGATAAGCATGTGCTAATTGGCCACGAAGTATGGAATTTTTTAAAGTTTGGGCAATATTATCTTGACCTATTAGGGTCCTAAATGACTCTGGTCTGTATTTTCTTGCTGATACTACGTACTCACTCATAATATTCTTTTAACTTAACTTACAAATATAGCACATATTTTGTAACTTTGGCCCTTTATATGCTTTCTTAAAGATTATGAAAAAGAAAATATTTATACTAATTACCCTAATTTGCTTGCCATTTATTGCAGGGGCGCAAGCTGAAATTATTACAAAAAAAGTTAAGTTTGATGACTTCACCGCAAAGGTTACAAAGGTCGTTTTAACTGGTAACATACTCTACGACAGCAGTTTAAAGAAGGAAATTACTAGGCTGTGGAGGCTTTCTCCATATGAATTTTGCACATTGGATGAATTCGAAAAACTAAAGACAAATCCCAACTACTATTTCCTATTGACTGTTAAAGGACAGTTTAAAAGAGAAAAATCACCTGGTTTAACATTTATTTCTTTAGTTAAAGGTGGTAAAAATGCAGCCAAAGGCATAGGTAGCATGCTTGAAGTTATATCCATTCCAATTTGTTCGAGTGAAAATCCTTCAGGTAGAGAACATGTTTTCATGCATGCTATTATTTCTATAATTCAGCAGCATACTGCCAATGCAATGAATAAAGATGTTGATGCTTATTTTGGACCATCAAATAAGAGATTGCATCTTTCTGAAACTTCAAATATGCTTTTATATTTTGCCCATAATGACTTATCTACAAAAGTGTCTGAAGAAGAGAAAGAGCTTTTTAGTGAGCAAGGATTAAGGTTTGTTGATGAAGATGAGATAGATGAGTTAATTTTAGCAAACACTCCTAATACACTTGTGAGTTATACCGTTACTCCATATGAGGCAAAAATTGGCTCATACTGCTATAAAATGGTTATTGACTGTCAGTCTAAAGAGCTATATTTCTATAAAAAAGAAAGGCTTTCACAATATTCTCCTGTAGGTTTCTTTTCTAGGGAACTCAAATATATTATTGAACAAAGAAAGAAATAATGAAGACAGGAAAGACGTCTATAGGTTTGCAATATGGCGTAAAGCGTTCTAATTCAACAGTTGCATATTGTGCTTTAAGCATTAAATGTGGCTCTAGAGATGAGGAAGGTTATAATAGTGGTATTGCTCATTTTGTGGAGCATACTATGTTCAAGGGAACAAAAAAGAAATCTGCTACAACCATACGCAATTACTTGGATAAGTTAGGTGGAGAGCTTAATGCATACACTACAAAAGAGGAGATTGTATTTCATGCCACTGTTTTAAAAGAGGACTTAGTTAAGGCTGCTGACCTTCTTTTTGAATTAGTGAGTTCTGCCACTTTTCCCGAACTAGAAATTGATGTAGAAAAGGGTGTGGTCATAGATGAAATAAATTCATATAAAGACTCCCCTAGCGAAGAAATTTACGATGTCTTTGAAGAAGAACTTTTTAAAGGTCATCCCCTTTCTGGGCCGATACTAGGAACAGAGGAGAGTATCATAAAAATAACTTCTGAGGAATTGCGAAGATTTGTTGCGGAGAAATTTACTCCGTGTAGAATGGCATTTACTATAGTTGCTGACATGGATGAGGATAAAATGGAAAGGAAAATCCTTAATCTTGTTGAAAAATATTATGGAGATGCTCCAGAGGTGGAATGCAATAACACCCATTGTGATAATTGTAGCACACCTAAGGTCAATGTTTTTAATAAAACCTTGAACAAAGAAAACCACCAAGTCAATTGTATCATAGGCAGTTATGCTCCTTCAATGTATCAAGAGAAGGAGAGATTGGCTGCAATATTATTGTCGAATATCCTAGGTGGTCCTGCTAGTAATTCTATTTTAAACTCGGTTCTTAGGGAGAAAAATGGGTGGGTATATGGTGTAGAATGTTCTTATACCCAATATTCTGATTCAGGGATTATGGCAATTTACTTGGGTTGTGATAAAGAGAACCTAATTAAATGTACTAAAGCTATTCGCAGAGAGCTAAATAAACTACAGACGACTCTACTTTCTGAAACTAAACTTAGGGCTGCAAAAAAACAGTTACTAGGCCAAGTTGCTATCAGTTCAGACAATGGAGAGACTCAATGTTTATCAATGGGTAAAGGCCTACTCGCTTATGGCTACATTACTGATGAAGCTAAAACAAAAGAAAAAATAGAAAGTATTACTGCTGAACAAGTTAGAGATGTCGCAAAAGATGTTTTTGCAGAAAACAGACTCTCTAAATTAGTGTTTATGTAATTGAACTCCTCAGAACAGAAGTATGACAAAAGGAGTAGCACCTTTAGTATAGTGGAAAGGCGCAAGCCTAAAATTATTATTAAGCAATGGAACAAGAAAAATATATAGCATCTTATTCAACTCCACAGAGTGATGTTCTCGATTGGTTGGTAAAACAAACCCACCTTCGAACCAATCATGGGAGGATGCTTTCGGGCAATGTACTAGGTCAATTTCTAAAGATGACAGTGGAGATTAGTGGTGCAAAAGATATTCTTGAACTAGGTACATTTACAGGCTATTCTACAATATGTTTAGCAACTGGACTAACAGAAGGTGGTCACGTGGATGCTTTGGAAATAAATGATGAGCTCGAAGATTTAATTTTGGAAGGCTTTGCAAGGGCGGGCTTAAAAGATAGAATTTCGCTCCATATCGGCGATTGTAAAGAAACTCTCAAAGCTCTTAAATCTCAAGGTCGTATGTACGATTTGGTGTATATCGATGCTAACAAAAGAGAATACTGTGAATACTATGAGTTCATCATTGATATGGTCCGACCTGGCGGTATAATCTTGGCCGATAATGTACTTTGGGATGGAAAGGTGTACCAAGACCCTATTCCACAAGACAAACAAACCCAAGGCGTCGCTAACTTTAACAAGATGGTTCTAGACGACCCTCGGGTGGAATCCGTCATCCTACCACTCCGTGATGGTCTCAATCTAATCCGCAAGAAATAAGCTCTCTTACAGATGAA
>CAYFMO010000026.1:0-14876 GCA_964344225.1 uncultured Muribaculaceae bacterium | reverse complement strand
TGACGTTAATTCAATTGAGATTGGATGTAGTTGATGCGTCGGGCAAATTCGTCTTTGCCGATGAGACTGATAATGTCTGCGATGCCGAGACCGCTTGATGAACCAACTAGGGCTAGTCGTAAGCAATTCATAACTTTCCCCATTGGGTATTCATTGCTACGGATGTATTCTTCAATTGGTCCTTCGATGGTTTCTTTGGCAAAGTCTCCTTCAAGACTTAAGACATAATCTGCAACCTTCAAAGCAAGACTGTAGTTTTCTTCTTTCCAGAATTTGGCAACATCCTTTTCCACAAATGAAGTAGGAGCTACAAAGAGGTATGAAGCAATATCCCAAAAATCTGCTACGAAACTAGCGCGCTCTTTAATGAGCTCTACCACATTTTTAACATAGCCCCAAGAAAAAATTTTGTTCTTGAAATCTGCTCCGGAAGGAGTCAGCTCAGCTCCTGCAACAAGTGCACAGCGACCGCATTCAACAATGTGCAAGCCATGAGCCTCAAGAATAGGTAAATATAATTCTACTAACTTTTCAACTGGCTGCTGACGAAGATATTCTTTATTGAACCACTTAGCCTTATCTGGATTAAACTTTGCGCCAGACTTAACTACTCTCTCCAAAGAGAATGCAGCTATCAACTCTTCCATTGTAAATAACTCTTGGTCATCACCAGGATTCCAACCTAGAAGAGCTAATAGATTTACAAATGCTTCAGGAAAATATCCATCTTCACGGTAACCGCGAGAAACTTCTCCCTCTTCATTAGTCCATTCTAGTGGGAAAACAGGGAAGCCAAGTCGGTCACCATCTCTTTTCGAAAGTTTACCCTTACCATCTGGCTTTAGCAAAAGCGAAAGATGAGCAAAACTTGGTTGACTATCTGTCCAACCAAATGCTTCATATAGAAGATAGTGAAGTGGAAGCGAAGGCAACCATTCCTCACCACGAATAACCTCGGTTATTTCCATTAGGTGGTCATCCACAATGTTTGCAAGGTGGTAAGTTGGTAGTTCATCAGCTCTTTTCCAAAGAACTTTATCATCAAGAGTATTTGTATTGACCTCTACGTGACCCCTAATTAAGTCATTCATCTTTACAACCCTATCCACAGGCATCTTGAAACGAATTGTCCAGTCAGTGCGAGTAGCCACTAATTCTTTCCACTCTGCTTCAGGTAAAGTAAGAGAATTGCGAAGCTTAAGACGACTTACTTGGTTATATATGAAATTATCCTTATTAGCCTCCATTTCTGCACGAATCTCTGCAAGCTCCTCAGCGGTATCAAAAGCATAATATGCGTGTCCTTTTTCAACAAGTTCTTCAGCATATTTTCTATAAATATCTTTTCTTTGGCTTTGTCTATAAGGAGCGTGCGGATGGCGAGGAGAAGGAGTTTCAACAACTTTGCCCGAGGCATCAACACCTTCGTCAGGGATTATTCCACACCAATTAAGTGCCTCAATTATATATTCTTCTGCTCCAGGTACAAACCTTTGAGAGTCAGTATCCTCAATTCTAATAATAAAGTCACCACCTTTTTGTTTTGCATAAAGGTAATTATAAAGCGCAGTCCTTACTCCGCCCATATGTAAAGGGCCTGTTGGAGACGGTGCAAATCTTACTCTAGTCTTTTTACTCATATCATCATATTTTTTGCGCCACAAAAATACAAATTATTCTTCACGTTTTGCATTACTTTTAGCTTTTCGTCTAATAGCAGCAGTATTTTCTAATTCACTACGATTTGTCCCAGGCTCTACTATTAGTACTGGAACCTTATCAAAAACGAGGGATTTTCTTGCATTTGGATTATTGAAGCCTATCTTTTCATGTCTAATATCCTCTAACTCTATACCTTCAGATTCCCCAACTTTATTTTTATTAAACACATAATCATTGTCAATGTGAATAACATTACCAAGGTTTGATTGAGTAAAATCATCGAGTTGACTAGTATTAAAACCAGTAGCAATTACTGTAATTTGTACCTTGTCACCCCAGTCAGGACTTTCATTATATACAATACCTCTTTTGAAGTTATTTGCATTACCCGTGTATTCCTGAATTAAAACATTAATTTTTTCTAACTCCTTCATTAGGAGACCTTCATCATTCTTTCCTGCAGTAATATTTATAAGTACGTTTTTAGCAGTTTTAAGATCAAAATCATTTAAAAGGGGAGACTCAAGCGCTTGCTTAACTGCATTTTCCAATCTGTTTTCTCCAGAACCCAAACCACATCCCAGAAGAGCCATACCGCTATTTTTCATCATAGTCTTCACATCCTTGAAGTCTACATTTACAAAACCACTATGAGTAATAATCTCAATTATACCTTTAACTGCTGTTGCTAAGACCTCATCGGCCTTTGGGAATGCATCCTGAATCAATAAATCTCCATAATAATCATATAATTTCTCATTATTGATTATAAGAAGACTATCAACATTTTTCTTAAGCTCATTTATTCCATCAACAGCTTTTGACATAGCTTCATTGCCTTCAGACTTAAATGGAAGAGTCACAACTCCGACTGTTAATATACCCTTTTCCCTAGCCATCGAAGCGATGACAGGAGCAGCTCCTGTACCAGTACCACCGCCCATCCCAGCAGTAATAAATAGCATATCGGTGCCAGAATTTATTACCGTTTCTGCAATCAAGTCCTGGTGGTCTAATGCAGCATTTCTACCTTCTGTAGGGTTTGTTCCTGCTCCAAGAGTACCAATTCTAAGTTTTACTGGAACATCGCATTTCTCTAGAGCCTGAGCATCAGTATTTGCCACAATAAAAGTACAACCCTCAATCTTTTGGTTATACATATAATTAACAGCGTTACATCCCCCACCTCCTACTCCAATTACTTTAATTATAGAGTTGTCAGGGATCCAATCACTAGGTGTTATTTCTAAATGTCTATTCATATCCCAATATTAATTTTCATCAATTTCTTCAGTTACATCCTCAGCAATGCTTTCAAACAGGTTATTCATCATACCTACCACCTTACCAGGCCAAGTTATAGTACGCCTTTTTTTAGTCTTTTCAGGTTTTTCTTTCTCCTTAGCTTTAGTAGGTTTTTGTACTATTTTAGCCAGTTCGTCTTCATCGAAAATCGTTCCAACTTGACCAACCTCTACCTCTTCTGCCTCTTCTACTTCAGGTTTTGGAGATTTTTCTACACCTGCTCTTTCGAATTCACTGTATTCTTCTTTACTAAAGGCACAATTTTGGATATCTTCTTCCTTCGCTTTCAATATCATACCGATTGAAGTTGTTGCAGAAGTTTCTCCAAGACCATTGCAGCTTCCAGCTGAGAAGAGCTTGCGAGCATAGCCTGTTCTAACATTATATCCACCTAAATCCATTATAAAATTATTTAAGTTGGCAATTTGTGCAGATCCACCAGTAACAACTATGCCACTTCTCAATAAATCAAAATAACCGCTTCTTTGTATTTCATATAACATAGCCATTATTATCTCTTCAACTCTTGCAGTAATGATTTCTGATAAATATTTAACAGGTAATTGTTTATTAGGATCTGTTGAATTACTCTTAATTAGAATGATTTTTTCACTTAAGGTAAGGAGTTTATCAGGCATACAAGCGCCAAAACCTAGCTTGATATTTTCAGCAAGATTCTTGGATATTGTACACTCAGTTTTGATATCATTAGTTATATCTTTTCCGCCAAAAGGAATTGAAGCATAATATCTTAGGATGTTGCCATGATAAATTGTTACAGAAGTAACACCTGCACCAAAATCTATCAAAGCTACTCCATTGCTCATTTCTGCGTTGGTTAAGACAGCTTTTGCTGTAGACTCCGCAGTAAAATATTTTGCAGCAGTTGAAATGCCTAGATTATTCATTACCAAATCTATATTCCTTAGACTTGATTTTCTGCCTAGAAAAATCTTAAAATCTCCTTCTACATATTCGCCTGTCATACCAATAATGTCCTCTTCAATAGCTTGAAAAACCTCTCCATTGGAAAATGATTGTACGACAGCACCATATATTGCAGCTTTTTCTGCTTCCTCACCTTCTAATGGATAAGAATCTTGAGCAAACTTTTTCAAATAGTCTATTTCTTCCTTTTCAATGCAAGTTTCTGCATCTCTATCCATTCTTCCTTGTCTATTTTCTTGACTTATTTCATAACGAGGCATACCGACTACTACTTGGGTAATCTTCATATGTAAGGCTTCTTCAGCTTCTGATATCAGTTCTTCTAATTTATCTGATACCTGTTTTATGTTAAGAACGCTGCTATATCTTATTCCTGATGATGGTGCTTCTTTATAATATATAATCTGAATGTCGTTCCCATCTATCTTTGCCACTGTAATGGCTAATTTTGCAGTGCCTAAGTCAATTGATACTATGTGTTTTTCTTTCATATCTATTTGCAGATTATTTGTTTATCGTATCTCACGTCAATATATTCGTAATTTTTATCTTCAGTATTTGGTTGAATATGACTATAATAAGTCTCTATCCTTTTTAGTTTTTCGTCAATATCTATAGGTTGTCCAATTAAAAATTTCTCTCTCCCCTCCCTAGGTATCAATACTAATTCTCCTCTATTTCTTACATTTATTTGAACAATATTATTCTTCCATTTATTTTCATCCTTGAGCACCTTAACCAAGCTAACCAATTTTGTCATCCATTCTGCATTAGGATTTTTACTAATATCACCATCGATCACTAGTACGTGAGAAGTGTAATTGCGTTGAAGAGGGAAGAGCCCACCATTTTCATTTACATAATACCCCCCGCTTCTTGTTTGGAGACGAGCAATTGGCTTTTGTTGGGTAACCTTTATATTTAAAAGTCCATCTTTACTCACATAGGCTTTTACATCCTTAACAGCGCTTTTAGTGCCTACTATCTTCTCAATTTTTACAAGGTTTAAACTATCAATGAAGTCACCTACATACCGGCCATATTCCTTATCAAGTAATTCCTTTATTTCTTCTTTTACTATAAAGCCATTGAGATAGCCGTCGAGAATTTCAATTTGAATGCCAGAGCACTTTATGTTTTCTCTATATCGCTTTCCTGCAATTATAGAAAGAACAATGACTACCAATAAAATGCTAGCCAAAATACCAAATAATATGCTCTTCCAAATTTTCATTCTACTTCAATCTACCTTTTAATAGTTCTGTAATAGGTCCAACAAATCGGTCTATATTCCCAGCCCCAAAGGTTATCAATGCATCTATCTCATCATCTTTAAGATAATCCATTAACTCTTCTTTTTTCAATAGTGTTTTCTTTGGACCACGTACTTTATCAAAAATAATTTCTGAAGTTACCCCCAGTATTGGTTCCTCTCTTGCTGGATAGATATCTAATAAAATCAACTCATCAACCTTGCTTAGAGCTTTTGCAAATTCATCAGCAAAGTCCCTTGTCCTTGTGTAGAGATGTGGTTGAAAAACTGCCGTAAGTTTTCTGTTTGGGAAAATATTTCTCATAGAACTAATAGCAGCAGCAATCTCATTAGGATGATGCGCATAGTCATCTATATATGAAAGCTTTGGCGTGTTTAAATGGATGTCAAACCTACGTTTAACACCAGCAAAATTTCCAAGCGCTTTTTTAATTTTTTCCTCCTCAATTCCGTAAGTTAAGGCAACTGCAGAGGCTGCAATTCCGTTTTCCACATTTACCCAGCCAGGTATTCCAATTGTACAATCTTTAATTACACCATTAGGATGGTTTAAGTCAAAGTAGAAATACCCACATTCATCAACTCTTATGTTTGAGGCGTAAAAATTAGCTTCAGGGTGGTTATAAGAATAAGTCAAGATGTTTGCCTTTGTATCATTTGGGGTAATATCAAGACCAAATTTCTTAATTACTGTTCCGCTTACTTGTGATGCAAATGCTTTAAATGCTTCCTGGAAATGTGTCACATCATTATAAATATCCAAATGGTCCGCATCCATTGATGTAATTACAGCTATTTCAGGGAAGAGTTGTAAGAATGACCTATCATACTCATCAGCTTCTGCAACTAATGTTGGATTAGTGCTAACAAGTAAATTTGTATTGTAATTCTTACTTATGCCACCAAGGAAAGCAGAGCACCCCACTCCACTATCTTTAAATAAATGGGCAACCATTGTACTTGTAGTAGTCTTTCCATGTGTACCTGCTACTGCAAGACATCTTTGCCCCTTAGCAATTTCACCAAGAGTGCGAGAACGTTTAAGCACATTGTAATTATTTTCCATTACATATAGCAATTCCTTCATATCCTTAGGAATAGCAGGAGTGTAAACAACAAGCGTATTTTCCTTTTCTTTTGGAATGTAATTTATATTGTCTTCATAATGGATTTCAATACCTTCATTTTCAAGGCAAGCAGTGAGTTCAGATGGAGTTTTATCATAACCACTTACTTTTAAGCCCTTTTGATGGTAGTATCTGGCAATGGCGCTCATTCCAATGCCACCAATTCCTATGAAATATATGTTTTTATATTCTGACATATCTTAAATTATTCTATAAACCTCTTTTGCTATAGTATCTGCTGCATCTGTTTTGGCTAGTTGAGCAATATTAGCCTCCATTGAAGCTATCTTTTTACTATCTCCAAGTAAATCAAATGCAGTTTTCATTAGTTTCTCTTTTGCTTCTACATCTTTCACTAAAAGTCCAGCTTCTTTATTCACTAAGGCCATAGCATTATGCGTCTGGTGGTCTTCAGTTACATTTGGCGAAGGAACAAAAATGCAAGCTTTATGGGCAGCGCATAACTCCGAGATGGTTCCTGCTCCTGATCTTGAAACTACAATATCAGCAACAGCATATGCCAAATCCATCCTTTTTATAAAATCGGTATATTTTATATTTTTAACAAGTCCAGCATTTTTTCCTTCCATAAATGCTGTAACACTAGGAAGATAATATTTGCCACATTGCCATAGGATTTCAACACCTTCTCCGCCTTTACAACCCTCTGATATCCATTGCATCATAGCCTCATTCAATGTTCTGCTTCCAAGACTGCCGCCAACAATGAAAATCTTCTTTGTTCCTTTTGATAAACCATAGAATTTCACGCCGTCTGCAATTAACTCCGCCGTTGCAGGCACTATATCTTTCCTTATAGGATTTCCAGTAAGTATTATTTTGTCTGCCGGGAAAAATCTTTCCATACCTTCATACGCAACACAAATGCTTTTAGCGCGCTTACCTAGAATTTTATTTGCTAGGCCAGCATAACTATTTTGCTCTTGGATGAGTGTGGGAATTCCCATTCTTGAAGCTGTCCATAGTAGAGGAGCACTTGCATAACCACCCACACCAATTGCAACATCAGGTTTGAATTCCTTAATGACTTTTTTAGCAATTCTTAGGCTTTTCAAAAGTTTGAATGGAAGTGATAGATTAGATAGGGTTAATTTTCTTTGTAATCCAGCAACGGGAAGACCAATTATTTTATAACCAGCTGCAGGAACTCTTTCCATTTCCATCCTACCTTCCGCCCCCACAAATAAGATTTCAGTCTCAGGATTTAATTCCATAAGCTTATTTGCAATAGAAAGAGCTGGGAATATGTGCCCCCCAGTACCCCCACCACTAATTATTGCTCTTATTTTTTTGTGTTTCATAATGATTCCAAATTATCTAAGTCATTCAATCTATCTTGCACCTCATCTCCTGTATATAGTGGCTCTGCCATAGCCTCTTCTTTCATAATATTCTTTTTAGCAATACGACTAATTGATAAAATAACACCAAAGGCAAAGCAAAACATTATCAATGCGCTATTTCCGTGGCTAATTAGCGGTAAGGTTTGCCCTGTAATAATACCAATGTCTATATTAACCAACATATGGAAAAAAGCCTGAGAAGTAATTAATATTGTTAAACCACCAATGGCGGTTTTAGCAAAGTCATCATTATCACACATTCGGGCGACTAAAGACCCTCGTGCCAAGAGACTGACATATAAAATTATAATCAATATACCGCCTATTAATCCATATTCTTCAAGTATAAAACTATACATATAGTCGCCAAACATTACAGACACTGTGTATTTCTGGGTGCTTCCCCCTGGACCCTTGCCCCAAAAGCCACCTTCATATATTGCTATTTTAGCAGCCATTGGTTGTCTAATACTATCTACGGCATTTTGAAACTCAATAGTTCCTGGTTTGTGTTGCTTAACTACTTCGATATCAGTACTTCTGCCTAAACGGCTGAGTGCTGTAGGTATTCTTTCAAAGTGTTTACCATCACTAATTTTGTATATTCCAATGGCTATAAAGAATAAAAGTATTCCAGCGAGCCCAGTAAGTAATATCTCTTTTATAGATACGCTGCCCCCAACTAGAAGAGTAGCTACAAGAGTGGCACCAATAATTAATGCGGCTGAGTTACCACCTTTTAAAACAAGAGGAATAACAATAAATATAGGAAAATATATGTAAAGCAGTTTTTGGACCCAAGGTTTATTCATAAATTTAAACCCTTTTTTATTGCCCAACCAGTTTGCAATCCGTAGCTCTTTTTTGTTGAATGCGTCAATCGCCCAGGATAAGTATAGTATCATACAGACTTTAACTACTTCAAATACATGGACTTGAAAGCCTAGAATATTTAAAGTACGCCATGCATTATTTATATGTTCAGCCTTAACTATACCAAAATCTCTTTCAGAAGCTAGTAGAGCTAATAAGAATAAAGACCCTGCAAAGCCGAGCATCCCAATGAATCGGAAAAATTCTATGCTCTTAATTTTATATAAAATAAAGACACCGAATACGCAAAGCCCTGCGATTATACCTTGGGTTTTAATGATTTCAATACGAGTAGTATTATTCTGCATCGCAAGCAATGAAGTTGAAGAGAAGACAGCAAGCATAGATGTCATTATTAGTAATAAAAAGATCATCCATATAACCTTGTCTCCTTCAATCTTATCGATGAAGTCCCAGAGTATATTCTTATTTATTTTGCGTTTTTTTGCCATTTCTTATATTTCTAGAGCTTTCTTACAGCTTCTTTAAATTGATTCCCTCTATCCTCATAGTTTTTAAATAGGTCAAAACTAGCACAACAAGGTGATAAAAGTACTACATCACCCTCTTTAGCTTGTTTGTATGCAAGTTTTACCGCCTCTTCTGCAGAGCTTGCATCTTGAATTGACTTCACAACCCCCTTAAATGCCTCATGGAATTTAGTATTGTCTTTTCCGAGACAAATCATAGCCTTTACTTTTTCTTTTGCAAGCGGAATCAAGCTAGAATAATCATTGCCTTTATCTGTTCCACCTACAATCCAAACAACAGGCTTATTTTGGCACTCAAGAGCGTACCAAGCAGCATCTACATTTGTTGCCTTAGAGTCATTTATATACATAACCCCGCCTACGCTTAGGACATTTTCAAGACGATGTTCTACTCCTTTAAATGAGGCTAAGCTTTCACGAATAACGGAATTGTCAACACGCATTGCCTTAGCTGTAAGAGCTGCGGCCATTGAGTTATAAATGTTATGACGTCCACCTAGAGCAAGTTCTTGAAGGTAAATATCGCATTCATCTTCCTCATATTTGACAACAATCTTATCATCTTTAATAAAAGCACCTTGTTCTAATTCTGTCTTTTGTGAAAAAGGTAACATTTTAACCTTTCCTATAATTTCATTAAGATGATTTACAGTTATTTCATTGTCAGAGCAGAAAATAAAGCAATCATCAGTTTTCATATTTCTAGTAATGCGGAATTTTGCTTTTACATAATTCTCCATATTGTAATCATATTTGTCAAGATGGTCAGGGCTTATGTTTGTTATGACTGCAATGTCGGCCTTGAAGTCATACATATTGTCAAGTTGGAAACTACTTAATTCTAGAACATAAACATCGTGTTCTGCAGTAGCTACCTGATATGCATAGCTTTTCCCTATATTACCACCTAGGCCAACATTGACACCTGCTCGCTCAAGAAGGTAGTAAATTAACGATGTTGTAGTCGTTTTACCATTACTACCAGTGATGCAAACTTTTTTTGCTGAGTCATATCTTCCAGCAAACTCAATTTCTGAAATCATTTTTATTCCTGCGTTAATAACCTTTTGAACCATAGGTGCAGTATCAGGAATGCCAGGACTTTTAATGATTTCATTAGCATTGAGGATGAGATTTTCAGTATGAGTATCTTCCTCATATGCTATTTCCCATTTGTCTAGCATTTCTCTATTCTCTTGACTTATTTTTCCCTTATCAGAAAGGAAAACATCAAAACCTTTTGTTTTTGCGAGGATAGCAGAACCGACTCCGCTCTCACCTCCGCCTAATACAACTACTCTTGACATAATTATCTAATTTTTAACATTGCTACTGTTGCTACTGCTAGGATTAAGGAAATAATCCAAAACCTAACTACTATTTTTGCCTCAGGTAAAGCTCTCTTAGGGAATCTAATTAAGGCAGGTATACCTTCTTTTTGGAAATGGTGGTGAAGTGGAGCCATTTTAAATATTCTCCTTCCTTCTCCATATTTTTTCTTTGTATATTTGAAATAAGACCTTTGCATAAGTACAGAAAGGCTCTCTACGAAGAAAATTCCACATAGAATTGGAATTAGGAGTTCCTTTCTAATCAGGATGGCTGTTACTCCTATGATTCCACCTAGCATTAAGCTTCCTGTATCCCCCATAAATACTTGCGCTGGATATGAGTTGTACCATAGGAACCCAATTAATGCACCTACAAAAGCAGCCATAAAGACCACGATCTCCCCACTGCCTGGTATGTACATAATATTTAGATATTGGGCATTTAGCACGTTACCACCCAGATAAGCAAAAATTCCCAATACAACCCCGACGATGGCTGAAGTGCCGCTTGCGAGACCATCCATCCCATCAGTAAGGTTAGTACCATTTGAACAAGCTACAATTACTATTACAATCATTATCACATATATAGCCCATTTACCATACCAACCCCATTTGCCTTTGAAAGGTGATAACCATTTGTAATCAAACTCATTGTGTTTTACAAAAGGAATGGTTGTCTTAGTACTTTTAACTTGATCCTTTATGATTTGCTGCTCAGTTAAGACTTGCTCTTCTGCTAGTTCTTGACTAGGATGTTGCTCCCTAACAACTATTTGATTGCTAAAGCATACAGCAAGTCCAATAGATAAGCCCAAAATACCCTGAGCAACAAGCTTTGTCTTTGCACTTAAACCATTTTTATTGTGTTTAAAAACCTTGATGTAATCATCTGCAAAACCTATTAGGAAAAACCATACAGTGGTGATTAACAATAAGATAATGTAGATGTTAGTTAGGTCTGCAAACAATAGTACAGAGACCATTATTGATAGGAAAATAATGACTCCACCCATAGTAGGTGTGCCTGATTTTGTCTTTTGACCTTCTAAACCTAGGTCGCGAATTTCTTCTCCTATCTGTTTCTTTCTAATAAATTTTATGATTTTCTTACCCACAAAAATTCCCATACAGAGAGAAGTTAAACTTGCAAGTATAGCTCTAAAACTCAAGTACTGCATTAGTCCTTGTCCAGGTATATCATAATCTTTAAGGTATTCAAATAGATGGTATAACATTGTCCTTAATTCTTTAATTCATTAAAAATTTTTCCTACTATTTCTTTTTCATCAAAATGATGAGTTTCATTTCCTAAAATTTGATAAGTCTCGTGTCCTTTACCAGCAAGAAGTATGGTTGCGCCCTGCTGGCTAATCATTATTGCTGTTCTAATGGCTTCTTCTCTATCTTCTATAAATAGACTTTTCGCTCTTCCACTAAGGTCTAAGCCAGCTTTAATGTCTGCCATTATATCACTTGTTTTTTCTGATCTACTATTGTCAGATGTTACTATAATTCTGTCTGATAACTCCTGTGCCACTTGCGCCATCTCTGGACGTTTTGTTTTATCTCTATCTCCGCCACAACCAAAAAGACAAACTAATTGTCTTTCAGGTGCTATTTCTCTTAATGTAGTAAGGACATTTTCTAGTGCATCTGGTGTGTGTGCGTAATCAATTACAACAACCTTATCATCGGGCCCTTGTATGTTTTCTAAGCGTCCTGCTACAGGTCTTAAATCGCTAAGAGCAATTAAGGTTTCTTCTTCTTTTGAACCAAGACTTAAAGCAGTTGTGTATAGTGCTAATAGGTTATATGCATTGTGCTGTCCTATTAGTCTACTCCAAGCCTCTACTCCATCTATCTTTAATAGCATTCCATCGAAGCTCTCCTCAATAATTTTACAGCTATGGTCTGCAATAGTTTTACAAGAGTAGGTCACCACTTTTGCCCTTGTATTTTGCACCATTACCATACCATTTTTATCATCAATATTTGTGATTGCAATAGCATCTTCTGGCAGTCTATCAAAGAAAAGTTTTTTGCAATGTAGGTATTCAGCAAAGGTTTTATGGTAATCCAAATGGTCGTGGGTGAGATTTGAAAAAATACCAACCTTAAAATTCAAACCTTCCACTCTATCCTGCTCAACTCCAATTGAACTAACCTCCATAAAACAGAACTCACAGCCATCATTAACCATATCATTAAGTAATGAGTTGATTATCAAAGGGTCAGATGTGGTGTTACTGGTTTCAAATTTCTTTTTACCTACATAGTTGGCAATAGTAGAAAGTAAACCACAATGATATCCTAGGTTAGTAAAAAGCTGGTGTAGGAGAGTAGCAGTGGTAGTTTTACCGTTAGTTCCTGTTATCCCCACTAACTTCAATTTAGTTGAAGGGTTGTCATAAAATTCTGACGCTATTATTGCTAAGGCACGTCTTGAGTTATCTACTTGTATTAATGCAATCTTCGCACGGTCAATATCTTTTAAGTTTGCATCCAATGAAACCTTGTCCTCATAAACAATAGCACAAGCACCTTTTTCTACAGCTGATTTAGAGTAGCTGTGGCCGTCGATAGCAAACCCCTTTACTGCGATAAATAGTGCACCTAATTCGACCTTACGTGAATCGCTGGTTATACTTTTTACCTCAGTTCCCGTGTTTCCTGAAAAAGAAACAACGTCGAGTTTGGATATGAGTCTATTTAATTTCATTTTATTTTAATACTATCTTAATTATACTTCCTGGAGCCAATTGGTTTCCTGCTTCTGGGGTTTGAGATTTTACGTGCCCCATTCCACTGTATTCACATTTAAATCCGTGGTTTTCAATTGAATAAATAGCATCGCTTAATCCCATACCTACTACATTTGGCACCTTATATTTATCTCCTATTACTACTTCTTTTGCTTTCATAACAGGCATTTTTTCGAGTTTTTTATACTCTCCACCCATTTGATTATTAAAGGCGTATACATTGTCTACAATTTCAAGAGTAGTGTAAGCAGGTAGTGTTCCACCATAAAATATTTCTTTTGAAAGCACTGAATAAAGTGTGGTCAAAATTGTATACTGTGGATTATCAGCAGGGAAGTAGCCTACAAATGTTGCTTGATAGCGACGTTGTCCATTAGTATCTTGGTATGGGTCTCTACTTCCTTTTCTCTCCTCTGCACTTAGTACAACTCTTGCGGTACCTGTCTTACCAGCGACCTTTGATTTAGCTGCCCTAAGATTTCTACCAGTACCTTCAACTACTACGTGTTCAAGAGCATAGCCAATACTATCAGCAGTAGCTTTTGAACAAATGCTTCTTTCTAGTACAGTTGGCTTAAACTCCTTTAGTACTTTCCCATCTTTTTCAATAGCTTCAACTATATATGGCTTAGTTAACCTTCCCTTTGCAGCAATGGCATTGTAAAATGTTGCTATATGTAAAGGTGTTTCAGTAACTGTATAACCAATAGCTATTGAAATAAGGTCTGTTGGACTCCACCCCTTTTGTTGTGGATCAGGGAGAGTAGGTTTTTGAAAACCTGCTATCTCAAAGTCATAATCTCCATTTAGATGGTAGCCTTTTAATATATCAATGAACTCTTGGGGATTTTCACCGTATCTGTCTTGAACTAGTTTTCTAAAAACATAGTTTGATGAAATTTCAAAACCGTCTAATACCGAAATTTCTTTTTCACCTGTTCTTCTTTCGTAGTTGCGTATATATTCATCAGCACTAACTCTATTATTTAGTACACCGTGGTTAGTAGGTATGGTTGTGCTAAGCTTTATTCCCCCATCTTCCAGTAGTGCCATTAAGACAGCAGCTTTAAATACTGAGCCCGGCTCTCCAGCAACACCAATTGCCATATTATAATCTTCGGATAGGACACCATTTCTACCTTTTCTCAGATTAACCATAGTTCTAATTGCACCTGTCTGAACATCCATTAGAATTACACAGCCACCCTCAATATTCTCCTTATCATATATTTGTTTTCGAAGAGCCCTATCTGCAATATCTTGTAGGTTTATATCAATTGTAGTGCGTACATTGTTACCATTAACAACATTTACTATAGCACTATCCCTGTCAATAATCCTTCCTTTGTTATCGGTTAGTCTTTTCCATACTTTGCCTTCTTTACCCTTAAGCTCTGTATCAAAGGCTGCTTCTATTCCAATTCTTGTCCTAATATTTGTGTCTTCAAGGTCTTTTATATGGCCAATAACACGCTTTGCAAGTTGATTATATGGGTAATCTCTAATGTCTTTTTTATCAACAACAAGCCCACCCCTGTAACTACTTTCGTTGAAAAGAGGAAGCTTCTTTAATTCTAAATATGTATCGTGGGTAACCTTGTCATTAATTACAAAATACTTGATGCCCCTATCTCTCGCATTTATTATCTTCCTATAATACTCATTAGCACTTTTATCTTTAAATATTCTAGATAATCCCTTTGAGAGCTCTCTTGCCTTATCTCTCCACTTTTGTTC
>CAYFMO010000025.1:0-15026 GCA_964344225.1 uncultured Muribaculaceae bacterium | reverse complement strand
GAAGGTAACTGTTGCTCATATTGCTCGTTTGAATAGAGAATTCTTAAGTGCAAAATTTCAAGACTAAATAAAGTTTTAGAATAAAATAAAGGTGAGTATTAGTTTTTGACTTTTACTCACCTTTTTTTTAATCATAATTTTTTATTACCAAAGGAATGTATCAAATGGATAGCGTCCAGCGTGTATTTCTGCTACCATTTTATATAAATCTGAGCGTAATTTATTTAATCCTGTCTTATTTATTGCAGAAATAAATATACACGGAGTATTTTCCCTTGCTATCCAACTATTTTTAAACTCATCTAAAGTGTAATTTTCAGGCTTTTTAGGCGTTAACGAAAACTCATCATATTCTTCATACCTATATGCATCAATTTTATTAAATACAACGAATATAGGCTTATCAATTGCACCAATATCTTTTAGAGTTTCTTCTACAACTCTCATATGTTCTTCAAAATTAGGGTGAGAAATATCCACTACATGCATAAGAATATCAGCTTCTCTAACCTCATCAAGAGTACTTTTAAAAGCTTCTACTAGTTGTGTGGGTAATTTTCTAATGAATCCAACAGTATCACTTAATAAAAAAGGTACATTTTCAATGACAACTTTTCTAACAGTAGTATCTAATGTTGCGAATAGTTTATTTTCTGCAAAAACGTCACTTTTTGCGAGTAAATTCATAATAGTACTTTTGCCTACGTTAGTATATCCTACTAAAGAAATTCTAACTAAAGAACCTCGATTACCTCTTTGTGAGGCCATTTGTTTATCAACCTTTTTAAGTTGTTCTTTAAGTTTTGTAATCTTATTTTGAATTATACGACGGTCGGTTTCAATTTGAGTTTCACCTGGCCCCCTCATACCAATACCTCCTCTTTGTTTCTCCAAGTGAGTCCACATTCGTGTAAGCCTTGGTAGAAGATATTGATACTGAGCAAGTTCTACTTGAGTTTTAGCATAAGCAGTTTTTGCTCTTTGTGCAAAAATATCTAGAATTAAGTTGGTTCTATCTAATACAATCCTATCTAATTCTCTTTCAATATTCCTAAGTTGAGTAGGGGAGAGTTCATCATCAAATATTACTATATCAATTTCTTCTTTCTCAATATATTCTTTTATTTCTTGAAGTTTTCCACTTCCTATATAAGTTCTATTATCAGGTTTTTCTAGTTTTTGAACAAATTTTTTAACACCTTCAGCACCAGCTGTTTCTGCAAGAAATTCTAGTTCATCAAGGTATTCCATTACTTGTCTTTCATCGTCACCTTGTTTTATTACACCGACAAATACAGCTTTATCGTATACTATTTCTTTTTTTTCAATCATTTAAAATTCAATGAATAAGATTAAAAAAGGTCACCCATAGAATGGATGACCTTAAGATATTTTTAATAATAATTATCTCAATTGGAAAATCACAGGGAAAGTGTAAGTTACTGGAACTGCACGGTCTCTTTGTTTTCCTGGTTTCCATTTTGGAGACATCGCTACAACACGCATTGCCTCTTTATCCAACGATGGATCCACACCACGAAGAACTTTGATTTTTGTTACAGAACCATCTTTCTCTACTGTAAATTGAAGAGTCACACGGCCTTGTACACCATTTTCCTTTGCACTTTCTGGATAAACTAATCTTTGGTTAACCCATTTAGAAAATGCATTGGCGTCTCCACCCATAAATGAAGGTTTTTCCTCAACTAATTGGAATGGAATAGCTTCTTCTTCAACAACCTCTTCTTCTACTGCTTCAATGTAGTCTCTAATTTCAACACCAAAATTATCATTATCCTCAAAATTCATAAATATATTGTCATCCAGTTCGATGTTGTCATCTACAATATCAATTTGGTCTGACAAAACAGGGATTGAAGGTGCAGATGGTGGAGGAGGTGCAGTTTCTTGAGTAATAGGAATGATTTCTTCCTCAACCTTAATTTCAGTAGTGTCTTCTAGAAAGGAAACATGAGTTTCTTGACTTGTCCATTCAAATGCAAAATACACTGCTATAAGGGCAATGATTAACCCAATCTCGAGAAACAAAAGTCTTTTGTTCTTCAAATCAGCTTTTTCTGTTTTTTTAACTTCCATATTATTATGCTTTTATCTTCGTTTTTGCCCGGTAAAGTTATAAATAATAATCATTTTTTCAAACATTTTTATTTAATAGTTGTAAATTTGCGCAAAATATAAAATTATGATTTCTTATCATTTTGAAGACACTAAATTTATTTTTAAGGGTAAGTCATTAAATAATAAGTGGTTGCGCCTTGTTGCTGAAAGTGAAATACGCAGAATAGGCGATATCAATATTATTTTCTGTTCTGATAATTATATCTTGGATATAAATCAAAAATATTTGCAACACGATTATTTTACTGATATCATTACCTTTAATTACAATGATGGTGATAAATTATCAGGGGATCTTTTTATTAGTGTAGATACAATAAAAGAAAATGCCATAGAGTATGATACAGAGTTTCACGATGAATTAAATCGAGTTATGGTACATGGGTTATTACATTTAATAGGTTATGACGATCAAACAGAAGAAGATATTAAACTGATGAGAGAAAAGGAAAATTATTATCTTTCTTTGAGGGATTTTTTATAATATCTTAATAATCAACATATTATAAATTAAATTTAAACATTGCCAATTGAATATGCAAAATATATATGATGTAATAGTTGTAGGCGGGGGACATGCTGGATGTGAAGCTGCTATGGCTGCTTCTAGGATGGGTTCTAGAGTTTTACTTATTTCTATGGATATGAATAAGTTTGCTCAAATGTCTTGTAATCCAGCAATAGGAGGAATAGCGAAGGGGCAGATTGTAAGAGAAATAGATGCTCTTGGTGGGTATATAGGGATTGTAAGTGACGCTTCTTCTCTCCAATTTAGAATGTTGAATAAATCAAAAGGACCAGCAATGTGGAGCCCCCGTGCTCAATGTGATAAATTACATTTCTCTTTAGCTTGGAGAAAAATCCTTGAAAGTGCTTCATTATTAGACATTTACCAAGATACTGTAGTTTCTTTCCTTTTTGAGAATTCAAAAATTAAAGGGGTACGTACAGTAACAGGAGCAATATTCAATTCTCAGACAGTTATCTTGACTGCTGGAACCTTCCTAAATGGTAAAATGTATATTGGTAAGACAGAATTTGAAGGTGGCAGAATGGGGGATATGAGTTCATATCATTTAACAGAACAGTTAAAGGATATGGGAATAAAAACAGCAAGAATGAAAACAGGAACTCCCTCAAGAATAGATGTTTCAACTGTTGACCTTTCAAAATTAAGTGTTCAAAATGGAGACCAGATACCAGACAAATTTTCCTATCTTCCATTTCTTTCAACAATACAAAATGGAAGTCCACAAATGCCTTGTTTTATAGCTCATACAAATGAAAAAGTCCACGATATATTAAGAACAGGATTTAAAGATTCTCCTATGTATACTGGAAAAATTCAAGGTATAGGACCTAGATACTGTCCAAGTATCGAAGATAAACTTAGAACATTTGCAGGAAAGGGCTCTCATCAATTATTTCTTGAACCAGAAGGCAGATATACAAATGAGTATTATTTACAAGGATTTTCCTCATCTCTTCCATTAGATGTACAGATGGATGCACTTCATTCGATTGAAGGCTTTGAAAACGCTAAAGTCTTTAGGCCGGGTTATGCAGTTGAGTATGATTTCTTTGATCCTACACAATTAAAACCTACGCTTGAACTTAAGCATATTGAAGGTTTGTATTTAGCGGGCCAGGTTAATGGAACAACAGGCTACGAAGAAGCAGGCGCCTTAGGAATGATGGCAGGTATAAATGCACATTTAAAATGTAGGGGACAGGAGCCGTTTATTCTAAAAAGAGACCAGGCTTATATTGGTGTTTTAATCGATGATCTTATAACAAAAGGTGTTGATGAGCCTTATCGTATGTTTACATCAAGAGCTGAATATAGAATATTGTTAAGGCAGGATAATGCTGACTTAAGACTAACTGAGCTGTCTTATAAATTAGGCTTAGCAGACAAATTTAGATATGATTATACACAAAGAAAATATGAGGCTATTCATAAACTAAATGATTTCTTTGTCACAACATCTATTAAACCAGAAACTATAAATCCGTATTTAATAAAAGCAGAAACAAGTCAGATTTCCAATAGAAGAAAAATAGCAGAACTGATAGCAAGGCCACAAGTGAATTTAAACAATATATTAGAAAATGTTCCACGTGGAACATTTCTTAAAAACAATATAGATTTAGAGCAAGAATTTGCATCGCCATTAAATAATTTATTAAAGGAAGATTATAATTATATTGATTTATTGTCTTTTGGTTCTTATGATTCTTATGATGAAAAGGTAAAAAGAGAAGATGCGGAGTCTATGAAGTTTTCCTCTTTTGTCCTTAAGACAAATACAGAATATCCTCTTTCTATGCTAGAGGGAGACAGTATGGATAAAAAAATAGTTGAAAATTATAAGAATGATATTCTTGAGTCCTCTGAGATAAGCATTAAATATAAGGGCTATATTGAGCGAGAGCAGGCGATGGCAGATAAAATAATGAGGCTAGAAAATTTAGTCATTCCTGAGGGGTTTGATTTTGATAAAGTAGAAAGTTTGTCAATAGAGTGTAGACATAAGCTTAAAAAATATGCCCCTCGATCTATTGCACAGGCATCAAGAATTTCAGGAGTTTCTCCTGCAGATATATCTGTTCTTTTAGTGTATTTTGGAAGATAAAAGTCGCACATTAAATTGTTCCACGTGGAACAATTCTATAGAATTTAGGATAATCTTTGTAGACAAATTTTTATTATGGCTTCAAGTGTTGCATCTGGTTTTTCTTTAATCACATCACGAATAACCTTTGTAACTTTAGGTTTTGCGAAGCCAAGCATTACTAGGGCAGTAGTTGCTTCTTGAATAACTTTGCTTTCCTGATGTCCGATTAATAATGAAACTTCTGCTCCCTCGCCCTTAACGACTTTGTCTTTAAGTTCAAGAATAAGTCTTTGTGCAGTCTTTAAACCAATCCCTTTGACGCTTTTTATTCTCATTACATCGTCACTAAGAATAGCTGTTCTGATTTCTTCGCTAGTAAGAGAAGACAACATCATTCTAGCTGTAACCGCGCCTATGCCAGAAACACTTATTAAAAGGCGAAACATTTCTCTTTCGTCTTTTGTGGCAAAACCATAGTAAAGTTCTTCATCTTCTCTTAGGTGATGGTGGATATAAATTGTAACCCTAGTTTGGTTTTCAAGAGCAGTAAATGTTTGTAGTGAAATAAGAATTTTGTATCCTATGTTATTACACTCTAAAACAGTCTCAGTTGGATGTAGTTCTATAATATCACCTTTAATGTAGTCTATCATACTTATAAAAATTAATTGTTTTATTTATATAATAATTCTTTAATATCTTGATTATCAGTAAATAAAAAGGAATTTGTGTTTAAAAAATGCTTGAACGTATATTCTGTTTTTTATAATTTAAGCCATACAAAAATACTATAAATCTTTAGATATCTAAAGTGACGAAAAGCTTTTAAAGGAAAAATAAAAACATATTATACCACAAAGAGAATTAGTTTTTGTAAATTTGCAGACTTATGGACAAAATTCAAAATATAAGAATGTTATTTCCCACACTTTCTCGTAAAGTTTATGGGAAAGATTTAGTATATCTTGATAGTGCAGCAACCTCCCAAAGGGTGCAACAAGTCTTAGATTTATGGAATAAGTTAGCTACAGAGTCTAATGCTAATATCCATCGTGCGGTTCATTGTCTTTCAGATGAGGCTAGCGCAGCTTATGAAGCAACAAGAGACTTTGTTAAGGAGTATTTAAACGCGGCGTCAAGAGAAGAAATAGTTTTTACATCAGGCACAACTGCAGCAGTGAATTTAGTTGCTTTTAGTTTTGGTGAAGCGTTAGTTAAAGAGGGTGATGAAATAATTGTAACAGAAGCAGAGCATCACTCTAACATTATTCCGTGGCAGTTAATGTGTAAAAGAAAGGGCGCTATTTTAAAGGTGTTGCCAATAGATGAAAATGGGTATTTGAAAGTAGATTTGTTAGAAAATCTTTGTACAGAAAGGACAAAACTTTTGGCAGTAACCCATATTTCAAATGTACTAGGCTTAATAAATCCTATAAAAGAAATAGTAGATATTTGCCATTCAAAGGATGTTGCTGTTTTTGTTGATGGAGCGCAAGGAATTGTTCATACTAAGGTGGATGTACAGGAACTAGATTGTGATTTTTATGCTTTTTCTGGCCATAAGGTCTACGCTACAACAGGAGTTGGCGTTCTTTATGGTAAGAAGAAGTGGTTAGATAGAATGCCACCTTTTATGGGAGGAGGGGAGATGGTGGGCAATGTTAGTTTCAAAGAAACAACCTTTGCTCCGCTACCATTAAAGTATGAAGCAGGAACGCAGAACTTCACTTCTGTACCTACTTTAAAACCAGCCTTGGAGTTCTTAAAATCAACATTTGAACAAGAAATAGAGGCAAATCTTAAAGAAATAAAATGCTATGTTTATGATTCATTAAGCTCTGATAAAAGAATAAAAATATATGGGAAGCCAAAATCTTCTTTGGATGAAAAGGCCCCACTTTTTTCTTTTTCTGTAGAAGGAGTACACCATCAAGACTTAGCTATGATTTTAGATAAATTAGGTATAGCGCTTAGATCAGGTCAAATGTGTGCAGAGCCATTGATGGATGTATGCGGAGTTACCGGTATGTTGAGGGCTTCCTTTGCACCATATAATACAATGGACGAAGCGAAGTATTTCATTGCTTCATTAAATAAAGCAATTGATATGCTGGTCTAGTTAGTTGTAATTCAGTGGGTTAATGTTGTATATAAGGCTTATAAAAATACATATATGAGATTAAAAGAAGCAGAGCAGGCCATTGTGGAAGAGTTTTCAATGTTTGATGAATGGCTTGACAAGTATGAATACCTAATAGATTTAGGCAAAACTCTAGAGGAATATCCAGAGTCTCTTAAAACGGAAGAGAGACTTATAAAGGGCTGTCAATCAAGAGTTTGGCTTGATTACAGGGTTGAGGATAATAAGATTTTCTTTAGTGCAGATAGTGATGCGATAATAACAAAAGGTATAATCGCTTTGCTAATAAATTTGTATTCGGGGAGGACGGCAGAAGAAATTAATTCTAGTGATTTTTCTTTTATAGAAAAGATTGGATTAAAAGAAAACTTATCTCCTACGAGGTCAAATGGATTAGTCTCAATGATTGCTAAAATTAAAGAAATAGCAGCAAACAATATTTTTGGCTAAAAATGTTCTACATAGAACAATTTAAAGATAAGAAAAAGATACTTAACAAGAAGAAATAGTGACAATGCTGTAATTCAGAACAGTGAATCGAAAAATAGGCAATAAATTGAATTAAAATATAGGAACAAGTATGAGCGAGTTAAATATAGAGAGAAATGTAATAAGGGCGCTTAGACAGGTGTATGACCCAGAAATATCAGTTAATGTTTATGACTTGGGACTTATATATGAGATAAGAGTGAATGAGGAACAAGAGGTGTATATCCAGATGACGCTTACTGTGCCGAATTGTCCTATGGCAGACTATATTGTAGAGCAAGTAAAGCAGGCTGTTGATGATGTTCCTGGCGTTATGGGATCAGAAATTGATTTGGTTTTTGAGCCAGCGTGGGATAAAAGCAGGATGTCAGAAGAAGCACTTATTGAATTAGGATTAGATTATTAAACATCTTCTGACTTATATCTTATTTAAGAATTCTAGGAGAAAATTAGATATAGAAATATGGAGATATATCTTTCTTTGGGGTCAAATTTGGGCGACAGAGAGCGTAATTTGACTCAGGCAATAGAACAACTCTCAAAAAGACTGAAAACGCCTTACAAGGCGCTTTCTTCGTTTTTGGAGACAGAACCATGGGGCTTTGAGAGTAAAGAAAAGTTTATAAATGCTGTTGTTTGTTATGAGTTGGATGATAATACAGAGTTGACTCCATTATATTTATTAGGGCAGTGTAAAGAGATAGAGGCTTCTTTGGGGAGAGTGGATAGACCAGAGTTTGATATAGACGGGAAGAGGATTTATAGTTCTAGGCTCATTGATATAGATATTCTATTTTGGGGTAATGAGAGGATTAATATGGATAATCTAACAATACCTCATAAATTGATGGGGGAGAGAGATTTTGTTATGATTCCATTGAAAGAAATCGCTTCAGAAAAAGTGCTTTATGCTTTTCCAGAGATATTTAAGCTGAATTCTCAAACAAAATGACTATCTTGGTGCGGTTTTTTTGAAATAGAAATAAGTAAAAATAAATATTATGACACAAGAAGAACTTTTTAAGGCTTTGGTTTCACATTGTAAGGAGTATGGTTTTATCTTCCCTTCAAGTGAAATTTATGATGGGCTAGGCGCTGTATATGATTATGGACAATTGGGTACAGAGCTGAAGAATAATATCAAGAGATATTGGTGGGAGTCAATGACCAGACTTAATGACAATATCGTGGGTATTGATTCTGCTATTTTCATGCACCCTAAAATTTGGGAGGCATCAGGTCACGTAGGAGCATTTAATGACCCACTAATTGATAATAGGGATTCTAAAAAGAGATATAGGGCCGATGTACTGCTTGAGGAATATATAGGAAAGCTTGAAGATAGAATAGCCAAGGAAGTAGAGAAAGGCCAAAAGAGGTTTGGAGAAGCTTTTGATGAGAAGCAATTTCTTGCAACAAATCCTAACGTTCTACGCCATCAAGAAAAAATTGATGAAGCAACAACTAGGATGAATGCTGCTTTGAATGCGGATGATTTTGAAGCACTTCGCCAGCTAATCATCGATTTGGATATTGTATGTCCTATTTCGGGAACTAAGAATTGGACAGAAATTCGTCAGTTCAACCTAATGTTCTCAACTCAGCTAGGTAGTGTAATTGGTGATACAAACGTTATTTATCTTCGTCCAGAGACGGCTCAAGGTATTTTTGTGAACTATCTAAATGTTCAAAAAACAGGTCGTATGAGGATTCCGTTTGGTATTGCACAGATTGGAAAAGCGTTTAGAAATGAGATTGTTGCTCGTCAGTTTGTGTTCCGTATGAGGGAGTTTGAACAAATGGAAATGCAGTTCTTTATTAAGCCAGGTACTGAGTTGGACTGGTTTGCAAAATGGAAGGAACAGCGTTTAGCATGGCATCTTGCACTAGGAATGGGAGAAGAAAATTATCGTTTCCATGATCACGAGAAGTTAGCCCACTATGCAAATGCTGCAACAGATATCCAATTCCGTTTCCCATTTGGCTTCAAAGAACTAGAAGGAATTCACTCAAGAACAGATTTCGACCTTGGAAACCACCAGCAATTCTCAGGAAAGAAACTTCAATATTTTGATCCAGAAGAAGGGAAGAGTTATGTACCTTATGTTGTCGAGACTTCTATTGGTTTGGATAGAATGATACTTTCAGTTCTTTCTAATTCATATAAAGAAGAACAGCTAGAGAATGGAGAATCACGTGTTGTATTAAGTATACCAGCACCAATTGCTCCTGTTAAGGTTGCTGTACTTCCTCTTGTTAGAAAAGATGGACTTCCAGAGCTAGCAACTAAGATTATGGATGATTTGAAATTTGATTTCAATTGTCAATATGACGAGAAAGATTCTATTGGTAGAAGGTATCGTCGTCAAGATGCAATTGGTACTCCTTTCTGTGTTACTATTGACCACGACTCTTTAGAGGATGAAAGCGTAACAATTCGTCATCGCGATTCGATGGAGCAAAGAAGAGTGAAAATTTCAGAATTGCATTCTATCATCGATGAAAAAGTTAGTATGAGTAACTTGCTAAAAAAATTAGTGTAGTTGTAAACTAGATCAAATCTTAGCAATTCAAAATATGAGACCCTCGGATATTTTTATACATTTCCGAGGGTCTTATTTTTAGAACTTCATATGTTGCTATCAAATTACCCCTATATTTTGTTGATTTTTCGCGATGAATCTTCCACGCTTTTCCAAATCTTCAATTCTCAGAGAGTTGAGAGAGCGGGGCCTTAAGGATAACTGATTGATATTCTTAAAGTTATGCTAGGTGTTAAAGGAAGTTCAAAAATTGTCCTAAAAATTCCAAAAAAATCATTTTACCAACCTTGGGCTTTGATTGGGAGTTCGAGGCCTTCGGGGGTTACTAAAACGGGGCCGACTTCAGGTTTGGCGAGGTGGCCGATGATGTCGAAGGTTTGGAAGTCGCGGCGGAACTTGTCGTGTTTGCCAATTGGGATGGTGAAGAGAAGTCTGTAGTCATCACCACCATTCATAACGACAGTTATGGGGTCAATATTTAGCTCCTTGCTCAGGTCGAAAGTGTTGCCTGCGAAGGGGAGCTTGTCAACATAGATTTTAGCTCCTAGACCACTGTCTCTGACTAGTTTCTTTACTGTGTCTGCAAGGCCTTTGTTGACTAAATACCCATAAGAAGGCATAATCTCAGCATTTTCTAATTGATCTACGATAGTGGGGTTGATGCTAGGCTTTAGGTAGGCCCCAACCATGTGCTTATAATCCTCTAGGTCTGGTTGTTTTGCCCCCTCTTGAGCTTGAATGAAGTTTCTTTTTTCTCTTTCAAGGACCTGAAGACCAAGGAAAGCAGCACCAAGATTATCAGAAACACAGATTAAATCCATAGACTTAGCCACAGAATGACGTTTTGCCATAAGGTGGCTCTGGGCTCCTGTGGCAGCTAAACTTATGATTAAACCATGCCGCGAGGGCGCCAAGTCCAATGAAACATCTTTGTATCCATGTTCTTTAGCGGCTGTTGTCAAGCCTTCCCAAATGTCTTTAATATGTTCGAAATCTAGCTTTGATGAAACAGCGATATTTGCAGAGAGAATCTGAGGATGAGACATTTTTGCGTAAAGCTCACCTGTAATGGCAACAACGGTTTTATAACCAAGATGTTTTAATGGGAAATATGTTAAATCAAAGTCAATACCCTCTAAAAAAGTACGACTATTAGTTTGTACACTTCCCTTGCCTTGTGTTTCAAAATGAGGGTTTTCTACACATTTATAGCCAGAACCTTCATAAAGTTTGGCAATTGCATCTATCCTACCTAAGGTTAAAAAACTATCGTTATCCATAACAACTACTTTAATATTTCATATGGAATGTTGTAACTTTCAAGGGCTTCAATAAACTCTGAGTTTACGTCGACTCTGTACTTTTTTGATTTAAATTCAACTTTCCATTTCTTTTCGGGGTCATATAAATTCATTGAAAGGGGAGTCTTGCCCTTAAATTTCTTTAAAATTGAAACCAAATCCTTTCTAAATTGAGCATTCAGCATAGGCGTGGTAAGGTTGACAACAAGGCCCTTAAGAAACTTTTCTGTACTATTTCCAAGCAACATCATATTTTTTATTTTGAACAAATATTCAGCAGGAGGGGTATTGCCACTCTGGTCCTGTCTTTTGAAATATCTTTCTTCAATTGAGCCTTCTATTAAAATAGAATAATGGTTTTTAAGATATCCCATAAAGGTCTCGTGTTCTTTAGTGAATAGCCTAAACTCATAGCTACCATTATAGTCTTCAATTACAGTCCTAGACCAAGGTTTCCCGTTTTTAGTAAATAATGTTTCTGTGTTGGTAATGAAACCAGCAACAGTTACATTTTTTTTCTGCCCACTTTCCCTGCAAGTATTTATTAAATCGTCAAGTTGGTCTAAAGAACAAGTTGTAAAATGCTCAATTTCAAAACTGTGTTGATTTAAAGGATGAGCTGACAAATACATTCCCACTAGTTCTTTTTCTTTATGAAGAAGGTCAATACTGTTTTCTTCTCCCAGAAATTCGGGGATGGTAGGCCTTTCTGGCTTAAGCTCTTCTGCCTCTCCAAAAAGTGAAACAGCATCATTTAAAGTGTCCTTTTTAAATAGCTCGCCATAGCGTATAAGCGTATCTATGAACGAGTCTCCACTAGGGCAAGGAAGCTCATATTGAGTTCTTTTAGCGCCAAAACTATCAAAGGCACCCGAATATAAAAGAGACTCAAATCCTTTTCTATTGACGATTCCAGACATCCTTTCTATGAAATCATAAATATCTGTATATAGTCCATTTTCCTCTCTATCATTAATAATAGCCCTAACTATGTTTTCACCAAAACCCTTGATTCCACCAAGACCAAAACGGATGTGCCCATCTTTATTTACAGTAAATCGAGCATTACTTTCATTGATATCAGGGCTTAGAACTTTGATTTTATTTTTTTTGCAGTCGTCCATAATTTTCTTAATCTCATCCATTTTATCGAGATTCTTACTTAGGTTGGCTGCTTGGAATTCAGCAGGGTAGTGTGCTTTTAAATAGGCTGTTTGGTAGCTCACCCAGGCGTAGCAAGTTGCGTGGGACTTGTTGAAGGCATATTGTGCAAACTTTTCCCAATCTCCCCAAATCTTCAAAAGAATATCTTTAGGGTGCCCATTTTTCATACCACCATCAATGAATTTCCCTTTTAAAGACTGTAGAAGGTCGAAAATCTTCTTACCCATAGCTTTCCGTAGGGTATCCGCTTCTCCCTTTGTAAAGCCAGCAATAGCTTGAGAAAGTAGCATGACCTGCTCTTGATACACTGTGACTCCATATGTGTCTTCAAGATAATGTTTCATTATAGGAAGGTCATAATCCACTTTCTCTCGTCCTTGTTTCCTTTCAACGAAAGAAGGAATATAGTCCATAGGACCAGGTCTATAAAGAGCATTCATAGCTATAAGGTCCTCAAAACGAGTTGGCTGAAGCTTGGTAAGCCACTCTTTCATCCCAGGAGACTCAAATTGGAATATACTAGTAGTATCTCCTCGGCTGTAAAGTTCGTATGTTAACTTATCATCAATAGGAATTTGTTCTATATCGAAAACTCTTCCGCTACGCTTTTTAATGTTTTCTTGAGTTTCTTTTATGATAGAAAGAGTTTTTAAGCCAAGAAAGTCCATCTTAAGCATACCGACATCCTCAATATGACTTCCCTCAAACTGTGAAACCCAAACGTCATCACCAGTGGCCTTGTCTTGCCCTAAACTAATTGGTATATAATCAGTTAAGTCTCCGCGACCAATAATCATTGCGCAAGCGTGAATACCTGTTTGGCGAATACAGCCCTCTAACCTTTGAGCATAATCTAAGACCTCCTTAACTAGTTCTGTTCCATTTTCCCGCAGTTCTTTTAGCTCAGGAACAAATTTATAGCAGTTTTTAAGGTTTACTTTGTAGGTAACTTCTTTTTTGAACTTGCGGAATGGTTTTTTTACTTTAATTTTTTGTCCTGGATTTGCAGGATCATCGACTTCTACCTCTTTATATATGAGTTTTTCTCCTTCTCCAAGCACATCATGTTCACCCATGGGCTCTTCCGCGTCTTCCATTTGAGTAAAAGGCCTATCTGGAACGAGCTTGGCAATTCTATTTGACTCATCAATTGGTAGACGGCTTACACGTGCGACATCCCGAATTGCACTTTTTGCCCCCATTGTTCCGAAGGTGATAACGTGTGACACGTGGTTTTTGCCATATACATCTTCGACATATTGGAAGGCAGTAGCACGCCCCTCGTCATCAAAGTCAATATCAATATCTGGAAGGCTAATACGGTCTGGATTGAGGAAACGCTCAAAAAGCAGTTGATACTTAATAGGGTCAAGATTGGTTATTTGTAAACAATAAGCAACCACTGAACCAGCGGCAGAACCACGACCCGGCCCCACATATACTCCCTCTGCTCTAGCCGCGGCTATAAAGTCCTGAACAATTAGGAAATAGTCAGGGAAGCCCATTTTGGAAATTGTCAAGAGCTCAAACTCAATGCGTTCTTTGTGTTCTTGGGTAATTTTGTCCCCATAGCGTTTTTCTGCTCCCAGATAGGTTAAATGGCATAAATAAGCTACCGAATGAGCAAATGCTTCACCCCTATCATTCCCTTTCGCATCACATCTTCCCGCATCAATAATGGGCTTGTATTTTTCGAGATGGATAGCAATCTCTTTCATAAAAGCTTCATCAATAGTGAACACAGGGAGTATAGGGTCTCTGTCTATTGAATAGCTTTCTATCTTTTCTGCAACCGCAAGAGTATTATCCAGAACTTCAGGATGGTCAGGAAAGAGTTCTTCCATCTCATCACGACTTTTCATATACTCCTGCTGGGTATATCTAATACGATCAGGGTCATCAACGAAAGCGTTGGTTGTCAGGCAAATAAGCCTATCGTGAGCAGGGCCATCTTCTTTGCGAACAAAGTGGATGTCGTTTGATGCAATAACTTTAGTATTTGTTTTTGCTGCTAGTTCAAAAATCCCTTTATTGGCAATAAGCTGCTCTTCATAAACTTCAAGCGATAGGCCAGGAATTTCAGTTTTATGGAGTTGAACCTCTAAGTAATAATCGTCGCCAAAGACTTTTTTATGCCACTCAATAGCCTTTTCAGCCCCATTCATATCGCCATCTCTTATAAGCCTAGGAACCTCTCCCGCTAGACATGCAGAACAACAAATAAGATCTTGTGAATACTTTTCTATTACCTGACGTGAAACTCTAGGCCTATAATACATACCTTCTAAATGGCCAGTTGAAACAATTTTCATTAAGTTTTTGTAGCCATTGTAATTCTTTGCGAGAAGGACTAAGTGATAATATGTCCTATGTTCTCTAGTTTTGATTGTATGGTCATACTGGGACACATAAACCTCACAGCCAATAATGGGTTTTATATTAGGATATTTCTTTGCGACCTTAAGAAAATCCTTAACACCATATAAATTTCCATGGTCAGTAATGGCAAGTGCAGGCATATTCAATTCATCTGCTCTAGCAAACAGAGCCTTCATTGAAGACTGGCCATCTAGTATAGAGTATTGACTGTGAACGTGAAGATGAACAAATGACATAATTTCGCGAATATTTA
>CAYFMO010000024.1:13441-15674 GCA_964344225.1 uncultured Muribaculaceae bacterium | reverse complement strand
AAAATCTATCGTAAATTAGTGGTCCGATATCATATCTTTGGTATCGGACCTTATTTTTAAATTTTCATTCAATATGCATATAGGAATTGCTGGAAATATTGGCTCTGGAAAGACAACTCTTACTAAAATGTTGGCAAATCATTATGGTTGGACACCTAAATTTGAAGCTGTTACATATAATCCTTACCTTGAAGATTATTACAAAGATATTCAAAGATGGTCCTTCAATCTTGAGATTTATTTTCTTACACAGAGATTTAAGGATGTCCTAGAAATAGCAAAGTCGGATGAGGTAATTATTCAAGACAGGACAATTTTTGAAGGCGTCTACATCTTTGCTGCCAACAATAAAGCTATGGGGAACTTAACAGAACGCGATTTTGATACATATATGGATTTATTCCATCTTATGATGTCGTTAGTTCACAATCCTGATTTACTTATATATTTAAAAACTTCAATTCCTACATTAGTTTCACATATTCAAAAACGAGGGAGAGAATATGAGAAAGGTATTAGTATTGAGTATCTTACTAACTTAAACAATCGCTACGACGAATTTATAGCTAACTACCCTGGAAAGGTGCTTACAATAGAGGCTGACAATCTTGATTTTGAGAATAACCCTGAAGACTTTGCATCTATTACTGATAAGGTTGATGCACAGCTTTATGGTTTATTTTAGTAAGTTCATCCTTTTAGAACTAATAAGTAGACGATATTAAGTATTAGATTATTAAGAAGTTATTAATTATTAATAGTAACAAAGAATAAATTACCTATTAAATCAACTTTTAAGGCATATATATGAGCGTGATTTTTAGATTCATGCTCATTTTTTTTACCCTTATTATCTAGCCCCATTTTTTTACGCAGTTGCTCTGTTGTGATAGGGAGATTGCGAGCAGTGAGGTCTGCTTCGGGATAATCTTTACCTAAAGACCTGATCGTCTTATTGTTAAAAGGATAGATTAAATGAATAGAATTCAGTTTGCCATATTTTAACAACTCGCAACTCATTTCTTGATGTATATAAAAATGTGTAGAGTTCCCTAATTTATTTATGCCAAATTTTTCTGCTATAAGGTTAAAAGCGCCTGCCTTCATAAGAGACTTATTGGGTTCAAATAAAAATATATTCCCATCAAGCCGCTGCGAATGCATACTGAGGCCTAGCTCCTCCTTTGTAGTAAGTTTAGCTATTGCTTTTTTTTCTTCCGATGGAAAGAATTCAAAACTATTTCCCATTCTTTTCTTTTCTTCGTAAGCCACAATAAGTGGCTCCACACCTGCATACTCCCTATCCATCCAAACTAAAATTTCCTTACATTCTCCGTCCACTGAAACTACGTGGAATTCTTTTGTTTCTACTCCTAAGCTCTCTATCAACATAGTGATATCTGCCATTGGAGAAAGCTTCAATAATATATGTCTTGAATATTGGAAAAGTTCACTTTTTAAACTTAGCACATCTGGACTGCAATCTTCTAGTAGGAACACCTTCTTTCCACCCTCTCCCCTACGTGCTGGATCTAAATAAATTATAGTTGGTTGAAAATCACCTAAAATTTCTTTGACACTGGCTTCTTTTTGTTCATTTTTCAAATTAGCAGTTTCTGGTTTTTTTTCAGCCCTAGACCTTTCGTCATCTGCGACTATTATCCTATTAGTAAAAATTACATTATGAACTCCCAACCTTTCTAGATTATATTTAGTAGCCTGATATAGAGATTCTTGCATTTCATTATAAAGCACTTTTGATGCTTTTTGTGAGAAATACCAAGTGTCAACCCCAAGACCACCAGTTAAGTCAGCAATAGTCCAATCCTGACTTGAAGTTCTAGTACTTATATTAGATTCTGAATTTCCACCTAATGAATCCTGTTTAGAAAACCTGGCAATTTTTTCAGCAAGATTAGCCTTATATATGCCTGTGACTTGGCTACTACACTGTTCTGCTGATAGAGTCAGTGGAAAAATCAAATCAGGATGTTCTGCCCAATCATCTACTTTACCCTTAAGTTTACGACGACTCACAATAGTATTAACAGCCAGTTCTATATCTATCTCTGGCCATTTATCCCTATTTAAAATTAATTTAGTTACATCATCCTCCTGATGTTCCTCAGTAAATTTTAGTAAGTCAGTCATATCCAACCCTATACAATCAATGATTTTTAAATACAATTACAAAAATAAGCTTTTATGTTGAATTAATTAATTATATTTGTTG
>CAYFMO010000024.1:0-13341 GCA_964344225.1 uncultured Muribaculaceae bacterium | reverse complement strand
ATAAGCTATTTTACATATATTAAACTAAATTAAACTAACTATATAATGGCAAAAGATTATCTAAAAGTTGTCCAGACTTGGTTGGACGGAAATTTTGACGAAGACACTAAGGCAAAGATTCGTGAACTTCAAGCTAAGGACCCAGTAGGTCTTGAAGATGCATTTTATCGTAACTTAGAGTTCGGTACTGGTGGGCTTCGCGGAATTATGGGTGTGGGTACTAATAGGATTAACAAGTATACCATTGGAATGGCTACTCAAGGCCTTGCAAACTATCTCAAGAAATCTTGCAAGGGAGAGTTAAAAGTATGTATTTCATACGACAGTCGTAACAATAGTCAGGAGTATGCAAAAATTGCTGCTAATGTACTTGCTGCTAATGGTATCAATGTTTACATTTTCGATGAACTTCGTCCTATCGCTCTTATGAGCTACTCGGTTAGAGCTAAAAAAGCTAATGCTGGTATTATGATTACTGCTTCACACAACCCTAAGGAATACAATGGATATAAAGTATTCTGGTCGGATGGAGCTCAAGTACTATCGCCTATTGACAAGGAAATTGTAGAAGAAGTCAATAAGATTACCGATCCTTCATTAGTTAAGTTTGACTTAGGACCGGGAGCAGGTAAGATTGAGACAATGGGAGTGGAAATGGATGAAGCATACCTTAAATCAGTTACGGGTTTAATGCTCTCTCCAGAAGCACGTGCTAAACATTCTGACTTGAAAATTGTTTACACTCCAATTCATGGCTCGGGTGTAAATATAATCCCAAAATTCTTTGAGAGAATTGGTTTTAAGAATGTTATCCACGTTCCAGAACAAGATGTTCTTGATGGCAACTTCCCTACTGTACCATCACCAAATCCAGAAGATGCAGCAGCTCTAGCACTAGCTTTAGAAAAGGCAGAAAAAGAAGGAGCTGACATTGTTATGGGTACTGACCCTGACGCAGACCGTCTTGGAGTTGCAGTTCGTGATAATAAAGGTAAACTTGTACTTCTAACAGGCAACCAAACTGCTTCAATACTTACTTATTACGTACTAAGAAGGTGGCACGAACTCGGAAAACTTGATGAGACCAAATATTGTGTTAAAACTATTGTTACAACAGAGTTAATGACAGCAATATGCAAGAAATACAATGTAAAATTATATAACGTCCTTACAGGATTTAAATATATTGCCGATATCATTAAGAATAATGAGGGTAAGGGCGAATTCATATGTGGTGGTGAAGAAAGCTATGGCTTTAATATAGGTGAATTTGTTCGTGACAAGGATGCTCCTATTTCTTGTGCAATGATGGCAGAAGCAGCAGCATGGGCTAAAGAACAAGGGAAAACATTGTATCAGGTCCTTCATGACATCTATGCAGAATTTGGTTATTACAAAGAGTCGCTTCTATCCTTAACCCGTAAAGGCAAAGCCGGAGTTGAAGAGATAGCAAAGATAATGTCAGATTATCGTGCTAATCCTCCTAAAGAAATCGCTGGCTCACCTGTGGTGAAAGTTCTTGATTACAAGAAACCCGAAGAAACTGGCCTACCGTCATCAAACGTACTTCAGTTCTACAACAAAGCTGGCGATTTGGTAACCATACGTCCTTCAGGAACAGAACCTAAGATTAAATTCTATTTCAGCACCTTTGGTCCAGACGCAGATGCCAAAGTTGCCCAATTAGAAGCCCAGTTTAAATAACTATTGCCACCTCGTGGAAAAAACACAGATATTTTGCACGAGAAAGCAATAATTGAATCAAATTGTACATTTTTGAACCGCCTCGTGGAAAATAAGACTTGTTTTTCTACGAGGCGGTTTACATTGATTATTGATGTGCTGGACGCAATAAGTCTAGTACTACTTTAACAGGGTTGAAGGTTTCGAGTGGTACTTCCACAAAGACAGTGTTCCATTTGCTCATAGCACCATTCCAAAGTCCTGGCAATTCAAGGGCCTTAAGTTCACGACCTTGATAGCTCTTTGAGCTAATGAAGCCAGCATTCTCATCCACATACTTTAATAAATCGAATGGCTCTCCCATATAGTCATGCAGACAGCATACAATATCAACTGGGTTAAAGTGAGTAGCAGAATTCATAGCAGCCTTTGAAGCTGGATCTGAAAGATTTACCTGTACACTTTCAAGGATTTGTAATGATGTAGAGCCATCTTGCTCTGCAATGATAAATGGTCCTCCACCTGGTTCGCCCTGGTTTTTAACCATTCCACAAACCCTGATTGGACGATTAAGTTTCTCTAACAACGCATCAACCCTCGCTTTACCCACTTTATTTTTTGGCAGGTCAATACAAAGTATATCACGCAAATATGTTTCAATTTCTTCACATAATTCTATTACCTGTGGCTCATAGTAGACATTAGTCACTCCAGGGAAATGATTTTCGAGAGCATTAGATACAAATGGTTGAGTTGCATTCAAAATATCACTAGTAAGGAAATTCAAATCTCTTATATAACCATGCAGAGTATCACGAACTTCCAAAGCCTTGCCCATAAGAACTTTCTTATATTTAGCTGTAACACCTAGCAAACGTTCATTGGCAACATTATCTATATTTTTTATTGAAACTAACTCGTCTTTAATCTTGTTTAGATTATAGATAAGAGCACCGTGACCTGCTGGTCTAAATAGAAGTTCATCATCTTGAGTACGGAATGGGCGATTCTCAACATCAACTGCAATAGTATCAGTAGCCTTATCTTGGAATGTGAAAGTAATATGATATTTGACTCCATATTTCTTTTCATATGCTTCTTTTACTTGGGCGTATGCTTGTTCAAATAATTGCTGATGCTCGGGAGAAATCGTTACTACAAGATGGGCAGTTCCATCTTCATTCTTCATATAGTCTTGAGCTTCAACTAAATGCTCAGCAAAAGCAGTGCGAATCTCTCCATCTGAGTATTTATGAAATTTTAGAACACCCTTAGGCTTTGCTCCATAATTAAGACCTTTTTCAGTAAGAGTCTTCTCTAGAACAGACCTTTGGTAGTCTGGATTATTAACAGCTTCTCCAAATAGAGCCTTATCATAAAAGGCAAAAGAAGAAATATTCTTTACAAATCTCAATGCTGGAGAATCTTCTTCCAAAGGCTTGCCGTTTTCGAGAGTTTCTAGGCCTTTAAAAAGGTCTTTAAACATACGGGAAGCCGCCCCAGAAGCAGGTACGAACTTAGACTTACCTGATATTTCAGCCTCATCATAATATTTTATAGCCTTTTCCTCCTCTGCTTCAGTCAAAACTTGAATTCCACGGCTAGGCGTTGCAGGTGCAACAATTTTCAACCAAGGGAAGCCTTTCTTAAAGCGTTCAACCTGATCTTCTACAACTAAAATAGATGAGCCTCTAGACTCAATTTGCTGAAAATCTTCTTTTGTAAACATAGGATTGTGGTTATTAATTATATTATAAATATTTCACGACGATAATTATATTCTGATCGCATTTTCTCAAAATTATCTGGTCTCATTCGAAAAATAAAGTCATCCGTAAATATAGGATAATTATATTGAAGTATTGATGTTATTTCTCCTTGATTCTTATCACTAAGGGTTACAGTCTGAGTTTCCACATCTGAATTTTCACCTATAGGTACAAAATCATATAATTTTTCCCAACCAAAAAACTTAGCTATAGATTGTACAGCTGCAGCTGTTGCGTTTTTTTTACCTTGGTAAGAATAACCAGCAATATGTGGAGTTGCAATATCAACTTTATGCATTAATTCTTCATTAATATTTGGCTCATTGTTCCATGTGTCAATAATTACTGCACCGAACTTTGGCAATAACTCTAATAATGCATCTTCATCAACGACCTCTCCCCTTGCAGAATTTATAAAAATACTACCTGGCTGCATCAATGTAAAAAAGTCCGCATCTGCCATCCCTCTTGTAGTCTCATCTAAGGGAGTATGTATAGTAACTATTTTAGAATTTGCCAGAAGGTAGTCTAAGTTACAAAATCCCTCTTCTCCTTCAATATCAGCTCTAGGCGGATCACATCTTAGTACTTTAAATCCTAGCTTAAGTGCGACATCCTCAACTTTTCTTCCCACGTTGCCAACTCCGATTATGCCAAGTGTTTGTCCCTCAAGCTTAATTCCCTTCCTTGAAGCAACTCCATAAAGAGCTGAAAAAACATATTGACACACCCCACCAGCATTACTTCCTGCAGCATTATGTACTTCAATACCAACTCTATTGCAATATTCTAAATCGATATGGTCCATACCTATGGTTGCAGTTGCGATCACTTTTACAGAAGAGCCGCGTAATAGCTCTGCATCACATTTTGTGCGAGTTCTAACGACTAAGGCATCTGCATCAAATATATCCTCATGAATAATTTCCTTACCTTCAAGATAGGAAACCTCTGCATATGGTTCAAAAACTCCTTCCAAAAAAGGTATATGTTTATCAACTACTATTTTCATACTTTTTTATTTGAGTACTATATACTTTACAAAATTAGCATTATTCCCTCCTGTATTGAAGAGATTATCTTTCTTTAAAATTTCATTAATTGATTTCAAGATAATATCCC
This sequence comes from uncultured Muribaculaceae bacterium, assembly GCA_964344225.1. Classification (GTDB taxonomy): domain Bacteria; phylum Bacteroidota; class Bacteroidia; order Bacteroidales; family UBA932; genus Cryptobacteroides. Next base: position 8,767 of record CAYFMO010000024.1, on the reverse strand, counting down.
TTTGGAAAAACAATTGACTACGCACCATAGAAGAAGAGATTGTACAATATAAAGTACCTTTGACAAAAGCTTTATTTACAGTATAATGGCCAGCACCGGAAGCCTCATCCCAAGCCGCATAAATACGTTGCTCATCCACCTGTGAAGATAATTTTAATGCACGTATACATTCTCTTACGGCATCCTCAATTGGAACCGCATTTTTTCGCTCCATTCTTACACTTTTCTTTTTCATCCTAAATCACTAGTCAATCTTGGTAAAAACTCCAGCATGTGTTTCGAAATAGACTCTATCTGCTGTTAACTTATCCACAATTCCTGCCATCCTTACCTTATTACTATCGGTAATAAAAATTTGTCCAAAGTCATTAGATGTAACCATCTTTAATAAATTAGCAACCCTAGACATATCTAATTTATCAAAAGCATCATCCAAAAGCAAAAGCGGTGGAAAACCATAATTTTCTCTCATTATTTCATACTGCGCTAGTTTTAACGACAGAAGAAAAGATTTTTGTTGACCTTGTGAACCATACCTCCTTATAGGATGCTCATCCATAATGAAATTATAATCATCTCTTTGTATACCCACAGTAGTATATTTCATAATCCTATCTCTTTCAAAAGATTCATTTAACAATACATCTAGTGGTGCTAGTTCTAATTGTGATTCATAAGCTATGGATACATTCTCGCTTCCATCTGATAAAGCATGATAAAAATTAGATACTACTGGAGAAAGTGCTTCTGCAAATTCTTTTCTTTTGTTATAAATTGGCAAAGATAAAGAAGACATCTTAGTGTCAATAACTGAAAGATAGTCCTTGTCAACGTTTATCTCCTTTAGTATTCTATTTCTTTGAATTAGAAGCCTATTATATTGTTGAAGTGCGGATAAATATTCTCTATCCATTTGGGAAAGAACAGAATTGACAAAACGACGTCTTTCTTCACCAGAATCACTTACCAAAGAAGAGTCTGCAGGAGAAACTAATACAATAGGAAGAACTCCGATATGTTCTGAAATCTTAGGATATTGCTTATCGTCTCTTTTTATTTTTTTCTCACCTTTAGAATCAACCTGAAGCGCACATTTTGACTGTAAACCATTATCCATAAGGTAGGTACCAGCTATAGAAAAGCTATCTGTACCATGTCTAAAATTATATTTATCTTGGGTCCCAAAGGCAGATTTTGTCATTGATAGATAATATATTGCATCCAAGAGATTAGTCTTCCCTTCACCATTATTTCCTGAAATACAATTAATATTGGGTGAAAACTCTAAATCTTGAAGCTGTATATTTCTAAAGTCTGATACAATTATTTTTTCAAGTATAGGCATTTTCCATTCTTTCTTACAAACTATGCAAATATACCATTTTCAAGGCAAATAATTGTGAGTTTCTACATTTTTTTCTAAATTTGCCGACTGTTTACTAGATAAGAGTAATCAATCATTGTGAATAAATTAAAAACATATAGACATGTCAAAAAAACAAAAGAACCCAAACGCAGAGGCAGTTGTTGAAGCACTTTCAAAAACAGATGCATTTTTTAATAAGTATTCAAAAGTAATTACTTATACAGTACTATCACTTCTTGTAATTGCTGGTGCAGCTTTCGCTTATTATAAATTTGTACACGAACCTTCACAAGTAGAAGCTCAAGAACAAATGATTCAAGCTGAAAAATACTTCAGTGAAGGAAATTATGATGCTGCTCTTAATGGTGATGGAAACTCACTAGGCTTTGCTGAACTTGCTGATACTTATGGCAACAAAGCTGGTGCATCAGTTTACCTTTATGCTGGTATTTGCGAACTCGCAAATAAGAATTATGAACAAGCAATATCATACCTAAAATCATATAAAGGTAAAGATGCTATTCTTAAAGCAAGGGCACTATCATGCATTGGTGATGCTTACACAGGACTTGAAGATTATTCGGAGGCAGTTAAGTATTTTGAAAAAGCAGCAAAAGTAGAAGATAATATTTATGCAGCTGCTTACCTATTTAGAGCTGGAGTTACTTCAGAAAAATTAGGCAATAACGACGCAGCTCTTAAATACTATAAAGAAATTAAAGATAAGTATCCATATTCAATGGAAGCTTATACTATTGATAAGTATATCTCAAGAATCGAAGCTAAATAAGAGTTATGGGAAGAGCTTTTGAATTTAGAAAAGAAAGAAAGTTCAAACGCTGGGGACATATGGCCCGCGTTTTTACTAAACTTGCCAAAGAGATAACTATGGCAGCTAAGCAGGGTGGCCCTGATCCTGCCACTAATCCAAGACTTAGAGCACTTATTCAAAATGCTCGTAGTGAGAATATGCCAAAAGATAATGTCGAGCGTGCTATAAAAAGAGCAGTCGACAAGGATCAGAGTGATTATAAAGAAGTAGTATTCGAAGGTTATGGACCACACGGTATCGCTGTAATTGTAGAGGCTGCAACTGATAATAATAATCGTACCGTTGCTAATGTGCGCTCATATTTCAACAAGGCAGGCGGAAGCTTAGGTGTTTCTGGCAGTGTTGATTATATGTTCGACCGCAAATGTATGTTCCGTGTAAAATCAGACAAACCTTATGACTTGGAAGAGCTTGAACTAGAATTAATTGACTATGGTGTAGAGGAGCTATTTGAAGAAGAAAATGAAAATGGCGAAACTGAAATCATAATCTATGGAGAATTCACTTCATTCAACCAGATTCAACATTATATAGAAGATAATGGTTACGAATTAGTGGCGGGAGAATTTACTAGGCTTCCAAATGTTGAGCTTAAAAATCTTGAAGGAGATGACCGTGCGGAAGTTGAAAAGATGATTGAAAGGATAGAAGAGGATGATGATGTTCAAAATGTCTACACTACTCTAGCTCCATCAGGCGAAACTGAAGAATAAATAATTGCAATAATAGAAAGTCCCAAAAAAATAAATTTTTTTGGGGCTTTTTTTTATATGTTTTCTTTGATTTCGTCACATATTTTCCTAGTTTTGTATGATTTCAAATCGAAAATCAAAGCAAATAACAAAAAACTAAATATATATGCAGAACAAATTGCAAGAATTAACAGACAAACTCTACAAAGAGGGTCTATCTAAAGGAAAACAAGAAGGAGAGCAAATCCTTGCAAAAGCAAAGGTCCAAGCTGATGAATTGGTAAAAAAAGCTAAAGTTGAGGCAGAGGCTATTGTTGCAAAGGCGAATAAGCAAGCCGAAGACATCAAAGCAAAAGCCGAATCTGATCTAAAGATGGCTGCAAAACAATCTATAGCAGCTACTAAAAAGGACATTGAAACTCTTCTAATTGGTAAAATGACAGAAGGTCCTGTAAAAGAATCTCTTACAAACGCACAGTATGTTAAAGACCTTATTACAACCGTAGCTAAAAACTTTACAGCAGAAGGTCCTGTTGAACTTTCACTAATCCTTCCTGAATCTCTAAAGAAAGAATTAGATCCATTTGTTAAAAATGAACTAACAAAGATTCTTAAAACTGGGGTTGAGGCATCGTTCTCAAAGAAAGTACAAGGTGGCTTTCAAATTGGCCCAAAAGATGGCGGATGGTTCATTAGTCTTACAGATGAGGTGTTCAATGAATTAATTGGAGAATATCTTAGACCTACTACCAAAAAACTTCTTTTCGGATAATGAATAACTACATCTACATACGAGCTGGACTTCCTGACTTCAAGCCAGATTGGCTAGAAGGAACGAGAAGCCTTGATGAGTATATGAAGGATGTGAGAAGTCTCCTATCAGAAAAAGACAATAAGGTAATTGATCTTATTTGTACTGGATTTGATAAAGATTCAATATCTCTTGAATTTTACAAAGAGACTCAAAAACATCCTATTAAATTCATTAGGGATTTCTTTCTATTTGACTTCAACGTTCGCAACACTAAGGTAAGATATATAAATGCGGCTCTAGACAGAGAAGCAGATAAAGATGTATTATCCCTTTTTGAATATTCAGAAGATAGAATAGATGAACCTGAAGAAGTAGAGTATGAAGAGGAAGAAAAGCTAAAAAGTATTCTTGAAGGAAAGGATATACTTGCTAGAGAACGTGGCATCGATGAACTCTATTGGGAAAAAATCGATGAACTTACTCTTTTCAACTATTTAGACTTCACTTCCATTCTTGGTCTAGTTGTAAAAATGCAAATTATAATGAGATGGATTAAGCTAGACGAAGAAACTGGAAGAGAAATGTTCCGTCGTCTTGTTGACGAAGTACGTGGGACATTTACTGGTGTAGATTATAAAGAAAAGTAATAGATGAATAACAATATAAAAACTAATAATATGAAGACTACAGGAAAGGTTACGGGTATCGTTTCCAACCTGGTGACAGTTTTAGTTGACGGTCCAGTATCACAAAACGAAATTTGTTTCATTGAAACTGGGAACAAGAAATTGATGGCTGAGGTCATCAAAGTAACAGGTAAAACTGCAGCTGTACAGGTTTTTGAGAGTACCCGAGGTCTAAAAGTTGGCGACCCAGTAGAATTTGAAGATAGGATGCTTGAGGTAACACTCGGTCCTGGCCTTCTATCTGGTAGTTACGATGGTCTCCAAAATGACCTGACCACTATGACGGGTATATTCTTAAAAAAAGGAGAGTATACAGACCCATTAAATAGAACAAAAGAGTGGGAGTTTACACCTATAGCTAAACCAGGCGACAAAGTAATTGCAGCAGATTGGCTAGGAGAAGTAAAAGAAGGATGGTTACCTCATAAGATTATGGTACCATTTAGCTTTGAGGGCGAGTACACTATTAAGTCTATTGTAAAAGAAGGAAACTATACTGTTGATGATACAATCGCTGTTCTTCTAAATGAAAGAGGAGAAGAAGTGAAAGTCAATATGACCCAGAAATGGCCAGTAAAGGTTGCTGTTAAAGGCTACGTGGATAAGCCTATGCCATATAAAATTATGGAAACAGGTATTCGTACTATTGATACCTTGAATCCAATAGCTGAAGGTGGTACTGGTTTTATTCCTGGCCCTTTTGGTTGTGGAAAAACAGTTCTACAACACGCAATTGCAAAGCAAGGTGAAGCTGACGTAATTGTTATGGCTGCCTGTGGAGAGCGTGCTAATGAGGTAGTAGAGATTTTTAAAGAGTTCCCACTTCTTATTGACCCACATACTGGTCGCCATCTTATTGAGCGTACTACAATTATTTGTAACACATCGAATATGCCAGTTGCAGCTCGTGAGGCATCAGTTTATACAGCGATGACAATTTGTGAGTATTATCGTGCAATGGGCTTAAAGGTCCTACTTCTAGCTGACTCTACCTCACGTTGGGCTCAAGCTCTTAGGGAAATGTCAAATCGTATGGAGGAACTTCCTGGTCAAGATGCTTTCCCAGTGGACCTATCAGCAATTATTTCAAACTTCTATGCTCGTGCAGGAATTGTTAACTTGAATAATGGTCAGACTGGATCAGTTACCTTCATAGGAACTGTTTCACCTGCTGGTGGTAACTTGAAAGAGCCAGTTACTGAATCTACTAAGAAGGCGGCAAGATGTTTCTATGCTCTTGAGCAAAATCGTGCTGACCAAAAACGCTATCCAGCAATTAATCCTATTGATTCATATTCTAAATATTTGGAGTATCCTGAAATTCGCGCATATCTTGAAAAGACAATTGCTCCAGGTTGGGTAGCAAAAGTAGAAAGAACTAAAAATATTATTTTAAGAGGTAAGGAAGCAAGTGACCAAATTAACATTCTTGGAGAGGATGGTGTTCCAATGTCATATCATATTATGTTCTGGAAGGCAGAACTAGTTGACTTCATCATTCTTCAACAAGATGCTTTCGATGCAATTGATGCTCTTTGTCCACTTGAAAGACAGAAATATATGCTTGAATATGTTCTAGAAGTTTGTGATAAAGATTTTGACTTTGATAATTATGAAGAATGTCGTGATTTCTTCACAGAATTAATAAACAACTTCAGGCAAATGAACTACTCTGAATTCAAAGGAAAACAATTCAAACAATATCAAGAAAAAATTAACAATCTGATAAGCAATGGTAAATAAGGCATTTCAAAAAACGTACACACAGTTGGAAGCCATCACAAGGGCTACTGTTTCACTTAAAGCTAGTGGAGTATCCAACGATGAACTTGCACTAGTTGATGGCCGCCTTGCTCAGGTGGTTAGAATGAAGGGAGATCTAATTACACTTCAGATTTTTGAAGGTACAGAAGGTATTCCAACTAATGCAGAAGTAGTATTCTTGGGTGGAGCACCAAGTCTGACAGTAAGCGACGACTTAGCAGGGCGATTTTTCAACGCTTATGGCCTCCCTATTGACGGAGGACCAGAAGTAGAGGGAAAGAGAGTTGAAATTGGCGGACCTTCGGTTAACCCATACAAAAGAGAACAACCTTCTGAACTAATTCCTACAGGTATAGCAGGTATCGACCTCAACAACACACTTGTCTCAGGACAAAAGATTCCATTTTTTGCTGACCCGGACCAACCATATAATAATGTAATAGCTCTCGTGGCACTTCGTGCTGATGTAGATAAGATTATTCTTGGTGGTATGGGACTTACAAATGATGACTATCTATACTTTAGACAACAATTTGAGGCTGCTGGTGCCTTGGATAAGATTATTTCTTTTGTGAATACAACTGAACAACCTCCTGTGGAGCGACTTCTTATTCCAGACATGGCTCTTACTGCAGCAGAGTACTTTGCTGTTGAGAAAAATGAAAAAGTGCTTGTACTTCTTACAGATATGACACTTTACGCTGACGCACTAGCAATTGTATCGAATCGTATGGACCAGATTCCTTCTAAAGATTCTATGCCAGGCTCTCTATATTCTGACCTCGCAAAGATTTATGAGAAGGCAGTACAACTTCCTGAAGGTGGTTCTATTACAATTATTGCAGTTACAACTCTAAATGATGGTGATATTACCCACGCTGTTCCAGATAATACTGGATATATTACAGAAGGTCAGCTTTATCTTCGTGCAGACGTAGACTCAGGCAAGGTTATTATTGACCCATTCCGTTCACTTTCTCGTCTAAAACAACACGTACAAGGTAAAAAGACAAGAGAAGACCATAGCCAGGTAATGAATGCATCAGTGCGTCTATATGCAGATGCTCAGAATGCTAAGACTAAACTGGAAAATGGTTTTGACTTAAGTGATTATGATTTAAGGTGTTTAGATTATGCTAAGGAATATGCAACAAGGCTTCTTGCAATCGACGTTAACCTTAAAATTGATGAGATGCTAGATACAGCTTGGGAACTATTTGGAAAATATTTCTCAAAATCAGAAACTGCAATCCGACAAAATCTTATCGACAAATACTGGAAAGAAGCAAAGTAAATCTGACAAAGTTATCGATAAATAGAAACAAAAGATATGGCAATTAAGTTTCAATATAACAAAACATCTCTCAACAACTTGACCAAGCAACTCAAGACACGTGAGACCGCACTCCCTACCCTACAAAATAAGGAGTCTGCTCTACGTATTGAAGTTAGAAAAGCCAAGTCTCATGCTGAGAAACTAATTGAAGACCTAAATGCTGCTTTAAAAGAATATGATTATTTAGCTGCTCTTTGGAACGAATTTCAAGGTGGTTTAATTACAATAACTGATGTAGATTTATATACAGTAAAGATTGCTGGTGTCAAGACTCCTGCTTTAGGAGAGATTCACTACCAGATTAACGAATTTAATGCATTTAACTGTCCAGCTTGGTATGCTGACGGTGTTGCAATATTAAAGGAGTTATCTAGACTAGGAGTTGAATCTGAAGTTTATCTCGAGAAGATGAGAATCTTAGATTACCAAAGGAAGAAGACTACTCAAAAGGTAAATCTTTATGAAAAAGTACAAATCCCTGGTTATAAAGAGGCTATCAGAAAGATTAAGCGCTATATTGAAGATGAGGAAACTTTGACAAAGGCAGCGCAGAAGATTGTAAAAAATAGACATGCAGTTGAAGCTGAATTGGAGGAGATGAACGATGGTAATTAAGATGATGAAATATTCCTTCTTAATGTTAACAGGAGAGAAGGAAGGGTTTCTGGAGGAGCTCCAGGAACTAGGAGTCGTGGATATTACCCGCTCTACCAAACCAATTGATGAAGCTTCCCATTTGATGCTTGAAAAAGCTCAAAGGGCAAAGAACGCTGTCGAAGTTCTTGAAAAAATTGACTATAGCAAAGACAGCAAAGCAGAAGAAATCATAAATCTTGCAAAACAGCAGGTCATAGGTCAAGATATTGTTCAATTCGTCGAAACACAAGTTGAAAAACTTAGCGAGTTGAAGACTAACCTCAACACTATAGAAAAAGAAATTGCTATTAGAGAACCATGGGGTGATTATAATAAGGCTAAACTTGATGAACTACTATCTCATGGTTATACAATTCGTTACTATAGTGTTGATAGAAAAGCATTTGATCCTGAATGGGCAAACCTATATCCTCTTCAAATTATTAAAGAAGATGGTAAAAAAGTTTGGTTTGTTACTATCGTTGAAAAGGATACAGAATACGATTTCCTTATTGGTGAATGTACTAGGCCAGATGGTCCTCTTGTTGAAGCAAAAGCAAAAAAAGAGCAAATAGAAGCAGAAATTCTTGCTACACAGGCTTCACTTCTTAGGGCTAAAGAAGAAGTTGAAACATTAAAATCGCTGTATAATGATGATTTAGTTATACTAGATAAGTATCTAGCTGATGCTGCTGCTGAAA
>CAYFMO010000023.1:7629-16145 GCA_964344225.1 uncultured Muribaculaceae bacterium | reverse complement strand
TTTGCTTTCTGAAGGGGGAGCAAGTTTGAGTGCTTTTGAGTGTATTTTTCATAAGTATTATCCAATGATTCTAAATTTTGTCAAGGGTATGCTAAAAGATGCTACCATGGCAGAAGATGTAGCTCAAAATATATTCATGAAGCTTTGGATTAATAGACATAAGTTAAATCCAAAGCAATCCTTAAAAAATTATCTCTGCGTTATAGCTAGGCACGATGTTATAAATATTCTTTCCTCAAAGTTTACCAAATCAACAGTTTTAGAAGCAGAGTTTCAAGAAGATATATGCAATAATCCAAGTGTTGAAGAGTGGATTTCGTATGCGGAAACCAACCTAACACTTCAAAAAGATATAGAGGCAATGCCTCCACAAAGACGTACTATATTTAAGATGAGTCGGTATGAGCATATGTCTAATGTAGATATTGCTTTAAAAATGAATCTTTCAGTTCGGACAGTTGAAAAACATATTGAATTAGCTTTGAAGGATTTAAGAAAAACTATTAATTAATCTATTAAAATATTGCGGTATGATTACGTATCATACCGCTTTTTTTTGTTCTTATAATAGGTGCTTTGCAAAAAAATAGATTACAATGGATATTCTTAAGAAATATTTTTATGGCCACCTTTCTGCTCAAGATGAGCAAAAAGTAAAAGATTGGTTAGCGAAACACGGTGATGAGCCAGAGGTTATTGCTATCCTTGAAGAATTAATATCAGAACAAGAAATAGAAGATTTAGAATCTTCTACCAAGGCTTTTAATGTAGTCAAAAATAAACTAGGTCTTAGAAAGAGTCATTCTAGTATTATAGTTAAAAAGGCTGTGAGATGGATTTCATATGCTGCTATATTAGTTCTATTGCCTTTCTTAGGGGCAAAGGGATATACTTACTTCACACCTCCAATAGAATGGATTGAATTAAAAGTACCAACTGGGCAGACAGAAGAGTTGTTTTTATCGGACGGAACACATTTATATTTAAATGCAGGCAGTAGAATTACCTATCCTTCTGCATTTAGAGGGAAGGAGAGAAAAGTTTTTGTTGAAGGAGAGGTTTTCGCAGAAGTAACGAAAAATCCTGATAATCCTTTTGTTATTTTTTCTGGAGATGTAAATGTTCGTGTTTATGGAACTACATTTAATTTCAAGGCCTATGACAATACTGAGTGCGTAGAACTCCTTCTTTTAGAAGGTTCTGTAGAAATGGATATTTCCACAAATAATCGTCAAAAAGAAATCAAAGTACATCCAGGAGAAATGCTACAGTTCGACCGTAAAACGGGGGAGATAGAGTTAAAAAGCTTTAATCCATTAAGTTTTAGGGGTTTTCATGAAAATAGTGCAATTCACTTTTTAAATCTTAGACTTAGTGATATACTTTCTGATTTGGAGAGATATTTTGATAGTAAGATTGTACTTCTAGATGAAGTTTTAGCTGACGTGAGATATTTTGCCTATTTCACAAATAATGAGACTTTAGAACAAATTCTAAACGGTATAAATGTGGATGGTAAAATGAGGTTCTTTAAAAAGGATGGAGTTATATATATATCGAAAAAATAGATAGACAATTACTATAAACATTATTTATTAAACTAATAACCATATCTTATGAGAAATAATTTCAAGAAGAGAAAAGGCCTATTTAGGCATTTTGTACTTATGGCTATTTTTTGTGGTTTAATGACACCTATTTCATTATCTGCCCAAAAGATAGACCTCTCAATGAAGAATGTGACTGTTCAAGAGGCTATATCGGCTTTGAATAAGTCTGAAAACTATTCTATCATTTTAAATGCAGATGAAGTAGATCTTAACAAACGCATTAGTGTGTCAGCTAAGGATGCTTCAATCAATGAAGTTCTTGACCAAGTTTTTGCAGGACAAGAAGTTTCATACGTAATAGAGGGTAGGAGAATTTCTGTGACCAAAAAACAAGTCCAGCCTCAACCTCAAGTAGTTGCCCAACAGCAATCAACCATCGTAAAAGGAACAGTGGTTGATAATTATGGTGAACCACTAATAGGAGCGGGGGTTTTGGTAAAAGGAACGACAAAGGGGGGCATTACAAATCTTGATGGTCATTTTGAAGTATCAGGAGTAACTTATCCTGTAACTATAGTTGCTTCTTTTATTGGCTATTCTGACCAAGAAGTTGTATTGAATAGTCCATCAGACTCTCCTTGTATGATTATACTATCTTCTGACCAAAACTATCTTGATGAAGTAGTTGTTGTGGGTTACGGGACCCAGAAAAAAGTAAATCTTACAGGAGCTGTTGGAGTGGTTGATGGGAAAGAGCTTCAAATGCGTCCAGTGAATAGTGCAGCACAAGCTTTACAAGGAGCAGATCCATCTCTACTACTTACCTCAAGAACAGGTTCTATTGAGGGTTCTAATTACAATGTATCTATTCGTGGTTCTGTATCATTGAATTCAGGCTCGCCGTTAATTTTAATTGATGGTATTGAGGGTTCGCTTGGTCAAGTAAACCCTAATGACATTGAATCTATTTCTGTTCTAAAGGATGCTTCTGCTTGTGCAATTTATGGAGCAAAAGCATCTGCAGGTGTGGTGTTAATAAATACTAAGAGTGGGAGTGCAGGTGAAGCTAAAATCACTTATAACGGTCGTGTAAGTTTATCTGATAATACGACATCTACAGACTTTATAACATCTTCTTATGATCATGTAACCCTGACTAATGAGTTTTACGAAGCTTTTAAGGGTTATGGTGCATGGACGTTTACTGACGACCAAATTCAGATGATGAAAGATCGTCGTTATGATGTGACAGAGCATCCAGATCGTCCTTGGGTAATTCCTGATGAAACAGGAACATATCAATATGTTTACCTAGGTAATTTTGACTGGTATGATTTCCTATTTAAGAGAATTCGTCCTGAAACCGAACATAATGTATCAGTAAGAGGAGGGACTGATAAAGTGACATATTATGTAAGTGGACGTTATCTCTATAAAGAAGGTATTTTTAATAACCTGGCAGAGGATATTTATAATAGTTTCTCACTAAGAAGTAAAATCGATGCAAAGGTGACAAAATGGTTAACATACTCAAACTCACTAAGCTTTGAGCGTATGCTTTACGACTACGGTGGATATTGGGAACATGATGGTACAGCAGGAAACAACTCAACTGGTATTATGTTTAACCTTACACAAAACGTAGGGCCTATGTTCACACCTTGGAACCCAGATGGAACTATAAACATGTATCCTGGCTATATGGCTGATGCTACTTCTCCAATTTTCTCAGGACGAGGAGGAGTATTTACTGATGGTCGTAATAGTAATAAGAGAACATATAATTATCTAACAATGACTAATCGTTTTACATTCGATATTGTAAAAGGACTTAAGTTTATTACAGATTATACTTATCGTCGTCGTGATAATTTAGAATCATATAGGTCTCTTCCAACTGCCAATGCATACGATAATATTAATAAACGTTTATACATCAATCCAGACACGAGTATCACTCAGCATGGTGTATTTACTAACGGTTCAATTTATGATTTCTATAAAGAAAGTCGTTATTACCAAGATGGTCATATTCTAAATGCATTCTTCTCTTATGACAATTCTTTTGGTAATCATAATGTTGCAGCAACCTTAGGGGCAAATTTTGATGATTATACAGGCTCAACTCTGTCGATTACACAAAATGGGGGATTAAGTGAGTCTTTAGCGTTTATAGGCTTATTGAATAATGAGGATGGGACAAATAATATTAATGCGGCTAATCAGTCATTCTCTTCATATAGAACTCTGGGTTTTTTTGCTCGTGTAAATTATGACTATATGGGCAAATACCTTGTAGAACTTTCAGGAAGATATGATGGTTCATCTAGATTTCCAGTAAAACAGCGTTGGGGTTTCTTCCCATCAGCGTCTGCAGGTTGGCGTATTTCGGAAGAGTCTTTCTTTGCTCCGCTTAAGAGTTGGTGGAATATGGCAAAGATTCGTTTTTCATATGGCTCGCTGGGTAACCAACAGGTAAGTAATTATTATTATTGGGATTCGATTAAAACAGGTAGACTAAATTACTTGCTTAACGGCACTTCTTATGCTACTTATGCACATAGTACTGTACCAGTATCATCAGACTTAACCTGGGAAACAGTAATTACACAGAATCTAGGTCTAGATTTAGGCTTCTTTAATAATCGATTAAATCTTACTGCAGACTTTTATATTCGTGATACTAAGAATATGCTTACTGAGGCAATGACTCTACCTGCTGTTTATGGTTCTGCAGCTCCTAAGACAAATGCGGCTGACTTAAGAACTAAGGGATATGAGCTAAGTGTTTCTTGGAGAGATGGATTTAAACTTGCTGGTAAACCATTTAGCTATGGAGTGGCAGCAACTCTAGGAGATTATAAGACAGTCATAACTAAGTATGAAAATCCTACAAAACTGCTTTCAGATCACTATGTGGGTAAGGTCTTAGGTGATATTTGGGGTTATACAACTGGGGGCTTATTTTCGACAGATGAAGAGGCGGCAGCTTATGCAGCTTTAGTGGATGACAAAAACGCAAATAAAGGTGTATACGCTGGTAAGGCCCCTTATAATGTTTTGATGGCAGGTGATATCAAATTCTTAGACTTGCCAACTGTGGATACAGATGGTGATGGCATTCCTGATGCAGGTGACGGTGTAATCAATACAGGCGACAATACTTTTGATAATCCAGGGGACCGTAGAATTATTGGTAACACTAGACCTCGTTATAACTACTCATTTAGAGGAGATTTACAGTGGTACGGCATTGACCTTCAGATTTTCTTCCAAGGTGTTGGTAAGGTAAGCTGGATGCCACATGCAAATAGTATTTATTTCTGGAATATGTATTCTTATCATAGACCTACTTTTATTCCTAAGAATTTTGAAGAAAAAACTTGGTCTACTGAAGAAGGTGCTGATAATAGTAAGGTGGTATTTCCACGTCGTAGGGGTCGTATAGCTTCTTCTGGTAACCTTGTGACAAGTGATTATTGGTTACAAAATGCTGCTTACATACGCCTTAAGAATCTAACATTAGGGTATACTCTTCCTCTTAAAACAAAGGCAGTGGATAAAGTTAGATTTTATTTCTCTGGAGAAAATCTTTGGTATTGGTCTCCTATAAAGAAATGGTCAGATATGATTGATCCTGAAATTGCAACCTCATCTGCTAATGCAGATTGTATATATCCTTATTCAAGGACATTCTCATTTGGTGTAGATATAACATTTTAATTAAAACTGCAGAGAATTATGAAAAAGACAATAAATAATATTTTAATATTTGCTCTCGCAGCTTTTACCTTGGTATCTTGCGAGGGGTTTTTAACGAAAGAACCAAAAACCACTCTTTCTCCTTCTTCTTTCTTTAAAACAGAGACAGACTTGGAGTGGTGGACAAATAAATTTTATAATGACTTACTAGACAATACAGATATCGCAAAAATATATGCTGACGATATGATGGGTGGAGCTTTATCGGTTCTCCAGAAAGGGACAAGAACAGCCTCATCTAGGTCATGGGGTACGCCTAATGTAAACTCACAAGGTTATATTACATCAAATGGACTATTTACCCCTTTGATGAATATTAACTATTTTCTAGAACATTCATCGAATTGTGCAGATGAGGTAGTTAGAGAAAAATATAATGGAGTAGCATACTTCTTTAGAGCATATTTCTATTTCCAAATGGTTCGTCAATGGGGTGATATGCCTTGGTATGACTATGTAATAGGTTCTTCAGATACAGAATCATTAAATAAGCCGAGAGATCCTCGTGGTTATGTAATGATGAAAGTATTAGAGGATTGTGATAAGGCATATGAACGACTTCCTGAAGCTTGGAATAATGGACCACTTTTTCGAGTGTCAAAAAATGCAGCTATGGCTCTAAAATCTCGTGCAGCCCTTTTTGAAGGTACATTCAGAAAATACCACGCAGGTTCAGCTTTTGTTCCTCAAGACTCAGAAACTTATGGTGATGTCACAATTTCATCAGAATGGTTCCTTAATCAGGCAGTTGAGGCAGCCAATTTAGTCGTTGGAAAGAAAAGCTTGTATACAGGAAACACAATGGGTATTGCTCCAAAAGCAACGAATGCTTCATATCGCGAATATTTTGTTTTGGAGGATGCAGATCCAACAGAGACGATTCTTGCTAGAGCATATAAGAGTGATGAGACTGTAACAGTTCGTCATGGTCTCCAATTTGACTTTAAAAATGGAAAGCGTAGTGCGACAAAGCGTTTTGTAAATCATTACTTAAGAGCAAATGGTGATGCTTATACAGAGGCAGAACTTAATACTATGGAATATTATGATCAATTTAATAAACGCGACCCGCGAATGGCTCAAACTTTACAAGGGCCTGGTTATGTTGCGATTGGAGAAACTAGTCCTGAGCAACTTTCTTGGGAGCGAACCATTAGTGGATATAGAATTATTAAATTTATAAGTGACGCAAGCCACGAAGGTGCAACAACATCTACTTCTGATTTTGCTCTATTCCGCTATGCTGAAGTACTTTTGAACTATGCAGAAGCTAAAGCTGAACTTGGTACCTTAACTGATGCAGATGTAGCTATGACAATTGATGTAATCCGTGCTAGGGTGGGTATGCCAAAGATGCAAACAGTTCCAACGACTGTAGATCCTTTAATGAAAAAATACTATCCAAATGCAACGGGCACTCAATTAGCGGCTATACTTGAAATTCGTCGTGAGCGTACAGTAGAGCTTTGTTTTGAAGGCTTCCGTCAGTGGGATCTTCTTCGTTGGAAGGAGGGAGCTTGGTTAACTCCTGCAAAAAATGAAGGTTTTCAAGGTCTTTATTTCCCTGGCTTAGGAGAATATGATTTAGATAAGGATGGTGCGATAGATGTTTATCTATACCAAGGTGCTAAAGGAGCAACTACAGCACCTGCAGCAAACCATATAAAAGTTGAAGGCAACTGGTCATTGACAAATGGTACAAGCGGATTTTTGACCTATTATAAAGAAGAGAATTACCAATGGGATGAAGGTAAGGATTATCTATGGCCAATACCAGCAGATCAAAGACAAATTACACAAGGAGCACTTTCTCAAAACCCTGGCTGGGTAGATGGAGTTGACTAATATGAATAAAACTATAAATATTATTCTCAGTTTTATGGCTACAGGAATATTAATTTTTGCCTGTGGCCAGAAAAACGGAGATGCCGACAAAGCTATTTTTGAGGTTTCTCCCACTTCAATTGTGTTAGATCCACAAGGAGGTCAGGAGTTGATTACCATTACTTCTAGCGAAGATTGGCTTCTTCGAGCTGATGCTAAATGGGTTAAAACTGTTACTGCTTCTGGAAAAGGCTCAAAGGAGCCGGTCAAAGCCACTATAACTTATGATGCAAATACTGATAATGTTAATAGGACAACTACTCTAACTGTAAAAACCCTTAAAGGACAAATTGTAGAAATCATAGCAAGTCAAGCAAAATTAGATGGACCAATTGCAGAAAGGGGCATATCATCAGCGGGAGATTTGCTAGCTTTTGCTACAGCAGTTAATGAAGGCGGAAATTTGACCCCATTTATGGTAAATGGTGTAGTAGTTTTATTAAATGATATAGACGCATCTTCAATAAGCAGTTGGAAACCAGCAGGTACTGCCACGCATCCATTTACTGGATCATTTGATGGTAAAGGATATGCGATTAAAAATATTAATTGGACTATAGATACCAGTGAGTATCCTAATTCAGGTATTATAGGGTATGCAAAAAATGCGACTATAACCAATCTAATTGTTGGAAGTTCGGGAGATTCGATGCTTTTAACAGGAGATGCATCCTCAGTAAATGCAGGAGCAATAGTGGGATATTCTGATGGAGGAGAAGTATCAAATTGTACTAATTATACAAGTATAGAGTACACAGGGACAAAATCTGGTGAAACTATTTGTATAGCAGGTATTTGTGGTAGATATGTGACTTCCACAGGTGCAGGTATATTATCATGTATTAATAGGGGTAATATATTGAGTTCTGTTGTAAGTCGTGTTGCAGGTTTTGTTGCCCATAGTGAAGGTGTTGTACAGAATTGTACTAACTATGGAGCTATTTTAGCAGAAAAATCTGGAGAAGTAGGACCCGCATGGGCATGTTCTTATCATAAGAATTATGATGCTTTTAAGAAAAATGTAGGTAGGGGTTATGTTGGCTCATATGTAACTTATAAAGATAATCCGACTCTAGCAGATTCAGATGCATTTCGTAATGCTGTTTGTTCTCCTGCATCAGGAGCCTATGATATGGCAGAGGTAACTATAAATAATACTAAGGAGTCATATTATAATTGGACAGAAGTTAAGTCTAAGCAGGTCAGCAGTGGAGTTAAATATGTTCATTATGATTGCGATAATGTACCTAGAAAGGTTCATATATTAGAAATAGATATGACAAACCCTGCTGTTGAAGTGACAACAGCCTATGCTAATGA
>CAYFMO010000023.1:0-7529 GCA_964344225.1 uncultured Muribaculaceae bacterium | reverse complement strand
CATGTTTGGGCTTTTACGGTCTTTACAGATGGAAAAGCTTCATGTGGAAAAAAGAAGTTTACAGGTAAACTTAAGATAAATGAAAATGAATATCAGTGGAATTCTCTTAATGATACTATATTGAGAAATACTTCCGTTGCTTATCAGATCAATTTATATAACTCTCGCTATAAAAAGCATCCACATCCTTCTCGCACCAATTTAGTTAATAAATTAGCTAAAAACGCACTATATATTATTGCAGAATATGATAGTAATCCCATGACTGTAAATGGTGGATATGCATCTGCAAAGGTTGTATCTATCAATGATGGAAGGACTACATCTTTGTCGGAAGCTCCATATATTACATCAAAAAATCAAATAGGTATTGCTCTATCAGGAGGAGTTGCAGAGACTATTAGAAATTCAGTATCAATTGGCTCAAAGATAGAGTTCAGAGCAGATATGACAATTGAAGGGGAAACTACAAGACCAATATACACCCAAAATTCAACTATGTATCATATTATGAAGAACGGAGCTGATAATCTTGCTTCTGTAGGTTCTTCTTCTAGTTTACATACAACTCAAGATCCAATGACCTTCCCTGTCATAAGTGAAGATGGCAAAAAGGTGTGGCTTGTTGAAATTGATGGTAGACAAGGTTGGTATTCTACAGGTGTAACAGGGTATGAAATGTATCGTATAGCAAAAAAACTAGGAGGCTATAATATGACACGTTTTGATGGTGGAGGCTCTTCTGTTATGTGGGTTTACGATTCCGCAAAAGCAAAGGGTTCTGTAGTTAACTCTGTGTCAGATCGTAAAGGGGAAAGAAGTTGTTTGAATTATTTATTAATAAAATCAAAATAAAATTATGAAAAATATATTTAAGTCACTTGTGACTGTTTTATGTTTCTCGGCTTTAGTTTTATCATGTAATAAAACTGAAGCACCTAAAAATGAGATGACAGTCGATTTAACTGTTATCAATGATGTGGTAGCACAGAATCCAGCAGATGTTTCTGTGACTTTAACTACTAATACAAATTGGATTGTTACCACTCCAAATTGGGTGACACCTTCTTCTGTATTTGGAAGTGGTGATGCTATTCTAACATTTTCATTTTCATCAAACTATAAAGATGAGACAACAAACACTCTCACTCGTTCTGGTGAAATAAAAATTTCAGGAGGAGGAAGTACAACAGGGCAAGGTGTAGTCGTTATTATACCTGTAACTCAATTAGGTCATACTTATGTTGATCCTAACCCTTCACTTGGAGGTATTCCAAATGCAGAGGAATTTGCCACATTTATAGTAGCAGCAAACTCAGGAGGTTCATTGGTTAGATGGACAGATGAAGATACAGGTGAAATTGTCCTATTAGATAATATAGATTTAGCAGATGCTACAATTAATTGGCAAGAACTTGCAGATGCTACAGATGTTTTAAATGCTAATAATGATTGTACTATTAATAATCTTCCATTTAGTGGAATTTTCAATGGGAATGATTATAAAATTACAGGTTTTAATCCAACGGTACAATTGGCAGCAAATCAGACATTCGGACTATTTACAACGATTAGTGGAGCTGTTATTAAAAACTTAGAGCTTAGTGGCACAATGACTGTAAGTGCATCAGGTCAAGCGGATGCAGGTATATTAGTAGGTACTGCCTTAAATTCTACTATTAGTAATGTAAAGGTAGGTGGAAAGCTTATATCTGCAGGAAATAGTGAGGCTAAAAGATTATCTCTTGGTGGTATTTTTGGATTTGCATGTGCAAAAGAAGATCTATACACTGTAATTGATAAATGTACTTCGGATGTTAAAGCAGAAGTTGACTGTGGTAATAATACGGCTAATGGTGCAGCTTGTGTTATGTACGGTGGAATAGGTGGTTTTGCTACTACTCCAAAAGCAATAGGTAGCTTTGGTGTTACCATTTCAGACTGTATAAATAACGGTGATATGGATGTTAAAGCAGGTCGTTGTTCAGGAATTTTACCTACAGCGAATTCCGGGACAACTATTACTGGCTGTACAAACAATGGGAACCAAGTAAATACAATTCCTAATGGTCGTTTAGCTAATATAGTATGTAATCTTGCTTATAACTCTAAATTAGTTAACTGTGTTAATAATGGCGATATTGATGCGACAGTAACAGACTATAAAGGTACAATTGCTGGAGTTGTTGCTCTTATCGGTGATAATACAGCTTCTATTGAAGGAGGAGGAAACTATGGCACTATTAAAGCTGTAAGTTCTTCTGGCCAATACATTGGATTATTAGGAGCCAACTTTAATAAGTTTACTTATATTAAAGATATGGTTGCAAGCGGTCGCTTAATAATTGATGGAGTACAACAAGATATTAATGCTACTAATTTCATGGATTATGTAGGAAAAATTAGTTCAAGTTATGCTTCTAAGGTAACAGGTTTTGTTTGGGTTAATCCTTAATAATTAGATTTTATAGATGGCTGTAGTAAAACGGCCATCTATATTATTAAGAAAATTATAATAACATGAAAAAAACACTAAAATTAATTTCTCTTTTATTGTTGGTTTTTTTCTTGGCTTTTTCTTGTAAAAAACCAGAGCCAGACCAATCGAAAGATCAACAAGAACAACCAGAAAATCCTGATCAGCCAGATGATCCAGATGATCCAGAAGATCCTGAAGATCCTGAGAATCCTGATCAACCAGAAGATCCTGAAAACATGAAGATCCGTACTGCTGAAGATCTGGTTAGACTTGCAACTGAAGTTAATAATGGAACAAGTCAAGTTAAGACAGCTCAATTGATGAATGATATTGACATGGCTTCAGTTACTACTTGGATACCTATTGGAAATGCAAATTGCTCAGTGGGAGCTACTGACCCTGTAATTCAAAACAATGCTTGGACGGGAACTTTTGATGGTAATGGATATCGAATAAAAAACCTTAAATTAGTTTCTGCTGGAACACAAGAAGGAGAAAATTATGGACTTTTTGGAGTTCTTGCTCCTGGTGCCGTAGTACAGAATTTTATATTTGATGAATCTTGTTCTCTTGAAGTAACTGCAACGGCTTCATTGGCTAGTGGAGTTGTCGCTGGATATGTGTATGAAGCAACAGTTAGGGATGTTACAAGTTATGCTCCTATGACTTTCAATGGAAAAGCAGGAGCTGTACACATGAGTATGGCTCTTATTGGCCAAGTGTATTGTGGAGATGGAAATGTAACTATTGATAGTTGTCATAACCATGGTGAGATTCAAGCGGAGAATACAGATAATCTCGAAGCTGGAGCAAAAGCATATCATATTGCTGGTATAGTAGGTTTTGCTCATGCAAAAAGTGATACACAATTTTTAAATACTATTTCTGATTGTTCAAATAGTGGAAATATGAAATCTTCAACAGGGCGCACAGCTGGTTTGGTTGGCGCAATGAACAGAAGTACGCATCTTATTAATTGTGAAAATACAGGTAATCAACTCAATTCTATGCCTAAGGAAGATGGAGGTAGACTGGGTGGGCTAACATGTAATATCACAGCATCTTGTAAAATGATAGGTTGTACAAATAGAGGAGATGTTATTTCTACAACAAGTGCTCGTTGTGGAGGTATATCTTCTTTAACTAATACAGCTACATTTGAAAACTGTGCAAATTATGGTGAGATTCTAACCGATAGTAAGAACAGGGGTTTATTCTGGGGTTATAATTCAGCTGTGGCAACCTGGACTAACTGTACTGCAGGAGGAAAAGTGGGGACCTACAATAGTGGCGCGCCTGTATATGATGAATATACAGAGGCACAAAAAGAAAGCTATCTGGGTGTAATCAAAGCAGGAGTTCAAACAGAGTTGAATAATATTACCTATTTGGTGGGGATGAAGGAACCAGAGCAAAGTGATGTTGAAGCAGATTTAAGTATCCTATTTATAGGAAACAGCTTTACTCAAGATGCTGTGGATCATCTTCCTGGACTTTTAGCAGCAGCAGGCTTAAATAAAGTTCATATGGTTCACATGTACTATGGAGGACGTCTTGTTTCACAATATAATGCAGGTTGGACCACTTCTTCTGATTATAGGCGTTATGAGTGCTTGCCTGGAGAGACTTCATGGACAAGTACAACAGAAGCAAATCTAGCAGAAGTTGCAGCAAGTAAAAAATGGGATATTGTTACTATTCAGGAGCATACAGGTAACTCAGCTGCTTGGTCTTGGAACGCAACAGCTAAAGCAGATATTCAAGGTTTAGTTGATAAAGTGAAAGCATCTCATTCTGATTATAGTCCTAAATTATATTATATCTTATCTCAGGCCTATTTTAATATGGATAAGATTGGCACAGGATCAAGACCATATATTACGTGGACGGATCAAGCTGGAATGTGGGAGGTTATAGCCACTTTTGGAAAAAATGTTATGACAGAAATTGCCTTTGATGAAATAATCTCAACTGGAGTTATGCTTCAAAACCTTAGAAGTTCTAGTCTTGATAATGAGATGAATTTAACACGTGATGGTTATCATATGGACTATGGAATTGCACGTTATGGTGCATCATGTACTGTTTTTGAAACAATAATTACACCTAAATTTAGTGTAAATCTTACAGATAACACCTATCGTTATAATGTCTCAAACACTTCTACAACATCGTATACGACTCCTGTAACAGATGAAAATGCACCAATAGCTCTAAAAGCAGCAAGGCATGCAATTCAAAACCCATATATCGTAACAGATATGTCATCATATATTCCTACCATGCCAGATAATAGTATTGGAGGTATAGAATACGAAGAAGGTTCAAAAGAATAAAAGAATACAAAATGAAAAATAAGATATTTACAATACTAATATTTTTGTTTGCATTTATTTCTTGCACAAAGGATGTAGATAAGCAAAATGATTTAATCAAATCTGACTATTTGGTTATTAAGGCCAATTGTGAGGTTTTGACAAAGACAGATATTAGCGAAGGAGTAAGTACGTGGCAAGCAGGAGATATAATATCTGTGGTTTATGATGGCGTTTCTTATGAATATGTTGCCGAATCATCTGGAAATACAACAGTATTTACAAGTACAGCTGGAATTACAAATTATGATTCTTCTAAAAGTATAGTAGCTTACTATCCTGCAACAGATGCTTCTGGAAAGATTAATTTAGCAAGTGAAAAGACAGTGTCTTTCCTTTCAGATCAGCAGATTAATCAAGCTTGTGCGCCACTGGTTGGTGTATCACAAGATGGAAATCTCAAAAATGGAGCGCTTAATATGTACTTTTCAAATATTTTCTCTGTATTAGAATTAAGAATAGATGCAGGTGAGCTTCCAGGAACAGCTCAATCAATAACCATCGAGCCAGCAGATAAGACAGATTTTGATGGTTTTATGAGTTTTTCTGGAACAGTAGACCCAAGCACTTTAGCCTTAAATCCAGCAGAAAATGGAACGGGTAATGCTATAAAAGTTAATTTACCTGAAGGTACAGATCCTAAAAAAGAATTGGTATTAAAATTACCTATTGGCCGTTTTACCACAACTTCTGGTTTAAAGGTAAGTCTTAAAACAACAGATCGTTCTTATTCTAGAATGATTTATAAGACAGGTTTGACTTCCTATAATAAAAAAGGCGATGTTTTTTATGCAAAACATTTTGCAAAGCCTATGTATGCTTTTGCTAAACCAGGTGGTATCACTTCGGCAGATGATTTAGTTCAATTTGCAGCAGCTGTTAATGCTGGTGAAAGTATAGCAGCTTGGATGAACTCTGAGGGTAAGGTAGTGCTTTTGAATGATATAGACATGTCAGGAGTAACTTCTTGGACTCCTATTGGCGCGTCAGTTTTCAACTGGGCTAGCAATGTACTTACTTGTACTTCTGGAAATATGTTCACAGGATATTTTGATGGTCAAGGCCATATAATAAAGAACCTTAAGCTTAAGTGTGAAAACAGTACAGCTGGTGCTGCATGGGGTTTATTTGGAGGTTTAGGGAAAGGAGCTGTTGTGGAAAATATAGTCTTTGACGAATCTTGCTCTTTAGAACTAAAGTCTACTGCTCCAACTGATTGTGGAATAGTTGCCGGTATGGTTTGGGATGCGAGGATTAACAAAATTGTAAATAACGCTACTATGGAATATAGTGGGGATGCAAAAGCAAATAAGAGGGTGACTATGGCTATGGTTGGGATGGCCTTTGCAGAAACAGACAGCGTTGTAGTAAAGGATCTTGTTAATAATGCAAAAATACTTGCTTCTGATGGTGGTTCTAATCAAAATGGTGGTAATGGAGTTCATATTGCAGGTATTCTAGGTTTTGGTACAAATCATAGTTCAAGCACTAATGTTGTTGCTGTTCTTAACTGTACGAATAATGGTGACTTAAATTCTGCGACTGCTCGTACTTCTGGTATTGTAGCAGCTGCAAATAGATATACTCACATAAGGAATAGCAATAATTATGGGAATAACGTTAACTCCTTTAATGTAAAAAAAGAAACAGATGGGTCTTCTGCTCGTATTGGAAATTTAACATGTGTTACAGGAGCGGGCTCAGCAATATACGATTCTGCCAACTATGGTGATGCAATATCTACCACTAAAGGCGCAATATCAGGCTGTATTTGTTTAGTAAATCACGCAACAAATGAGTTTCAAAATATGGCAAATTATGGAAGGGTGATTACTGACAGAACCTTAGGTAGGTATTGTGGTGTTTTCTTTGGTTCATGTAACCAAGCAGCTACATTTACAAATTGTATTGCTGGTGGTTCTTTTGGAACCTATAATGAAGGAAACTACGAGTTGACTGAACTTACAGCTGAAAATTATTGGACATATATAGGACAAATTGGAAAAAATGCGTCAAATGTTACACAAGAAAACATTAAATTTGGAGTCAAATAATATCAGTATGAAAAAACTAGTAATTAGTTTGCTTTTAATAGTCTTATCTCTTCCCTCATTTGCTTGGGGAAGAGAAGGACATGAAGCAATTGCTAAAATAGCAGACAATCACTTAAAAAAATCCACTAAGAAAAAGATTGAAAAATATCTTGGAGGTCGTTCCATTGTTTATTATGCAAAGTGGATGGATGATTATAGACATACACCAGAATACAAATTTACCACTAAATGGCATGTTGCAAGAGTAGATGAAAATCTTAAATATATTCCTCACCATCAGGAAGGAGATGCTGTTCTTGCTATAAATCAGGCTATAAATGTTTTAAAAAATTATAAGTCCGAATCAGATTCAACAGTTGCTGTTAATATAAAATATCTCCTCCATCTTGTGGGTGATATGCACTGTCCATCACATATTTATTACAAAGGAATTAATCAAAATTTTTATGTTGATTTTGGGGGAGGTTATGTGAAACCAAGACAAAAAATTAAAATTCATACAGTTTGGGATGAAGCAGCTATACAAGCTACAAGAATATGGGGACTTTCTGACTGGGCCTGGGAACTGGACAGAGTTTCTGCTAAAGAAGTAAAGAAAATAGTAAAAGGAACTCCACAATA
>CAYFMO010000022.1:0-16725 GCA_964344225.1 uncultured Muribaculaceae bacterium | reverse complement strand
CTTTGGAGATAGACCAAGAAGAAGTTTTAGTGAATCGGAAAGTAGATCATTCGATAGACCTAGAAGACCGTACGGAGATAGAGAGGAAAGACCATACGGAGAAAGAAAATCCTTTGGAGACAGACCAAGAAGAAGTTTTGGTGATTCGGAAAGTAGAACATTCGATAGACCTAGAAGAAAATATGGAGAATCAGAGGGTAGATCATTCGATAGACCTAGGAGATCATTTGGAGACAAGAGCTTTGGCGAGAGAAAGTTCAGCAGAAGACCTGCTGGCGACAGAAATTTCAGCCATTTCAGAGATGAAGAAGAAAGTGGTATTGGTAAAATGATCAATAGAAGACCTAGAGTTGAAGACTCTTATCTATCTGATAATGACCTAGTTAAACCAACCATTAAAGAAGAAGTAAGACTAAACAAATTCATTGCAAATTCAGGCATCTGCTCTAGAAGAGAAGCCGATAACTTTATACAAGCTGGGGTTGTAACCGTTAATGGTGAGGTTGTAACAGAACTTGGCTCAAAGGTTAATATTTATAATGATGACGTTAGGTTCAATGGTGAAAGGTTAAAAGGTGAGGAAAAAGTATATATAGTAATGAATAAACCAAAGGATTTTGTTACTACAGTAAGTGATCCTCACGCAGAAAAAACTGTTATGGACCTATTAAAAGGATGCAAATCAAGAGTTTTTCCAGTTGGAAGATTAGATAAAAACACAACAGGTGTTCTTATGTTTACTAATGATGGTGAAATTGCTGAAAAGCTCACTCACCCATCGTATGATAAGAAGAAAATCTACCAAGTCTCTCTTGATTCTAACCTTAAACAAGAAGATTACGACCAGATCAAGGAAGGTATTGAACTTCCTGATGGCATAATTAAGGCCGATGCTCTTGAGTACATTGAAGAGGATGATCATAGAAAGATTGGAATCGAAATTCACTCTGGGAAAAATCGTGTTGTAAGAAGAATCTTTGAATCTCTAGGATATGAGGTTAAGGCTCTTGATAGAGTATATTTTGCAGGACTTACTAAAACTGGTCTAAAGAGAGGTGAATGGAGAATGCTTACTACAGGTGAGACAAATCTTCTAAAAATGGGAGCATATAATTAATTTATGGCGCAACAAAAACAACATAGATCTGGGTTTGTCAACATTATAGGTAATCCTAATGTTGGCAAATCTACTCTTATGAATGCACTTGTGGGAGAAAAACTTTCCATTGTAACAGCAAAAGCACAAACCACAAGACATAGAATTATGGGAATTGTAAATGGAGAAGACTATCAAATAGTCTATTCTGACACTCCTGGCATTCTAAAACCGAATTATAGGCTTCAGCAAAATATGTTAAGTTTTGTTGATACCGCTATTGGTGATGCAGATATTATTCTCTATGTTACAGATGTTGTGGAAAAGCCTGATAAAAATGCTGAGTACATTGAAAAGCTGCAAAAAATTGACTGTCCTGTAATTCTAGTATTAAACAAGATTGATATTAGTAATCAAGAGAATGTCATTAAATTAATGGATTGGTGGAAAGAGAAGCTTCCTAATGCTCAAATTTTTCCAACTTCAGCATTAGAAAAATTCAATCTAGAAAACATATTTAATGCTATTGTAGAGGCACTTCCACTTTCGCCAGCTTGGTACGACAAGGACACTTTTACAGATAAAAACTTAAGATTTTTTGCTTCTGAAATTATAAGAGAGAAAATTTTTATAAATTACGACGAAGAAGTTCCATATAGTTGCGAAGTAGTTATAGAAGAGTTTAAAGAGGGTAAAGAAAGGTATGATATTAGTGCTGTTATATACGTAATGAGGGAAAGCCAGAAAGGTATATTAATAGGCAAAGGTGGTTCTTCTCTTAAAAAAGTAGGCACTCAAGCTAGAATTGATATAGAAGACTTCTTTGAGAAAAAAGTTTTCCTAAGCTTATTTGTTAAAGTTGGTGATAACTGGCGTGAAAGCAAAAAGGAATTAAGAAAATTTGGATATGAATATTAAGAATCTGAGATATGAGTAAGGATGATTTGGAGTTGAATTCAGAAGAACTTAATACTGAAGAAATTAATAAAGAGGATGAACCAGTTGATGATTCTACACCATCATCTGGGAAATATGATAGACTTTTAAATGAAAACAGTAAGAAGTTTAAGCTGTCTGGAATGTTCAAGGATTGGTTCCTTGATTACTCCTCTTATGTAATTTTACATAGGGCAGTTCCGCATATTGTGGATGGTCTAAAGCCTGTACAAAGAAGAATTCTGCATGCTATGTGGAAGATAGATGATGGTAGATATACAAAGGTGGCTAACATTATCGGTCAGGCTATGCAATACCATCCCCACGGAGATTCATCCATTGGTGGTGCTCTTGTACAATTAGGTCAGAAAGATTATCTAATTGACTGTCAAGGTAACTGGGGTAATATACTTACAGGAGACTCTAGTGCAGCACCTCGTTATATTGAAGCTCGACTTAGCAATTTTGCAAAAGAAGTTGTTTTCAATCCAAAGACAACGGAATGGATGACTTCATATGATGGTAGAAATCAAGAGCCAATTGAATTGCCTGTAAAGTTCCCACTTCTTTTAGCACAAGGAGCAGAAGGAATTGCTGTGGGACTTGCATCTAAAATTCTACCACATAACTTCAATGAATTAATTGATGCTTCAATAGCTATACTTCAAGGTAAAGATTTTGAGATCTTCCCAGACTTCCCTACTGGAGGTTATGCTGATTGCTCAAGATACCAGAAAGGACAAAGAGGTGGTTCTGTTAAAGTAAGAGCAAAGATTGAAAAACTTGATAAGAACACTCTAGCTATAACTGAAGTTCCTTATAGTAAAACTACTCAAGTTATAATTGACTCTATACTTAAAGCAAGAGATAAGAACAAGATTAAAATCAAGAAAATAGATGACCTTACAACAGATAAGGCTAATATCTTGATTCACCTCCCTAATGATGTCTCTCCAGATAAGACAATCGATGCATTATATGCATTTACTGATTGTGAGGTTTCCATTTCACCTAATACTTGTGTGATTATGGACAAGAAACCTCATTTCCTATCTGTTGATGATGTCCTTAGATATGATACTCAACACACTCAGGATTTGCTTGAGTTAGAGTTACAAATTAGAATGGAGGAACTTCAAAATGATTGGCACTACAACTCTCTAGAGAAAATTTTCTTTGAGAATAGAATTTATAAGATACTTGAGGGCGATTCTAGTAGTTGGGAAGAACAATTGAATGATGTTTTTACTAAAATGTTGACTTATCAGGAGTTTCTCAATAGAGAAATTACTATGGAAGACATAAATAAACTAGTGGAAAAGCCTGTACGTAAGATTTCTAAATTTGATGCCAAAATTGTTGATGAGAAGTTAAGAAAGCTTGAGGAAGAGATGAAAGAGGTTCAAAATAACCTTGACAACATAGTAGATTACACTATTGATTGGTTTAAGAATCTTAAAAAGAAATATGGCAAAAATTACCCTCGTTTAACTGAACTAGCTAGTTTTGAAAACATTGAGCTTACAAGAGTCTTACACAATAATGCCAAACTTTATGCAAATAAAAAAGATGGCTTCGTTGGTATCAACTTAAAGAAAGAGGATAATGCGGAATTTATCTGTGATTGTTCTAACCTATCTGAAATCATTGTAATTCTCAAAGATGGTAAATATGTCGTCACCAAAGTATCTGATAAGGCCTTCTTTGGAACAGATATAATTTACGTAGGCCTATTTGACAGAAATGATGAAAGAACTATTTATAATGTCATTTATCGTGAAGGAAAAACTGCTGTAAGTTATGTCAAGAGATTTGCTGTAACAAGTATTACAAGAGACAAAGAATATGACATCACTCAAGGTACTCCAGGTTCAACAATACTTTGGTTAACTGTAAATAGTAATGGTGAAGCCGAGACTGTTAAGATATATTTACGCCCACGCCCTAAACTTAAGAAGCTTACTCTTGAATATGACTTCTCTGAATTAGCTATTAAAGGAAAGGCAGCAAGAGGTAATATTGTATCTAAAAATCCTATCCAGAGGATTACCCTTAAATCTAAAGGTGTTTCAACTTTAGGAGGAAAGGATATTTGGTTTGACAAAGATGTCCAAAGGCTCAATGAGGACGAGAGAGGAAAGTATCTTGGTGAGTTTGAGGCAGATGACCATATCTTGGCAATTTTCAAAGATGGGACATTCTATACAACAAGTTTTGACTTAAGTAATAGATATCAGGGTGAGTTACTGAAGGTTGAAAAGCTAGATGTAGAGAAAGTTTATACTGCTCTTTATTATGATGCTGGAGCTGAGACATTTTATATAAAGAGATTTGTATTTGATGTTAGCGACAATACATCTGTTAGTTTTATTTCAGATGTCAAAGGCTCATATTTAGTTGATATTAGTGATGACGAGTATCCACAAGTTGAGTTAACATTTGGCGGAAAGAATGAAAATAGAGAAGCAGAAGTTATTAATGCTGAAGAATTTATAGCTCAAAAAGGTGTTCAAGCTAAAGGTAAAATGGTAAGTAGATATGAGGTTAAGTCCTTGAAATTCATTGAGCCTCTTGAGGTTCCTGAAGAGGATGAAGAACTTCCAGATGATGCAAGTCCTGAAGAAAAACCAGTTGATAATCAGGATGATGAACCTTTAGATTTAAATATTGGCAATCAACCTACTCTTTTCTAATCTCATGAAGATTATACTAATAGGAAGTATGGGAAGCGGTAAAAGCAGTGTCGGAAAAGAACTTTCGGTGCTGCTTTCCTGCTTACACATAGACCTTGATACATATATCGAAAAAAAGGAAGGAAAAACCATTACTGAAATCTTCTCTGACGATGGAGAGGAAAGATTTAGGGCATTGGAACAAAAGGCATTAAAAGAAATACTAGAGCTTGATGATGAGCTAATTATCAGCTTAGGCGGCGGTACCATACGAAATGAAGCTATTGCAAAATGGATTAAGGAGAATGGTCGCTGTTTTTATTTAAAAGCCAATGCTCAAACACTGGCAAAACGACTGTTCAATGATGCTAATTCACGTCCTTTGCTCAAAGACTTTTCTTTTGATTTTGAAATATTGACAACGAGAGTAGAAAAACTTGTAGCAAGCAGAGAAGATTTATACAAAAAAACCGCCCATTATATTGTAGAAGTGGACGGTAAGAGTATTTATCAGATATGTAAAGAAATATCCTCTTTAGGATGAAGATCCTTTATGCGTAATTGAGGATTTACACTCCCACGATAATAATTTTCAACTATAGAATAACATACATCAATAGGCTTTCCTGCCTTGATGTGATCATAATGTTCAGCCATATTAAAAGCAATCGCACCTCTATGTAGATATGGATGCGATTCCTGTATCAACTCTAGTTTTAGATGACCGCCGTCTGCTCCAACTTTTCTGGCATTACCATTATCATAGACATTTTCGGTCAAAAATAATGGGGCTTGATTGCCTGGACCAAAAGGTTGGAATTGTTTTAACACTCTAAAAAATTTAGGAGTAATTTGTGCAAAATTTAACTTTGCATCTACGCTGATTACTGGTACAAGCATCTCCTGATGAATCTTGTCTGCAATGAAATTTTCTATCCTTTCACAAAAAATTGATAGATGTTCTTCTTTCATTGTTAAGCCTGCAGCATATAGATGCCCTCCAAAATTTTCTAATAAATCAGAGCAGCTTTCTATTGCTTCATAAAGATCAAAGCCTTGAACACTCCTAGCTGATCCTGTTACAAAACCATTAGACTTTGTTAAAACAATAGTTGGTTTATAAAAGGCCTCCACTAGACGTGATGCTACTATACCAACAACACCTTTATGCCAATCAGGATTGTAGACAATTGTTGCATTCTCAACAGATAGGCATTTACTAGAGCGGACCATTTCTATTGCCTCTTTAGTTGTCCTCCTATCAATGCTCTTTCTCTCGTTATTTTGCTCATTTATTTCATTCGCAATCGTTACTGCTTTCTTTGCATCTGTTGCAGTCAATAACTCTACAGCCATATGCCCCGACTCCATCCTACCAGCGGCATTAATTCTAGGGCCTATTTTAAACACTATGTCATCAATAGTTAGATGTCCTGGTTCTAGACCAGAAAGCTGAATCATAGCAAGAAGACCTTCCCTGGGCTTCTCATTTAAGCGTTTTAAACCGTAGTAAGCCAAGATTCTATTTTCATCTACTACAGATACAAGGTCTGATGCTATACTTACAACTATTAAATCTAATAGGGGCATTAGATTTTCAAAAGGGATGTCATAAGTTTTCGCATAGGCTTGCACTAATTTAAAGCCCACACCACAACCAGATAAATCATCAAATGGATAATTGCAGTCCTCTCTCTTTGGATCTAAAACTGCAACAGCTCTTGGTAACTCTGGTTCAGGGAGATGGTGGTCACAAATAATAACATCTATCCCCTTAGTAGCCGCATAATCAACTTTTTGAACAGCCTTAATTCCGCAATCTAAAGTTATAAGAAGATTAAAACCATTCTCTGACGCCCAGTCAATGGCCTTATATGAAATACCATAACCTTCATCACAACGATCTGGAATATAGAAGTCTATTTTCGAAGTAAGCTTAGACAAGAAAGTATACATTAAAGAAACTGCAGTTGCTCCATCAACATCATAGTCACCATAAACTAAAATTTTTTGATTAGAAACAACTGCTTCGTGGAGTCTCTCAACTGCCTTATCCATATCTACCATTAAGAACGGATCGTGAAGATGGTTAATATCTGGACGGAAAAATTCTCTCGCCTGTTCAAATGTCTTTACGCCTCGCTGTACAAGGAGTTCAGCAAGGACAGAATCAATTCCTAGCTCAGAGGTTAACCTACTGACGGTTTCTTGATCATTACATTCTATTAATTCCCACTTCTGTTCTTTATGCATAATATACAAAGATACGATTTTTTATTTCAAATTAGAATAATATATGTTAAATTTGTGGGCTTTAGAAATAATTTAAAAACACATAAAATGAGTAATTTAGGTCTTAACGAACAGGAACTTTTTAGAAGAGAGTCTTTAACGAAACTTAGAGAACTAGGCATTGACCCCTATCCTGCAGATTTATACCCTGTAAATACAACGACACAAGAAATTAAAGATGGATACAGCGCAGAAAAAGGTAATTTTCAAGAAATTGTAATCGCTGGCCGTATTATGTCAAGACGTATTATGGGTGCTGCTGCGTTTTGTGAAATTCAAGATGACAAGGGTCGTATTCAGATTTATCTAAAACGCGATGACATATGTCCTAGTGAGGATAAAACAATGTATAACACTGTATTTAAGAAACTCCTTGACATTGGCGATATTATTGGTATTAAAGGTTTTGCATTTATAACTCAAACTGGACAACTTTCCGTACACGCTAAGGAACTAACTCTTTTAAGCAAGTCTCTTAGAGTACTTCCTATCGTTAAAGAGAAAGATGGAGAAGTTTATGATGCATTCAGTGATCCTGAATTGAAATATAGACAAAGATATGTAGACCTCATTGTCAACCCTGAGGTTCACGAGGTGTTTATGAAGAGAGCACAGATTATATCTACTATGCGCGAGTATTTTAACGAGGCTGGGTATCTTGAGGTTGAAACTCCAATACTTCAAGCAATCCCTGGAGGAGCTGCTGCTCGTCCATTTGTTACTCACCACAACGCTTTAGATATTCCTCTTTATTTACGTATTGCAAATGAGCTTTATCTAAAAAGACTTATCGTAGGTGGTTATAACGGAGTTTATGAGTTTGGCAAAAACTTTAGAAATGAAGGTATGGACAGGACTCATAATCCTGAATTTACTTGTATGGAGATTTATGTTGCATACAAGGACTATGTTTGGATGATGGAGTTCACTGAGAAACTTGTTGAAAAAATTGCACTGAAGCTTCACGGCACAACTGTAGTGAAACTTGGCGACAAGAAAATAGATTATAAAACTCCTTATCGCAGACTTCCTATGCTTGAAGCAATTAAAGAATATGCTGGCGTAGACATTGCTGGCATGGACGAAACTGAACTTCGCGAAACTTGTAAAAAGCTGAATGTGAGGATTGAACCTTCATATGGTAAGGGTAAGTTAATTGATGCTATTTTTGGTGAGTATTGCGAAAAGCATCTAGAACAACCTACTTTCATTACTGACTACCCTATTGAGATGTCACCTCTAACTAAGAAGCATAGAGAGAATCCTGAGCTAACAGAAAGATTTGAACTATTTGTAGCTGGTAAAGAATTAGCTAATGCATATAGCGAGCTAAATGACCCAATAGACCAACTTGAAAGATTTAAGGAGCAAGCTAAACTTAAAGAAGGTGGAGATGATGAGGCGATGTTCATCGATATGGACTTTGTAAGGGCCCTAGAATATGGAATGCCTCCTACAGCAGGTTTGGGCATGGGAATTGACCGTTTGGTGATGTTTATGACTGATTCGCCTAATATTCAGGATGTCTTATTTTTCCCACAAATGAGACCAAAGAACCAGTAGGTTCTTTGGTCTCATAGAGACTTTCTTCGAAAGTCTCCGAGCCATCTTAACCTCTGTCGCTAAATTATGTCACGAAAGGTACGGTTCCACTTATTCATTCCTTTCGTGTACAACTTAAGTACAATTTTACTATTTTTAGTGCCACAAAAGGAATGGATACCATTATACATCCCTTTCGTGGTTTATTCTACAGGCTTTAATATTTATGGCGATTATTAGGGAACTTAAAGGGTTAACTCCAAAGATTGGAGAAAGATGTTTTATAGCAGAGAATGCTTCGATTATAGGTGAAGTATATGTGGGTGATGATTGTAGCCTTTGGTATGGTGCTGTTTTGAGGGGCGATGTTGGGGCAATCAAGATTGGCAACCGAGTTAATATTCAGGATGGGGCTGTGCTACATGCGACTACAGATGTATCAGAAGTCATTATTGGCGATGATGTTTCGGTTGGGCATAATGCTATCGTACACGGTGCAATAGTGGGAAATGACGTCCTCATAGGTATGGGAGCAATTATTATGGATAATGCTGTCGTACCAGACGGAACAATTATAGCAGCAGGTGCAGTAGTTCTAGCAAATGCTAAATTGGAGCCTGGTATCTGGGCAGGGATTCCAGCAAAAAAGGTTAAGGATGCTTCAGAAGCTATTAAGGCAATGGCTCACGATAATGCTCAACACTATCTTGACTACAAGAAGTGGTATGAATAGCACTATTATAAAACATCAACCAAGCATTCGTGCATGCTACCAGGCAAGTCAAAATTATTTATTAGAGAACAATGAAAAGTGAAATAATAAGTTCGGGGCAGAATAGTAAGATTAAGGAATTGCTGGCTTTGCAGGAAAAATCCAAGCTTAGACGGGAAAAGAAGCTCTTTGTTGTGGAAGGGAGAAGAGAGTTGGAGCATTGTCTAAATGCAGGTTTTCGTGCGAGAACTTTGTTTGTGTGTCCTGAAATCATAGAAGAAACTGAGCTTAAAGAACTATGCCGATTAGCGGAAGAAAGTAACTCAGAGTGCAACCTCATAGAAGTACCAGCAAGTCTATATAATAAAATAGCCTATCGCGGTGGTACAGAGGGCATTATAGCAGAAATTATTTCTCAGCCACAAGTATTATCCAACATAAAATTGGGGGGCAATCCTCTAATTGTCGTGTTAGAGGCAGTAGAAAAGCCTGGCAATCTTGGTGCTGTATTAAGGTCTGCTGATGCTGCTGGAGCTGATGCTGTAATCGTATGCGACCCACTTACAGACCTCTATAACCCTAATCTTATAAGGTCAAGCATAGGTGCCATCTTTACAAGACAGGTAGTAACAGCTTCGTCAGAAGAGACAATTAAATGGTTAAAAGACAAGAAGATACAGATATTAACAGCCCAACTACAGGATTCTAAATGGTATTATGACCAAGATATGACAAAGGGAACCGCTATTGTCTTAGGAGCAGAAGATACTGGTTTGACCGAAGACTGGAGAAAGTCTGCTGATGCTCATATAAAAATCCCAATGTTAGGCAAGTTAGATTCTTTGAATGTGAGTATTTCCGCTGCTATTTTGCTCTATGAAGCTGTAAGACAACGTAAGTCATAAGTAAATTATGAAAAAATTTGGTCTCATAGGCTCACCTATTAGGAACTCGTTAAGCCCTAAACTTTTTGAGGCAGCATATGGTGGTAAATATCCATATGAACTCATTGAGGAAGAAGACTTTGCTAGTGCTTTTTCTATATTTATAGAAGAGTATGAGGCTGTAAATATAACTGCCCCCTTCAAACATGACGCGTACAATGCTGCGGACATCTTAAGCAGGGAGTGCGAAATTACCAAAGCTGCAAATATACTTATCAAAAAAGATGGACAAATCCATGCTTATAATAGTGATGTTAAGGGAGTTATACATTGTCTTTTGAAATGTGAACAATGCAAGCAAGCACTAATCGTTGGCTGTGGTGGTGCTGGTCGCGCTGCCGCATATGCTGCTCTTCTTTTGGGTATGGACATTGGTCTTATTAATAGAACATACGAAAATGCTATTGAGTTCAAAAACAAGCTTTTACAAACAGCAGAAGGCCAATCTGCCAAAATAGAGGTTTACCATTTTGAAAACCTCATAGAAGTAGTTGAAAAGAATTGTATTATAATTTATACTTTGCCACCTATTGAGCCTCACAACAACTCTTATAATAGTCAAGAAACACAAATTCTTAAAGAGCTTTCAAACTTAGATTTACAAGGCAAAAAGTTCATAATTGAGGC
The DNA here is from genome assembly GCA_964344225.1 of uncultured Muribaculaceae bacterium. Classification (GTDB taxonomy): domain Bacteria; phylum Bacteroidota; class Bacteroidia; order Bacteroidales; family UBA932; genus Cryptobacteroides. The sequence continues at coordinate 5,904 of CAYFMO010000022.1, read as the reverse complement.
AAATTATACCAAGCCTTTCTTTTCAAAACTTGATACTGGAAACAATGATTGCAGTGGATATCAAAGTTCTAATGAAATTATATATATTTCAGGAAAAGAGTGGCTACTAGGACAAGCCATTGCTGGATATAAAATTATGACACAAGAGAAACCAAATATTTCAGCAATGCTTAAGGTTTTATGAAAATTTATGAGTAAATTGCTACGTTGAAAAAGTAAAATCATTTAATAAGAAATATTATGTCACTAAACAAAGTAATGCTAATAGGTAACGTTGGGAATGACCCAGAAGTACGTTATGTTGATGGTCCTAGTGGACAGGCAAAAGTTGCACAATTCAGTGTGGCTACAACAGAAAGATTTAGGAGTCGAAGTGGAGAAAATAGGGATATTACAGAATGGCATAATATTGTCGTTTGGAGAGGCCTTGCAGACGTAGCTGAAAAGTACGTAAAAAAAGGCACTCAACTATATGTAGAAGGTCGTATCCGTACTAGATCTTGGGAAGACCAAACAGGAAATAAAAGATATACAACAGAGGTGATTGGAGATAAGATTGAGCTACTTGGTAGAAGGTCGGATAATCCTGCAACTTCTGAACAAAATTCTTCTTCTACCCAAGAGAAGACTTACACACAAAATGAGAATCCTTTTAATCAAAAATCTCAAAGTCAGCCTGCTACTCAACAGCCAGCAGAGCCAGATTTTGATATAAATGTAGAGGATGATTTACCATTCTAAAATTAATTTAACAACATATAATCTGACATAGAATTTATGAAACTTGATGTAGTATTAGGTCTCCAATGGGGTGACGAGGGAAAAGGAAAGATTGTAGACGTTCTTGCTAATCACTATCCATTAGTAGCAAGGTTTCAAGGAGGTCCAAACGCTGGGCACTCGCTACACTTTGAAGGTAAAAGTTTTATATTGAGGTCCATCCCATCTGGAATATTTAGAGAAGATGCTCTTAACATTGTGGGTAATGGAGTAGTTTTAGACCCTATTACTTTTAAAGGAGAATGTGATAATATTGTAGCGAAAACAGGTATTCCTGTAACTAAGCGGATTTTAATTGGGAAAAAGGCTCATCTAATTCTTCCTACACATAGACTACTCGATGCTGCTAATGAGGCTGCCAAAGGTAAAGATAAGATTGGATCCACGCTAAAGGGTATCGGACCTACATACACTGACAAAATTAGTAGAAATGGGCTTCGCGTTGGAGATATTCTTGCTGATAACTTTGATGAGAGGTATAATAAGCTTAAAGCAAAACACGTAAAACAGTTAGAACTTATGGGATTTGAATGTAATCCTAACGAAGAAGAAGCTGATTTTATGGAAGCAATTGAATATCTAAAGCAGTTTCAATTAATTGATTGCGAATACTACACAAATAAAACGTTAGAAACTAAATCAATCCTTGCAGAAGGTGCACAAGGTTCTATGTTAGATATTGACTATGGTTCTTACCCTTTTGTGACATCTTCATCGACTGCTTGCGCGGGTGCTTGTATAGGTTTGGGCGTTCCACCAAGCAAAATTGGTAAAGTATTCGGTATTTTTAAAGCATATTGTACAAGAGTTGGCTCTGGGCCATTCCCTACTGAACTCTTTGACGAAACAGGAGATAGACTCCGTGAAGTTGGTCACGAGTTTGGTTCAGTAACTGGACGTCCACGTCGTTGCGGTTGGCTAGACCTTGTGGCACTTAAATATGCTGTAATGATAAGTGGAGTTACGGATTTATTTATGATGAAATCTGACTGTCTTGATGTTTTTGATACAATTAAGGCTTGCACTTCGTATATTGTTGATGGAGAGCCATCAAATCAATGGCCATTTGATTCCTACGCTAATATAGAGCCAGTTTACACAGAATTTAAAGGTTGGAAATCTGATTTAACTAAATGTAGAAAAGAAGAAGACCTTCCTAAGAATTTCAAGGACTATGTTAAGTTTATCGAAGATTTTGTCGGCGTTCCTATCTCAATTATTTCAGTAGGTCCAGACCGCGAAGAAACCATCATTAGATAATATTACACCTATAAATCAAAAATGTCAGCTTTTTTAGAGCTGACATTTTTAGTTATATTACATTATTCTCATGGGGTTATCTTGACCATCTGAAGAGTAGAAAGCTCTGGTACTGCATAACTTAAACCGACATCTCCAAGACCAGGAACATCTACTGTATATTGCATTGAGAAGAATGGTAAAGTTAAGGTTTGAGCAGAAACATTATCATATACCTGAAGTATATTTGGGGTAATTGTTACTTCAGAAGCCTCATTCATCGAAGCTGTAGCAAGTACATATCCATACTCACCAGGTGCAGCACCAAAGGTGTAGCTTAAATCATTGTAAACATAGGTGCCAGTAAGAGATATTGGATAAATATCATTTGAAGAAATCCAGTAATCCCCTATTTTTTGTGTGATAAAGTTTGCTCATTTGCATTAAGGTCTTCTGTTAGAAAAGCCAACCACCACATACTAGCATCTCCATCATGAGCAATTGTTAACGTTGCCTTATCAACACTTACTTCATAAGTTTTGACCCTGAAAATAACATTATCAAAATTATTAATCTTAAAAAGCCCCACAAAAGCATAAAGATAATAGAGAATTCGCAAATTAAAAATGAAAAAAACTCGGTGAGACCACCGAGTTTTTCAATATATAACTTGTAGTATTTTACAAGTCTGCAAGATTCTTTTGCGTGTCGCTTACTTGAGCAACAAGAATCTCTTGGAAGTCTTTCTGACCTGTACCTGCAGGAATTGCGTGTCCACAGATAACATTTTCCTTAAGACCTTCTAGAGTATCTACCCTACCGCGTATAGCAGCCTCGCTAAGAACCTTAGTTGTTTCCTGGAATGAAGCAGCAGATATAAAGCTATTAGTCTTCAATGCTGCTCTTGTGATACCCTGGAGAATCTGGCTCGATGTAGCAGGTTTTGCTTCACGAAGAGTCATCATCTTAAGTCCTTGTCTTTCAAGTGATGAATTCTCATTTTTCATATCACGTGAAGAAATAATATCTCCCTCTTCATATATATGCGAGTCACCAGCTGAAACAACTACATATTTTCCATGGATGTGGTCATTAGTGTCCATAAAGTCCCACTTATCAACTAATTCCTGAGGTAAGAATTCAGTGTCACCTGGATCAGTGATTTGAACTTTTCTCATCATCTGACGAACTATGATTTCAAAATGTTTATCATTAATCTTCACACCTTGAAGACGATAAACCTCTTGAATCTCATTAACTATGTATTCTTGCACCTTAATTGGTCCTAAAACACTTAGAATATCAGTTGGAGAAACGGCACCATCAGAAAGTCTTGTACCCGCCTTAACATAGTCATTTTCTTGAACAAGAATTTGTTTTGTTAGAGGTACTAGATAGCGTTTTTCAACACCAGACTTATTCTTAACAATAATCTCACGATTACCCCTCTTGATTTTACCCATTTCAATCTCGCCATTGATTTCTGATACAACTGCAGGATTAGAAGGATTACGCGCTTCAAATAATTCAGTAACACGTGGAAGACCTCCTGTAATGTCGGATGATTTACCTAGAGTACGTGGAATCTTGATAATAATATCACCAATCTTAACATCAGCTCCATCATTTACGATTACGTGAGCCCCAACAGGAAGGTTATATTGTTTCTTGATTTCACCATCCTCGTCTACGATAGAAATAGTAGGGTTTTTAGACTTATCACGAGACTCAATAATAACCTTGTCTCTATTAAGCGAATAGTCATCAGCCATTTCTTCGCGGAATGTAACACCATCAATCATACTGTCAAATCTAGCCTTACCAGCTGTCTCAACAATTGTAATAGCATTATATGAATCCCACTCACAAATTAAATCGCCTTTTGTTACAGTATCACCATCCTTCTTATACAATATAGCTCCATAAGGAACGTCGTATTGTGAATATGTAATACCAGTATTTTTATCCACTATGCGAAGTTCTGTTGTACGGCTTACAACAACAGTATTAACTCCATCATCAACCACTCTTTCAATAGTTCTAAGTTCTTCAAACTCTAGTTTACCATCGTATTTTGAAGTAATTGAGTTATCTGCAGCTGCACTAGAAGCAGTACCACCGACGTGGAAAGTACGAAGTGTAAGCTGGGTACCAGGCTCACCAATTGATTGTGCTGCGATTACACCAACAACCTCACCCTTTTCAACCATTCGGCCTGAAGCAAGGTTACGTCCATAACACTTAGCACAAACTCCCTTACGAGATTCGCAAGTAAGCACTGAGCGAATTTCAACTTGTTCAATTGGAAGAGAAGCAATAAGTTTTGCAATATCTTCAGTAATCTCCTCACCTGCAGATAGAATTAAATCTCCTGTTAATGGGTTAAAGATATCGTGAACTGATGTACGTCCAAGTATTCTCTCTTCTAGAGATTCAACAATCTCATCTTTACTCTTAATTGCTGTTGCAATAAGACCACGAAGTGTACCACAATCTTCCTCATTAATAATAACATCGTGAGAAACGTCCACAAGACGACGAGTTAGGTAACCAGCGTCAGCAGTCTTCAAAGCAGTATCGGCAAGACCTTTACGAGCACCGTGTGTAGAGATAAAGTACTCAAGAACGGACATACCCTCTTTTAGGTTTGAGATAATTGGGTTTTCAATAATCTCTGCTCCCTGGCTGCTAGACTTTTGAGGTTTAGCCATCAAACCACGCATACCGCAAAGCTGCTTAATCTGTTGAGTCGATCCACGAGCACCAGAATCAAGCATCATATAAACAGGATTGAATCCTTCTTGGTCTGCTGAAATCTTCTTCTCGACAATACTTGTAATCTGGTTGTCGATAGAAGACCACAGGTCAATAACTTTATTGTAACGCTCATTATTGGTAATGAAGCCCATAGCATAGTTACTCTTGATTTCTTCAACAGTCTTATAACCATTGTTAATCAATTCGCTCTTTTCTTCTGGGATAATTACATCACCTAGATTGAATGAAAGGCCTCCCTTAAATGCCATTGTAAATCCTAGTTCTTTAATATCATCCAAGAACTGAGCTGTACGAGCAATTCCAGTGTACTTAATAACATTAGTAATAATATCCCTTAAAGATTTCTTACCTAAAATTTCATTAATATATGGAACTTCTTGAGGTACGAGCTGATTCATAATGACTCTACCAGGTGTTGTGGTTACCATATTATAACCAGCCTTTGGATTCATCTTATCCTTTGGAAGTCTAACATCAACGCTTGCGTGTACGTCAATAGCACCATCATTAAGTGCAATCACAACCTCCTCTGGCCCATAGAATTTCATACCCTCACCCTTAGCTCCCTTACGAGCTTTAGTGATATAGTAAAGACCTAATACCATGTCCTGTGAAGGAACGGTAATAGGGGCACCATTCGCTGGATTAAGAATATTATGAGAGCCTAGCATTAGAAGCTGAGCTTCCAGAATTGCAGCATTACCTAATGGTAGGTGAACAGCCATCTGGTCTCCGTCAAAGTCCGCGTTAAACGCAGTACATGCTAGCGGGTGAAGTTGTATTGCCTTACCCTCAATCATCTTAGGCTGAAAAGCTTGGATACCAAGACGGTGAAGTGTAGGAGCACGGTTCAAAAGAACTGGATGACCCTTCATCACATTCTCTAGGATATCCCAGATAACAGCGTCTCTTCTATCTACAATCTTCTTTGCTGATTTAACTGTCTTCACAATACCTCTTTCTATCAGTTTTCTGATAATGAATGGTTTGTAAAGTTCTGCTGCCATAGATTTTGGAAGACCACACTCATGCATTTTAAGTTCTGGTCCAACCACAATTACTGAACGTGCAGAGTAGTCAACACGCTTACCAAGAAGGTTTTGACGG
>CAYFMO010000021.1:0-17385 GCA_964344225.1 uncultured Muribaculaceae bacterium | reverse complement strand
ATGAGTATAACATAAATATGAAGTTCTATAATACAATGGATGTACTTTCATTTGTATTCCCCGGTTTTTACATTTCAGATAGTACAACTGTGAAAGCATCAATAAAGCCTGACCAGAGCTTAACTGCTGATATAAAATCGCCTAGAATTGCTTATAAGGAACAGTACATAAAAAATGTAAAAGCAACTATAAATAATCGTGACAGTTCTATGAGAGCTAGGCTGGAGAGCCAAGAGGCTAGATTTGCCACAATGATTCTCAAAAACAATACACTTAATCTCTTTGCAAGAAATAATCAGCTGGGTATAAGTTACACATATAACAATGCTGGTGACCTTGAAAATAAGGGAGAGCTATATGCAACGGGCGATTTGGGTAGAACTAAAAATGATGAACTTGCTCTAAACCTAGACTTTTTACCTTCGAGTTTATTTATAAATTCACAAGAATGGAACTTACGTAAATCTGCAATCCATTTAGCTGGTAACGATATTTCCATTCCAAACTTTGAAATAGACTATAGGAACCAGAAAATACGTCTCAGTGGTGGAATATCAAAAGAAAACACTGATACTCTTAAGCTTACGCTGGATAAATTTAATTTAGGAATAATAAACCCACTTCTTAAGCCCGATATGGGTATTCAGGGTGAAGTCAGTGGTATTGCTATGTTAACCTCCCCTACCGAACACTACGGAATACTAGTGGATATATTGAGCGACAATACGGCAATGTCAAATGAACCTCTTGGACAGTTGAATGCAAAGGTTAATTGGAATGATAATTTCAACCGTTTTGATCTCCTTGTTTGGAATAAATTGGGAGATAAAGAAAACATAAATGTCAAAGGAAATTATTATCCTAACATTAAGAGACTTGAGGCTACTGCTGATTTAGATGAATTAAATTTGGGTTATGCCTCTGTCTTCCTAGAATCAATATTTAATGAATTTAAGGGTAAGATTTCAGGTAGAGTTACTGCAGAAGGCCCTATTGACCGCCCTAAGATAACTAGTGAAAACACTTATTTAAAAGATGGAGTTCTAAGTATTGAGTATACAAATGTTCCTTACTATGCTGAAGGTCCATTTAGTCTTAATGAATGGGGCTTATATTTCAATGACATCAAGGTGAAGGATAGATTTGGTGGCACTGGCGTCGTAAGTGGAAGTATGAATTACAACCATTTTAGAAACTTATCTTTTGATACTAGGATTAAGGCCAATGAGATAGAAGCGATAAATGTTGCAGAGAAGGATAGTGAGTATTTCTACGGAAATGTTTTTGGAACAGGAAATATTCATATAAGTGGTCCAATATCATACGTCCAAATGGATATAGATGCAGTTACCGCTAAAACTGGTAGTCTTCATATTCCTATTCCAAATACTGCAGTGGCTGGTAATACAAATTTATTGAGCTTCAAAGAGCCAGAAAAGGAAGTTTGGATAGATCCTTATGAAGTTATGATTGCAAAGTTAAAAACAAGGGAAGAGCTTGAAGGCGACTTTGGTATAAAAATGAAGGTAGCTGCAACTCCTGAAGTTGAAGCCTTTATAGAAATTGATAAGGCAAGCGGCAATGTGCTTTCAGGTAGGGGTTCTGGTATAATTAATCTTGAAATCAATAAAGACATTTTTGATATAAGTGGCGACTATACTCTTAATAGCGGCAAATACCATTTTGTAGCCCTAGGCATTGCTAGTAGGGATTTCTCGATTCAAGATGGTAGTAATATAAGGTTTAATGGTGATATATTTGAAAGTAAACTAGACATTGATGCTATTTATAAAACTAAAGCTTCTGTCTCCACTTTGATTTCTGACACCACTTCTGTTGCTAATAGGCGTACTGTAGAGTGCGGTATCAAAATTACTGACAAGCTTATGAATCCTAATTTAGATTTTTCTATTAATATTCCTGACATTGATCCTACTATTAAGGCTAGGGTTGATAATGCATTAAGTACTCCTGATAAAATCCAAAAGCAATTCTTATCGCTAATTATATCTAATAACTTCCTTCCAGATGAGCAGTCAGGTATTGTCAATAACTCTTCAATGCTATATTCAAATATGACTGAGATAATGGCAAACCAGATTAATAATATCTTCCAAAAATTAGATATTCCTTTGGACTTAGGCTTGAATTATCAACCAAATGACAAGGGAACTGATATTTTTGACGTAGCCCTTTCTACACAATTATTCAATAATAGGTTGATTGTCAATGGAAACATTGGTAATAAGCAGAAAACATTAGAAAGTAATAATGATATTGTTGGAGATATAGATATAGAAATCAAATTAGATAAGTCTGGTGCTGTAAGGTTGAATTTATTCTCACATTCGGCAGACCAATACACTAACTACTTGGATAACTCTCAAAGAAATGGTATTGGTATTACCTATCAACAAGAGTTTAATAACATAATCAAATGGCTTAGAAATCTGTTCGCCTCTAAAGAAAAACGTGATGAAGCTAAGAGAGAAGAGGAGCAAGCTAGGTTTGATGAGGGTAGGACTATCTTGGAGATATCCAAAGAAGAAACGAAAAAACGAAGGAGAAATGGCAAAGGGTAAATTATATTTAGTTCCATCACCCCTCGGGGAAAATGACCCAAAAGAAGTAATCCCTAGCCCTGTTTTAGATAGTCTGTCAAATTTCAAGACTTTCGTAGTGGAAGAGTTAAGAACTGCAAGACGCTACTTATCTAAGGCTGGACTTAAGGGACAAATTGGTGATTTAGAGTTATATGAGCTTAATGAACATACAGACCAAACAACAGTGGAAGGTTATTTGAGATTGTTTGATAATGATAACGATGTTGCCCTGATTTCTGAAGCAGGACTTCCTGCTGTAGCTGACCCAGGTGCTCAATTAATAGCCCTAGCTCATAGGAACAATATAGAGGTTATTCCTATGGTAGGACCTTCATCTTTAATGCTTGCCCTTATGGCATCGGGGTTGAATGGACAAAACTTTGCTTTCGTAGGATACTTACCTATTAAGTCAGATGAAAGGAAAAACAAATTAAAGGTTCTTGAGAGGGAATCATCTACTACTGGGCAAACTCAGATTTTCATTGAAACTCCGTATAGAAATGACGGTTTATTCACTGATATGTTAAATGCCCTACTGCCAAATACCAAGATTTGTATTGCAGCTAATATCACAATGCCTGACGCCTACATTAAGACAAAAAAAGTCAGCGAATGGAAAGAAAATAAAATAACAATAGGAAAAAGACCATGCGTATTTCTAATATTGGCATAATTGAGCTTGAAGGTATGGAGTTCTATGCTTACCACGGTTGCTTAAAACAGGAGCAGGTAGCAGGAAATCTATTTGTCGTGGATTTCAAGGGCTGGTTAGATATGTCTCAAGCTGTTGAAAGTGATAATCTTAGTGATGCTTTAGATTATGGACTTTTATACGATTGCATAGCTGCCGAGATGGCTGTTCAGTCTAATCTTTTAGAGCATCTTGCCGGAAGGATAGTTCGTGCGATTGCATCAGAGTTTCCTACTTTGGAGAAATTTGAGGTACGGGTATCAAAAAGGCGCCCACCAGTTGAAGGCGTAATGCAATGGTCAAGAATTACATTGAAATATGAATAAAAAGATAGCATTTATTACATTAGGTTGTAAACTCAACTATGCTGAGACTTCAAGTTACGAGAGAGCTCTTATCAAGGAGGGCTTTGAGGTCGTACCTTGGAATAAAGCAGAGGCAGATGTCTATCTTGTTAATACCTGTACAGTTACAGAACAAGCAGATAAAAAAAGTAGGAATATCATCAGGAAGCTTCACAGGATTTCACCAGATGCGATAATAGTTGTTTGCGGTTGTTCCGCTGAATTAAGAAGGGATGAAATCACTGCAATAGAAGGGGTTAAATATGTGTTTGGAGCAAATGAAAAAGGGAATATTGTTCCAAGAATTTTAGCCGATTTTGTTGCTGATATTGAAATTAATTCTGGTAACAATCCTAATGAAACTAAAGCTTTACGTGGCTTTGAGACATACTTTCCTGCATACTCATCAGGAGAGAGAACTCGTTCATTTCTAAAGGTTCAAGATGGATGTGACTTTAAATGTGCCTATTGCACAGTACCATACGCAAGGGGTGAAAGTAGAAATGCTCCAATAGCTTCTATCATTTCACAAGCCAAGGAGATTGCCGCCGAGGGAATTAAAGAGGTCGTGTTAACAGGAGTTAATACTGGCGACTTTGGGAAATCTACTGGGGAAAGCTTCTTTGATTTAATTAAGGAGTTAAATAAGGTTGATGGTATAGAAAGATTTAGGATTTCATCTATTGAACCTAATTTGCTCACAGAGGAGATGGTAGACTGGATTGCTTCTGGGACAAAGTTCCTTCCACATTTCCATATTCCACTTCAGTCGGGTAGCGATGAGATTTTGAAGGAGATGCGTAGAAGGTATACAACTGCCGACTTTGCTCATAAGATAGATTACATTCGTTCAAAAATGGGTGAAAATGTTTTCTTTGGAATAGATGTCATTGTTGGCTTTCCTGGGGAGACTGATGAGCTTTTCTTAGAGACTTATAATTTCCTCAAAGATAGGATAAGGCCAGCTTTCATCCATATTTTTCCTTATTCAAAAAGGAGTGGCACTCCTGCTGCCACAAGGAAGGATCAAGTGCAAGATAGTAAGAAAACAGAAAGAGTGCAGGTGCTAAAGGATTTGTCAGATAAGTTAAATAAAGAGTTCATTTCTGCAAATAAAGGGCGTAAGGAGTTGGTTTTATTTGAAAGTACCAACAGGAGGGGTTTTATGGAGGGTTACACTGGAAATTATATTCGGGTTTCACGAAAATATGATCCTGAGCTGATTGGAGAAATAGTAGAGGTCACAATTTAATATGAATCAGGAAAAAGCAAGACTAGAATTTTTAGGTACAGGGACTTCCCAAGGGGTTCCTATGATTGCTTGTGATTGTCCCGTTTGCCAGTCTACCGATTCTAAAGATAAACGCTTACGTGCTTCAGCTTTGGTTGATTACCAAGGACAACGTTTCTTAATTGATGCTGGTCCTGATTTTAGGACTCAGATGTTACGTGCAAATGTTAAACATCTTGATGCTATCCTATTAACACATAGTCACAAAGACCACGTTGCGGGTCTGGATGATATTAGGGCTTTCAATTATCTTGAAAGAAGTTCTGTACAAATTTATTGTGAGAAAATTGTTGAAGAGAGCCTCAGACAGGAATTTTCCTACGTTTTTGCAGAGAAAAAATATCCAGGAATACCAAGATGGGATGTAAATATAATCAATGAGAATCCTTTCACGATCAATGGCGTAGAAATTATTCCGATTAGGGGTAAACATTTCCAACTTCCAGTCCTAGGTTTCCGTTTTGGCAATATAGCTTACTGCACCGATATGAATTTCATTCCAGAATCAGAGTTTGATAAACTTCACGGGCTCGAACATTTCATTATTAATTGCGTGCGTATTCAAAGGCATATCTCCCACTTCTCTCTTGAAGAGGCTCTTGCAGTCATCCAAAGAGTCGGTGCAAAACACTCCTGGCTCACCCACTTATCTCACCAACTCCCCAACCACGCGGACCTTTCTGCTATGCTTCCTGCTGGCGTCCTTCCCGCTCATGATGGGCTTATCCTAGAATAATCTTTTCTAAATTTTTATTGGGGGAATTGCAATATTATCAGGTGTACTTGGAGTTAAAAACATAGAAAAATATATAGGAAAATATATTACTTTACCGTTTTTATATACCTCCCTTTCATTTGAAAAAACTATGGACTTTTTAATAGAATATTCTTCATTTTCTATAAATTTATCTAATGCTCTATGCCTTCTACTTGTGGGGTGTCGGTGCCGTTTTCCTTCTATCAAGAAGCTGTAGCTAAAATTGCAAGAGCTGCTACAAGATAAAGTAATGATTTTTTCATAATGCAGTCCTCCAATTTTAAAGATTCCACTCACCACCTTGCTCGTAAGATTCGAGCTGTTGGTTTTCTTCATAGTCAATATAGTTAATAATTAATCAATACACATTTTTAAACCGAATAAGCCACAGGTTTAGGGAGAAAAAATAAATAATGCAACAAAAAAAGCTAAAGATTTATGCTTCTCTAGCTTTTTTTATAAATATCCCGTTTTTATAGGAGCTATTTTAGAAGATTGATTTTATCTTAGTTAGGTCTAAAATGCAATGGATCTTATCTGGAGCAAAAAAGTAGATTAGTACATAAACTACAGCCAAGATTACTAAGATAGTAAGAATTGAAATTAGCCATCTTGCCCAGACTGGAAGTCCTTTCTTTGCGTATGGGTCCTTCAAATTGAGTTTAGGCAACTTAGCTATGTCAGTAAGGGTTACACCAAAAGGAATACTAATCTTAGATTTAGCATTGACTGCCCAGCCGCTTGCATTTAGAAGTGGAGCAATATTTCTTCTTCTTAGTTTTAACCAAGCTAAAATCATTGCTGGTCCTGATATAAGTAGAAGAATACCGAAGAATACAAGGACTAATTGCCAAGCCTTTAACTTACTAAGACCTGTAGCTAAAGCAACTAGAGCTGTACCTAACATACCAACTGCCATACCGATTGCTGCAAAGATACCAGCAAACTTAGCAATGTCGAATGGTGATTTAGCAGCAGGTGGGGCAGCAGCAGGGTCTGCTGGAGCATCTAATTTTACTGCCTCCAATTTTGCTGTCGCTTCTGACATCATCTTAGCATCTTTCTCGGCTGCTCGCTTACTAATTGAATTTTCAACAAAAGCTGCCATTCTGCGATAAGGAGACCAGAAAGCTTGTCCTATACTGATTGGGTTATCAATAATCTTAGTAATAACCGCATCCCACTCAACTCCATCGTTGTCATAGTAAACAGCATTCTTACCAACTACTAAGTCTCCTATATCTCCAACTGTTACTGCCGCAACTATCTGTAATACTCCTGGCTTATCTTTAGTAACGCAGCTACAATAAACCAAGAACATACCTGAAGGCACGGCAGAAGCACTATGAGCAGCAGCGTCTGCTACTTTCATACATAGATGACATTCTCTTTGGTCAATAATCAAGCGGCCTGATTGGAAAATTGCTTTTACATCTTTATCCTTAGTATAGAAGTCGTTAAGAGTAACAAAGTTTCTAAGTAAACGGTAGAAGTCGCGATTGATATACAAGAATTTCTCCACACCTGCTATGTTATCAACTTCTTCAGAAAGCTTTAAGTCTTCTTCAATTAAGTTAAGCACGCTTGCTTTTCCTTTCTCATCAGCTAATAAAGCTTTTGCCTTATCGATTTCAAGCGATGATGTTATAAAATTAGCTTTTTGAGAAGCCCAAGCATTATATTCTGCAAATTTCTCTGCAATGTCGTTCCAATCTTTTTCTGTAATTACTTTCTTTTTGTCACCATAAACTGAAGCAATTAAAGATCTAAATTGTGGCGCCCAAACTGGGTTAAGTGGTTCAGATAGAACGATTTCACCTTTACCATTAATTCTAGCTAGTGGACACGCTCCAATTTCTTCTGTCTTTGAAAGCAAGTTTTCAGCGCTTATTGCTTCAACATTTTGATTAGTAACATCAAGATTAGCTTCAGGAGAGAACGCAGCAAGCTTAGAGCGAAGGAAGAAATCTTTAACCTTAGGGTCTAACTTAGTATAAGCCTCAATAATTGCGTCTGTTTCATCTGCAAATGGAGCTTTAACTGCTGCCTTATTCCAATCTACATATTCTTGTAGAGAAGCATAAAATTGTTCAAGTTTCTCAGTATTAATTCCTTCTTCACCACTCCTATCAGTAACAGAACCACATACAGCCATTACAGTTTCGATGATATTCTTATCAACCTCTGTCTCAGCTGTTGCAGGAGTAACTACTCCGTCTCCATTGAAGCGAGTCTTTTTGAAAGCTTCACTAACGTTTAGTACATCTTCAATTGAGATTACATTGCCTTCCTTTTCAAGACTGGCAAGTATTCTTCTCGCTGAATTGTAAAGTTTTAATGCCTTTTCATCCTCTTGATTAAAGAGTTCAAGATCAAAACTGTCTGTTGCATTTAGAATTGTATCTGTATCTTTTAGTAAAGATGTAAGCCATTCGGCTGTGTGAACTACGTCTTGAATACGGATTTTTCCGTCACTATCATAGTCCATAAACTTAAGGCTCTTATCTTCAATCTCTAGTCCTTTTATAGGGCAAGATAAGACTGTCCATAGCTTAGGATCTAACTGCCTTAGGTTTTCGATATCTTTACCTGAATTAATTTGAACTCTTGGGGAGCCTCCAACGTTTTCAAACTCCCATTTGTGATTTTTATTAGTACTCATATTTATATATTAAAAAATTGATTCTTGTGTATATGTTGTTAAAAGTTCAAGGGCTTTCATACCCATTACAGAATTTCCTTTTGAATTTAATCGTGGACTCCATACTGCTACTGAATACTTTGAAGGATATACAGCAACTATACCGCCTCCTACTCCACTTTTTCCTGGCAAGCCCACCAAATAAGAAAACTCACCAGACTCATCGTAGAAACCACACGATTGCATAAGCGCATTTAGTCGTTTTACTTGGGATGGACTTAGTTTATAGCCTGCATAGCTGAAGTCTTTGTGGCAGGTAAAGCCACGGAATGCCAAAGCTAATTCTCTGCAACTCATCTCCACTGAACACATCTTAAAATAAAATCTCAAAACATCTTCAATATTATTTTCGACTGTTCCGTGATATTTTAGAAGGTTTGCAATTGCCGCATTTAAATATCCCACTTCACGTTCAGATGAAGCCACTTCCAAGTTATAATCTATTGTCTCATCTTTACAAAGTGTTCTTACAAATTTCAAAAATTCTTCTTCAGCATTTTCTAGTTCGGAAAGTAGAATATCTGCAACTACCATTGCACCAGCATTAATGAATGGATTACGCGGTACTCCCCCTTCAACTTCTAATAGGACTATAGAATTAAATGCTGCTCCTGAAGGCTCTTTTCCCACTCTTTGCCATATGTCTTCACCCTTTATTGACATTGCCATAGCTACAGCAAAGACTTTGGCAATACTCTGGATAGAAAAACGAGTATCTGCTTCTTTACAGGTGTAGACATCCCCCTTAATGGTACGAAGGCAAATACCAAATTTATTTGGATCCTGCTTTGCTAAAGCTGGAATATAGTCTGCCTGTGTCCCTTTTTGAGCATAGGGTTGAAGTTCAACATATATATCTTCAAGAATTTTTTGATAATCCATAAGAATTATAATCAATTTAAACCCAACAAATGTAGAAAAATTTTGCTATCTTTGCAACCCGTATGAAACACGGATTTGACAATAATAAGTATCTTAAGATACAATCTGAGAATATCAAGAAACGTATTGCTCAGTTCAATGATAAGCTTTACCTCGAGTTCGGAGGAAAGTTATCAGACGATTATCACGCTAGTAGAGTGCTACCAGGTTTTGAACCTGATAGTAAGCTTCAAATGCTTATGCAACTCCGAGATGAAGCTGAAATTGTTATGGTTATCAGTGCAATAGATGTCGAGAAGAATAAAGTCAGGGGAGATCTCGGTATTACTTACGATGAGGACGTGCTTAGGCTCAATGAAGAATTTTCACGCATTGGTCTTATGGTAAGTAGCGTTGTTATAACCCATTACAATGGTCAAGCTAGTGCAGATGCATATAGGAAAAGGCTTGAGCGTGAAGGCATAAAGGTATATAACCATTATACCATTGAAGGTTATCCCAATAATGTAGCCCTAATTGATTCAGATGAAGGTTTTGGTAAGAATGATTATATAGAAACTACACGTCCATTAGTAATTGTAACAGCTCCAGGTCCTGGTAGCGGAAAGATGGCAGTATGTTTAAGTCAGCTTTACCACGAAAGTAAAAGGGGCAATAAGGCTGGCTATGCAAAGTTTGAGACCTTCCCAGTATGGAATTTACCTTTGAAGCATCCAATAAATCTAGCCTATGAGGCAGCAACAGCTGATCTGGATGATGTGAATATGATTGACCCACTTCACCTAGAGGCCTATGGAAAGGTTGCTGTTACATATAATAGAGACCTAGAAATTTTTCCTGTTCTTACCAATATTTTTGAAAGTATTTATGGGAAAAATCCATATAAGTCACCTACTGATATGGGGGTGAATATGATTGGTTTCTGTGTTAGTGATGAAGAGATTTGTAGTAATGCTGCTAAAGAAGAGATTATTAGAAGATATTATTCAGCCCTATGTAATCTTGCTGTAACTGGTAATAATGAAAATGAGGTAAATAAGATTTCGCTTATTATGAAGCAGGCTAAACTTACTACCGAATATAGAAAGACTACTATTGCGGCAAAAGAAAGAAGAGACCTTACGGGAGTTGCTACGGCAGCAATTGAACTAAATGATGGTCAAATTATAACTTCACGTACTAGTTCCCTCCTTGGACCAAGTGCAGCATTGATTGTTAATGCCACTAAATACCTTGCAGGTATCCCGCACGAGGTTAAACTCATACCAGAGGAATTTATTGAGCCGATTCAAAAGACAAAAGTAGAATATCTACACGGGCATAACCCACGCCTTCATACTGATGAAATCTTAGTTGCAATGTCACTTTTGAGTAATAAGGATGAGAATTGTCGCAATGCTTTGGCTCAATTACCAAAGCTAGAAGGTTGTCAGGTCCATTCTACTGTTATGTTAACTGAGGTAGATCAAAAGGTCTTCAAGAAGCTCGGTGTTGGTCTTACTTGTGACCCTGTGAGAAAAATTAAAGATTCAAATGAATAAAGATTAATTTTAAAAATTTATAAAAATGAAAAAAATCCCACCTTGCCCTAAATGTCATGGAACATTTGTTTATTTTGATGGCTCCATTTACGTTTGTCCAGAGTGCGGACATGAATTTAGCTTACACGAATACAAAGAAGCAAAAGAAAGTTCAATTCCGAGAGATAGTAATGGAACAGAACTAGTTGATGGAGACGAGGTTACCGTTATTAAAGACCTTAAAGTTAAAGGATCTTCAATGGTAATCAAAAGAGGTACAAAAGTACGTAGTATACGCCTAACCGAAAATCCTGAAGAGGTCGACTGCAGAATCGAAGGAACTAATATAGTCCTTAAAACTTGCTTCCTAAAGAAATAATTACTCGGAAGTCACTTCGCTTACGATTATTTATCAAAATATATCTGGCAATTAGTTCCACACTAGTTGCCAGTATTTTTTTATAATATTAAGATATCATCCACATTATCTATTATACGCCAGGGCTTATAGGCAGCTAGTTCTGCTTCTTCACGAAAGCCCCATGTAACTCCCACAGTACGAACCCCTGCTGAAAGTCCTGTTTTCATATCCACATCTGAATCACCTATATATATAGTTTCATCTGGCTGTGCCCCCACAAATTTCATTGCTTCAAATACAATATCTGGCGCGGGCTTAATCGGCCTTGTATCCACTTGACCAAGAACTATATCGAATTGAATTTCAGGGAAATACTCTGCAATGACTCCATCTGCTCCTTCTTGATATTTATTTGTAGCTACAGCTATCTTTGTGCCTTTTTCTTGAAGCTTTTTTAGGACTCCTACAATTCCTAGATAGGGTGCAGTTTTGTCACATTTATGGATATCATAATGTGGATAAAAATGTTCCTCAATCCTTAGAGCATTCTCTTCTGTACGCTCGGCTTCTGGCAATGCTCTCACAATTAAGTTACGTATTCCAGAACCCACAAAATATCTATAAGCCTTAATCTCATGAGTAGGATAGCCACATTGTCCTAAAGCATAGTTACAAGAGTTGGCAATATCCTCAAGTGTATTTAATAATGTTCCGTCTAAATCAAAAACTATTAATTTCGTCATCTTCTATTATAAAAAACTATTTTATTCGTATAAGTGCCAAATAATCATAATGTTCACCTTCTGCTACTAATTCGGTAATGAAACCATTTTGCTCTGCGTGATAAGTCAAGGTTTCAAAATCTACATATAGGCAATCAAAGCGTTCACCCTTAATCTCCTTATATTTCATCCAATAATCTATCTCACCATAATAATCTCCAGCAAGGTCTATTTCATACGCTCCATCTTCATCCTCATACAAATATCTTAAGTCACTGGAATCCATGTATATAACACCTTTAGGGGCAAGGAGCTCTCTCATCCTATCAAAAAACATAGGCATATTCTTGACCTTGCCTATGAGTCCAGATCCATTCATTAAAAATAGTATTGTATCAAATTTTTCATTGAATTTAGGGTCATATAAATTCACCGCTCTTGCATCCTTGACTCCCCTTTCTTTCATCACCTCAACAGACAGCTCTGAAATCTCAATCGCAACTACATCTTTACCCATTTCTTGCAATGCCAAAGCATGACAACCACTCCCCGCTCCAACATCCAAAATACGACCTTGAGCTAGATCTAGCGCCATTTGTTCAAGCTTAGGCATGTTTTCATATGTCCTAAATAATATGTCCACAGGCATTTCATCCTCATCAAATTGGGATGAGAACACTCTCAATTTGGCAGCTTTTCCTTTTCTATAATAATCAGCAATTGCCGCACCCATTGGATCCGCTTTTAATACTCTATCATCCATTTTTCTTTTACATAATAATTGACCAACAAGTTTTACAAACTACCACCACCTATAAAACTTCTAAGCATTGATGTCGCTGGTACATCTTTATCTGACACAGGATTGAAATAGTTCAGAAGTTTTAGCAGCCTATGCGCATCACTGTATTCGGGACAGTTTTTTGGTACTGTCATCAATATACGCTCTGCATAAGGTCTCAAAACTGCAAATTCAACTAAATATGTGGAATTAAATAGGATGTCTGCATCTTCTTGGAATGGATATATCCACTTTACCTCTGCTCTGCGAACATTTGGCCAGTTTGCAATTGACTCTACTGCTGTAAATGCTCCCTTATTAAAATCCCTTAAGATTCTCCTCAGTAAACGATTATCGCTGGTCAGTATGCAATTATGGTTATCAAGAGAGACACTTGTTATTGTATTTATGAACACCCTATATTTAGCTGACTCTGCAACTTTATCAGTTAGGCGTGGATTTAAAGCGTGGATTCCTTCTATTAGGAGAACTGTACCTTTATCAAGTTTTAGTTTTTTACCATTAAGCTCACGCATACCTGTAACAAAGTTATACTCCGGAACTTCCACTTCTTCTCCATCGAGAAGTTTTAGTATGTCATTTTGTAGGTATTTGTGGTCAACAGTATCAAAGTTGTCGAAATCATATGAACCATCTGGTAATTTTGGAGTATCTAAGCGATTAACAAAATAATCATCTGTCGAAAATGAAATCGGATGGAGTCCACAAGCCTTTAGTTGAACGCTAAGACGTTTACAGAAAGTCGATTTTCCCGAGCTACTAGGTCCAGTTATCAATACAAGTTTCACTGGATTATCCTTCCTAACCTTCTCATCAATTTCTTCTGCTATTTGCACTATTTTCTTCTCCTGAAGCGCCTCTGCCACCTTAATAAGATCAGATGCCTCACCCCTTTGGCAAAAAAGGTTTACATCTCCCACATTCTCCAAACCCATTATTTTATTCCATCTGAGGCTTTCAGAGAAAATTTCAAATGTCTTAGGCTGCTCCACAAATGGGACTAACTCTTCTGGATTATGACGATTTGGGACTCTTAACAGAAGCCCATCTTTGTAAGGCATTAATCCCCACACTTTCAAATAACCAGTACTTGGAACTAAGGCATCATAATAATAATCTGGCGTACCTTCTAAAGTGTAGTATTTTACATATACATCATTAGTTGTTTGCAGAAGCTTTACTGTATCACATGAACCTTTCTTAGTAAAAAGCTCTACTGCCTCTTCTGTACGAACCTCATGACGTCTAAAAGGTACATCCTTTTCTACTAGTTCATTCATCCTTAAGATGATTTTATCTAATTCATCCTTAGTAAGTTTCGAGCCATCTCCCTTATCTATAGTACAAAAATATCCTTTAGAAATAGGTCTACGAATACTTGTTTTAGCTTTTGGAAATATATCAACGACTGCTTTAGTCAATAGAAAACAAAGTGAACTACAATAAACTGTTCGCCCTGTATAAGAGGTAAAGTCAAGATATTCAACTTCTCTACTATTGAAAGCCCTATATTTTAGCCCCTGACTAACATTATTAACTTTTGCAGAAAGAATCGGATACTTATTATTCAAATTAAACTCTGGAAGCATCTCCAGCAAATTAGTGCCCTCAACAAAAGTTTTGGTTGTCTTAGTGTTTACGCAGTATATCTTAACCATGTAATGAAAGATTTAGACGATTATTCCTTGATTTTCTGGACGCTAATATAAGGTAATTTAGTGGATTTTATAAATACTTATGCCAGAAATATAATATTGAGAAATATTTTTAGTTAAACAGTGACTTATGAATATAAAACATCACTGCGAAACGGACCACAGAGCCAATTTCTCGGTTTCCCGATACCAAAACATAGTAATTACCACAAAAACCGCCTGCGAAACGGATGACAGCACCAAAATCTCCGTTTCACAGCTGAACATTTGACTGAAATATGAGAATATTAGGATGTGGAAATAGGGATTAGGGAGATGTGTTCCTATCAGAAGGACACGAAGTCGCTACTGGAGGCTTAAAAGCTGCTTCGTGGTAAAATCCAGTGACAGAGGTTGAGATAGGTCAGTCTCATTTTGTTTTAAAGGGGGTCCAGCACAACTGATACCATACTATTTATTAATAAGGCGCATCAGCGCCGTGCTAAAGTGTCAGCAAGACTTTTGAAAAAAGTCGAAGCAACGAAGGCACCCGACCTGACCAAAGGGAACGGTCGGCATTCTCCTAACAGGAGATGTCACGAAGTGACAGAGGTTGAGATAGGTCAGTCTCATTTTGTTTTAAAGGGGGTCCAGCACAACTGAACCCCCTTTAAAACAAAATGAGACGTCGCCACTCTCGTGGGGACACCTCATACTAACCACATAATTAATAACACTAAAACTAATAACCATCAGTTGTGGAGTTTAAGAATACCTCCTGAACAACTGAACTGCAAATATACGACTATTTTTTATATCTGCAAACTTTTTCGACATTTTTTTTGCTTTTTTATGTATTTTTTTCACTTTTTCTCAAAAAACGCCCTTAAAAAGACTTATAATGGAGATATTTATGTAAAAATATTTAACTCCACATAGGCGCTTCATTAGAATCTATGAGTAACCTCAACTCTTCCATAGCTTCTACTTCGGGAAAATGAGTTACAAAATTTTGTAGTGTGTATCTTCCACCTGACTTCTCTATGAATTTTAAAATTCTGGTCTTAAAATTAGAATTTTTCGATGAACGTGCGCGACACACATCGCAAGTTCCACAATCTTCTGACTTTTCTTGGCCAAAATAGGCTAACAAATATCTACTCCTACAAAGTTCATCTTGACTTACATAGTCTATCATCTTATTCATTCTCTCTAAATAGGTATCTTTTAGAAAATGATAGAGTTTTGGCTCCAAGTTGACATTTTGTGGACGAAGTCTATCGTGATGTAAATATAAAACGGTTGCGTGATCGGCTGGAACATATCTAATTACGTGCTCTAATGATAATTTATATAAGAGTTGTCTTAAAACTGGAACTGTTACTCTGAGCCTATGAGCTACATACTCTTCATCTATAGATGTAAGGAAAGAAAAGATTCCAGTATAATTCCGCATCAAAACTTCCAACAGAGAAATTAACATACTATCTTGAAAATCAATCTCATATAAGTCATTTCTACCTACAACTATTTTAATTTTTGTTCGAATATCCATATCCTCCATAAGAGTCCAATGATCAGTTCTTTCTATATGCTTAATGGCATAATAAGCCATAGAGCGATTTAAACCATATTGCCTGCAAAATTGACTCAAATCAAACTTCAACTCTCGTCCCATACCTGCATCGTATGGAATTTCATAGAACATATGAACTTTATGGTATATCTCTTCTATGTATTCTAAAGCAGGGAATGAAGTTGTTGCTAGTTGCTTTAATCTTTTAACGTCCCTTAAGTTCCATAAGTTCACTGCATAGGATATCTTTCCATCTCTTCCACCACGTCCAGCCTCTTGGAAATAAGCTTCCGGAGAATCCGTTAAATCATAATGAACAACAAAACGGACATCAGGTTTATCTATACCCATACCAAAGGCATTAGTGCAGACCATAACCCTAGTATCTCCGTTTTTCCACTGCTCTTGTCTTAATGAACGAGTTTCAGGGCATAAACCAGCATGATAAAATGAAGCCGAAACCCCTTGGGAAATTAAAAATGCAGAAAGCTCTTCAGACTTTTTCCTACTGCTGACGTAAACTATACCAGTACCTTGAACATTTTGACATATATTTTTTAGCTGTCCTAATTTATCCTCTGCTCTCCTTACTATATAGTTGAGATTTGGCCTTTCGAAACCACTTTTTATAATAAGTTTTTCTTTAAACCTTAGTTTTTCAACGATATCATCTGCAACTCTTGGCGTAGCAGTAGCGGTTAGAGCTATTACTGGAGCTTCTATTAGTTCTCGCAATTCACTAATTTTGAGATAATCTGGCCTAAAATCATAGCCCCATTGAGATATACAGTGAGCTTCATCTACGACAATGTAACTTACTTTTAGGTCTTGAATATATTGCTTAAACTGATTTGTGCTAAGACGTTCTGGAGAAATATATAGAAATTTATAGTCTCCAAAGGCTGCATTATTAAGTGCAATGTCAATTTCTCTCTTATTCATGGTGGCGTTGATGGACAATGCCTTAATCCCTTTTGCTTGAAGATTTTGAACTTGATCTTTCATCAATGCTATTAAAGGAGTTATAACTAAAACTATCCCTTCTTTCATTAAACCAGGCACCTGAAAACATATGGACTTCCCGCCACCCGTAGGTAAAATAGCAAGCACATCCTTTCCTTCTAGAGCAAAATGGATCACCTCCTCCTGCATAGGACGAAAACTGTCAAAACCCCAAAATTCCTGAAGAATGTACAAAGGATTAACTTCTATATTTTCACTATTTTTAATAATCATTTCTTTCAAATCTCCCTCCCCTTTCTTTTCTTTCATTACAAAACCTATTTCATCGCCACTACTTTCAAAGCGAAATACCGCTATATTTTGATTTTCGCCAAAATTATTTACAAAATTAGTAAATTATCATAGATAAAGTTTGCCAAATCACAAAAAAATTCTATTTTTGCACCACGCTAACGTAAAAAGGAATTATGAACATTTAATATATTTTAAAAAATTATGAGCAATTTAGATTTAAGTAAGTACGGTATTACCGATGTTA
>CAYFMO010000020.1:0-17521 GCA_964344225.1 uncultured Muribaculaceae bacterium | reverse complement strand
CAGAAGTATAGTAAACGTAGTTTCCATCATTTCCAACATATTGAATATCAGCATCTACATTTGTTAACCTACGAACGTTACCATTTAAGTCACATAGGTAAAGATTGCGATAGCTATCTCTATTAGCAGTTCTATATATAAAATATGTATTGCTCCCTTTTAGAAACCAAATTGGATCCTGTGGTTCTACATATTTTGTATGACTTTCGCTAAATAATGTCTTAACATACTCTCCTTCAGCAGAATACATTTCAAGATTCATCTCCTTTTGACTTCGACTAAGAGTTTGTATGAAAAGATATTTACTGTCAGGAGACCAAGCAATATTCGTTAGGTAACTTTCGAGAAGTTCTGACCATTCGCCAGATATAAAATCACGAAATCTTAATATTGTTTTTGAGCCTTTATTTAGGTCATAAATCCTTAATCCAACTAATTCAGAAGGCATTCCAGCCATTGGGTATTTAATTTCCACTAGACTTCCTGTGCGAGTTGTTATATCTAACAATGGAAAACTACTTACTTGACTTTCATCTTTAACGTAATAAGCAACTTTTGTTGAGTCAGGAGACCAAAATGTTCCAGCTTCAATACCAAATTCGTTTCGACTCACGACTTCACCAAAAACAAGATTTGTGTTGTCAGTCTTTTCAATGTAGAGAGAATGAACATATTCAGAAGAGTCGTTCTTTTCCATTAGGACTAAATTACCTTTTTCATACTCAACTTGGAAGCTTCCTCCAGTTTTTGCTGTATATTTTTCTATAAGTTCATTTCCTTCTTTCCAACCAAAGTATTTGTATTCAGGACTCAGTTTGCGTGAAAGAATTGTTTCTTCCATCGTTAGAATTTTACCTTCTTGTGGGTTAGCAGGTCTAGTCTCAATTATCCCTGGCTGCGCAAATAACGTGAATGATAAGCAAAGGCCTATTCCTATTGATAAAATAATTCTTCTCATAATAATTAAAAAATTCCCACAAATATACTCATAAATTAGTATCTTCGCCGAGTTTATAGTGTATTTTATGGTAAAGAGATTTCTTCTTTTAAGTCTTAGTATATTTATACTAGTATCGAATATATCTCTAGCTTCTGAGAATGAAGCAGTTAAAAGATGGCATAGAGATAAGTATTCTATGTTTATTCACTTTGGACTTTACTCCTATTTGGGTGGAGTCTGGAATGGAGAGCCTGTTAGAAATGGTTATAGTGAACAAATTCAATCCTTTGGAGGAATCTTTAGCGATTGGTATGCTAGGATTGCTGATGATTTTAATCCAGTAGAATGGGATGCTGATGCCATTGTGTATCTTGCTAAACAAGCAGGTATGCGTTCTATCGTCTTTACTTCAAAGCACCACGATGGCTTCTGTATGTTTGAAACTAAGACAACTGATTTCAACAGTGTTCAAGCAACTCCATCTAAACGAGATTTTGTAGAGGAACTGTCAGAAGCTTGTAAAAATGGTGGATTGAATTTTGGACTATATTTTTCTTTAATAGATTGGCATTATCCCTATGCCTATCCTATTTCGAGTCATAATGCTGATTTCATTACTCCTGAACATCACCAGTTAAACATTGCTCAAGTAAAAGAACTTTTAACCAAATATGGCAATATCTCTGAACTTTGGTTTGATATGGGCTCATTAAAACCAGAGCAAAGTCGTGAACTTTATGAATTAGTAAAATCTTATCAGCCAAACTGTATGGTCAGTGGGCGTCTTGGTAATGACTTCTATGATTTTGCTGTTATGGCAGATAATGTTTTGCCTGATAGTGCATTGCAAGCTCCATGGCAGAGTGCGGCATCTATGTTTAAGGAAACCTGGGGTTATAGAAGTTGGCAAGAAAGGGGGGAAGTAGCAATTAAGGCAGCAGAGAAGTTAAGAAGTCTTGCTAATGTGGTGGCATCAGGTGGAAATTATTTATTAAATATAGGCCCAGAACCTTCAGGTAAAGTAGTGACTTTTGAACGTGATGTGTTATTTAGAAATGGCTCATGGTTGAAGAACAATGGAGAGTGTATTTATGATTGCGAAGCTTCTCCTTTTAGAGAAAAGTTTTCTTGGGGCTGCGTTACGAGGAAGGGTAATTCTTTATTTTTAATATTAACAGGAGAGTATCCAAAAGGGGGGAAGGTGTTTTTGCCACTAACTGGTTATAAGTTGAGGAGTATTAAAGGCATAGATCTTTCAACAGAGATGAAAAAAGAAGGTCTAGAGATAACCTTAAGAAGGTCGCTATATTCGGATCCGACTCATATAAGGTACGCGCGTTTAGATTTTGACAAACCAATAGAGCCAGTTTCTTCTACAGATAAAATAGTGGGTAATACTAAGCTTAATAGGGCAAATGCTGAACTTGATTATAGTTATTCATGTTTTGATTATTATAGTAATTACAAGAGTATCATTGCTCAAAATTGGAATATTTCAACTCGTAATGTTCGTGAAATAGAACTTACTTATACTAATGATGAAATAGGCACGGTCTTGAATGTTGAATTAGATGGTTTTAATTACGAAATTGAGTTATTGCCAACAAGCACCCTAAATTTAGAGTCTAATTATACGATAAGAAAACAAGAATATGTAAAACTACCAAAGGGTATTTTTGATTGGCCATCATCTTTACCAGAGTATCTGGATACTGCAAAATTGAACTTTACTACTATAGAGGCTCGTGAATTAAGCTTAAAGTCAAGGCCATTTACTAACTATGTACTAAAACGAAAAATTTATGCTTCATCAGCAGGGCAAGCTCTGGTTAGAACTATTAGTACTAATGGTGTTGAACTTGTTTTAAATGGTAAGCTAATTACAAAGCACTTAAATCCTTATGGAGTAGGGGAGAATACAAATTTATATTTATTGGACTTAAAAGAAGGTGAAAATGAATTACTAATGAGATCTTATAATCGTTTTGAAAATAACGTTATTATGGCTGTACTGAGACCTTCAGAAAATGTTATTTATAAAACAAAGTTTAAATTAGAAAAACAACAAAGAGGAGTAAAAAAGGTGCGTCTTACACGTGCCCATTCATTATCCCCACATTCAGATGCCTTATTACATAATATAAATATTGAATTGAAGTAAAACTTCTATTTTAATCCTTGTTGTATAGAAAAAAACTATATCTTTGCGTGATTTTAACTATCAATGAAGAAGAAATTCTATTTAATAATCTTAGCTGCAATTACAGTAGCATCTCTTCTAGTTGGATGTAATGATCCTGTCGTTGTAGAACCACAGCCAGAAGAACCAGAAATTATTGATGCTGGAGATATTAATCTTGTGGATCCACAATTTGGACTTTATTTTGGAAAGAAAACAGCTCAACTAGCAACGTATTATGTTGTTCTTAGCGATGAGGATGCTATTTTAAAGCGTGATAATTACGGTGAGCCATATTTAGCAACTGAAGGTGATATGCTAGTAGTTGAGTTCATTGCTCCCGTTGCCCAGGATGAGAAGAATATAATACTACCATTAGGAACCTACACTCTCGCTCAAGATGCATCAACAGGTATGACTTTCGATGCATCTAAATCTTATGTGCAGAAATACACATCTGATGGTAATCAGAGGCGATATAATATTGAGAATGGGCGTATTGTCGTTGATGTTAATGATGATGGAGAACAAACAATTGAGTTTGATTTAACAGATGGTACTAGAAAATTCAAGGGCTCTTGGACAGGTGTTATGAACATCCAAGATGCATCAAATGATAAGTCAGCTCTAACATATTCAACTTTAAGTTCGGATGTGGAATGTGACTTACAATATGTTCAGTCAGGAACAATGACTAAGTTCATGGATATACATAATGAAAATGGTGCACCACGAGACTTTGCTTCTTATTGGAGACTATCACTTTATCCACAAGTCTTCACTGAAGATAATCTTTCACATGATGCACAAGGAGATACTCCAGAAATAATAATACCGCTTGATGCAATGTTGTTCAACTTTGTACTTCCACTAGATTCGAATGGTGAAATTGCACCAGAAGAAGGCAAGACATACGTTTATATAATACAGCCAAATCTCGAAATGGAAGATCCTATGTATACCTATATGGTTTCAGAAATGGGACGTCCATATTATGATATCTTTGACCCTACTCAAGCAGACAAGTATTACTTTATGACAAATTATGACTATTGTAATAGTGCAAGAGGTTATTACTGGGCTGGTGGAGAAGAGGGTACGTGGTATACTACTGTGTACGCTAAAGCGGGTTCGTGGACTTATAAAGGAAGTCAAGTTCCTGAGCCACCACTTCCTACTGATCCAGAGAATGACCCAGATTGGAGTAGGAAAATATATACCTATGCGTATAAATATTTTGCACCACTTGTAAATGGTACATTTACAGTTGTAAGAAATGCAAATCAATATACTTTAAACTGGACACTTTATGACGATATCCCTGCTCATAATGAGGTAAAAGGTAGTTGGACAGGCCCAGTCGTAGTAAAATAATATTATTATGGAAAGAACACTTGTAATTCTAAAACCAGGGGCTCTTCAAAGAGGCCTAGTTGGTGAAGTAATCACTAGATTTGAAAGAAGAGGTTTAAAACTAGTTGCTTTAAAAATGGTTAATCTTTCTTCGGAAATTCTTGATGTACACTATGAGCATTTAAAAGATAGACCTTTTTTCCAATGGCTTAAAGATGGTATGATGGCAGCTCCAGTAATTCTTTGTTGCTGGGAAGGACATTGTGCAGTGCAAGTTGTTAGGGATATGGCTGGTGCAACAAAAGCAAGTAAGGCAACCCCAGGCACTATTAGAGGCGATTATAGTCTTTCAGCTCAAGAAAACATTGTGCATACTTCAGACTCAATTGAAAATGCAGCAATAGAACTAGAAAGGTTCTTTGTAGAGTCAGATTACTGTCACTACAAGTCACCTCTAGATCCATTCAAATATGCTCCAGATGAGTATTAAATTAGCTTAAAACTGAAGATTTCATCTTCATTAAAGATAGCTTTTAGATTGGCTTCACCATTTTTCTCAAGGTCGAGAATAGAAGGTGGAGCCATTTCTATTGCAATAAAGTCACCGATTCTAATAGATGTGAACTTCGTGGCCTTTTCTATTGCACTTTCTATTAATTCCTTGCTTCCTTCTGAAGTCTTATAAATAAGCTCGTGGTCCTTAAAAATAGAGAATTCTTTCTCAGCAGAATCTAAGACTATGGGGTTATATAGGGGGTGAGGAAGTATTGAAGTGCGATCTGCACACGATGTTGTAGCAAGATCTTCCTCAACATTACCTATATATAATAATAGACCATACCCAAAAGAGTCATAATATCTAGAGGCAAATTTCTTTTGTACACATTTACCAGCCTTACTAATTCTTGCAAAGAGAATAGGGGAATAACTCAGTGAGTCAACCCCCTCTGGAATATAGTAGTCTCTATTTTCTCTTTCCCAACTTGTGTCTGGTCTACAGTAAATTTTTTCTGAATGGGTATGTACTAGAATATTCATCCTAAAACATTTAAAAACTAAATCTTAACTCATTAAAATAGTGAACCCTGGCCACTACCAAATTTATTCATTAGTTCATTGCCAGCAGCCTTTAACTCATCTGCAGTTAGGGGTTTGCTTTTTTGAGCTTTAGCTACCTTTTTTTCTTCTTCAAATTGCTCTTTTAGCAAAGCAAACTGCCTCTTAGTATCTAGAGTAAATTCAGCTTGTTC
Organism: uncultured Muribaculaceae bacterium; assembly: GCA_964344225.1. Lineage (GTDB taxonomy): Bacteria > Bacteroidota > Bacteroidia > Bacteroidales > UBA932 > Cryptobacteroides. The sequence goes on along the minus strand of CAYFMO010000020.1, from coordinate 11,799 downwards.
TATCCATGCAAAATATGAAGGCTCATTAAAATAAACTTCTCTTGCAGTTTTACCACGATGTTTTCCAAAGCCTATAACAACTTCGTCTTCATCGTTATACACTAGTCTTCCTGCATAGTCTACAATTTTATTTCTAGTAGAAAATTTTGAAAGGAAATCTACATCATTTTTTAAAGTCTCAGGATATTTAGCAATTTGAGCTTTTAAGATTTCATAAGTAGCAGTGGTATCTGCTTCTGCTGAATGGGCATTTTCTAGTTCTTTGTCACAATAAAAACGATAGGCAGCCTTTAGATTTCTTGGTTCTAAAGTGTGGAAAATATTTTGGACATCCACCATTTTCATTGAGTGAAGATTTGGTTTGTAGCTTAAGTTTTTATATTTCCTCGCCCTCTCTAATTCTTCTGCAAGCAGAGGCAGGTCAAATTTAGTTGAGTTAAAACCAGCTAAATCACTATCTTCGAGCCATTTAACAACTTCATCAGCAATCTCATAGAATGTTGGACAGTCTTTTAGGTCTTCATCACTAATTCCATGAACAGCCTCTGCACTTGGGTTAATTGCCATTTGAGTATTAGTCTCGTAGTCCCAAGGCTTAACTCTCCATGTCTTTATTCTCTCTTCTCCACCAGGGTAGATTTTCACAAAGGAGAGCTCAATAATAGCATCCGATGCAATATTGAGCCCTGTACTTTCAATGTCAAAAAATAATAATGGTCTTTCTAAATTTAGTTCCATTTTAAGCAATCATTATTGGCATTATAATTCCGCATATCTTTCCTCTCTCTTCCTCTCCCTCAGCTGGAAGAATAAGTGCAGCTCTTTTACTATCTAAGAACTTCATTTCGACTCCATTGCTTGTCATATTAGAAAGTATGTCAATAAGGAATGGAGATTTAAATCCTATTGATAGTTCATCGCCTTCATATTGACAGTCTAATTGCTCATGGGCCGCAATTGAGAAACCTAAATCCTGCGCAGATACTATCATACTACCGCTGTTAAGATCTAGTTTAACGTGATTAGAAGCTCTATTTGCACATACTGCTATACGTCTAACTGAATTCAGGAACAATTGTCTATCTATCTTTAAGATATTAGAGTTGTTTTGAGGAATTACATCTCTGTATTGAGGATATTTTCCTACAACTAAACGAGATATAAATAATGTGTTATCAAATTTAAAAATGACATTTTTTGCATCAAAACTAATGTCTACAGTTTCTACCTCTCTACCAATAATACTTCTTAAAATTGAAGCAGGTTTTTTATGGAGTATGAAAGAAGAATTTTCGCTAGCTTTAACTTCTGATGCTGTGTAGCAAATTAGTTTATGCGCATCTGATGCTACTAGATTTGTACTATCAGTATCAATATCAAAATAAACACCATTCATCGCAGGTCTTATTTCGTCTTCTGCTGTAGCGTACACAGTGCTTGCAATACCTTCTACCAGAGTTTGAGCAGGGAACTGCACAGTCACAATTGGACCTTCAAGTTCTGATGCTTCAGGATAATCCTCAGCTGGGAAATAAGGTAAAACAGATTCTCCACTAGTCCACTTACATTCGAAAGAACTTTCGCTTTTTGTTGTAATTGTTAATGGCTGATCTGGTAATTCCTTAAGTAGGTCAATCATATGTTTAGCAGGAACAGCAATCTTTCCTTCTTGCTCAGATTGTTCCACTTCAACCTCTGTTGTCAATCTAATTTCCATATCTGACGCAGTGATAGTCAACACATTGCCCTTAAGGTCTAATAAAAAATTCTCTAAAATAGGAAATGCTGATTTTGCAGGTAGAGCTTTAGAAACAGCTAGAACACCTTTTAACAGCTCCGCACTTGATACAATAAGTTTCATATTATTATTTAAAATTATATTTTACATACAACACGTCTACAAATATAGTAAATTTCCTTTCCTTTTGGCATATATTTTGATTTTTTTAGCACTGGACTTCAATATTGATGTCATAACTTTTAAAATAATAATATGAAAAATATGAAAAAAAATGTATTAGTAGCTATAATTGCTACACTAGTTGGTGCTTTTTCTGTGTTTTTTGGAATGAAAGCCTATTATGATAGATATCCACAAACTGAAAATTTGTCAGTATTGACTGACATTAACGGAAATCCAGCTCAGTTTAGAACAGTTAATTTATCTATGGATGAATATCCAGATTTTACTTATGCTGCAGAATCATCTGTTGATGCTGTGGTGTATGTTAAGGTTGTATCACAAGGAAGTTCTAATCCGAGCTCAATTTTTGATTTCTTTTTTGGCGTTCCTTCACAACCAGGTGGTCGCGAAAGAGTTGGTAGCGGTTCAGGTGTTATTATTCGTGAGGATGGATATATAGTGACGAATAATCACGTAATAGAGGGAGCAACAAAAATTGAAGTAACCTTAAATAGTAATCAAACATATACGGCTACTTTGGTAGGAGCAGACCCAGCTACAGATGTGGCTCTAATTAAGATTGACGCAAAAGGACTACCAGTAATTCCTTTTGGAAATTCAGATGACTTGCGTTTAGGAGAGTGGGTACTAGCTATTGGAAGCCCATATGATTTAAGATCAACAATTACAGCAGGTATCGTAAGTGCAAAAGGACGTTCTATGCCTAATTATACTGGAGAATTTAAGATAGAATCATTCATTCAGACAGATGCAGCCGTAAATCCAGGAAATAGTGGTGGCGCTTTAGTAGACAAAGCTGGTCGTTTGGTTGGTGTTAATACAGCTATTATTTCTCAAACAGGTTCTTATGCAGGTTATTCATTTGCAGTACCTTCTAATATTGTAAGAAGAATTGTATCAGATTTAATGGATTTTGGTAGCGTTAAGAGAGCTCTCTTGGGAGTAACTATGACCTCAGTTAATGATAAAATTGCTGAAGAAATGAAACTTTCTTCAATAAATGGCGTATATATAGTTGAGGTTATGAAAGGTGGTGCTGCGGATAAGGCTGGAGTTAAAGAAAAAGATGTGATTGTAGCGGTAGATTCTACTCGAATTAAAACAGCAGCTTCTCTACAAGAAGCAATTACTAAATACTCTCCAGGGGACAAGGCTGAACTAACTATTATTCGTGACGGTAAAACAAAACTCGTAGAGGTAACTTTCCAAGGAACAGAACAGGAAACAGGTTCTGAAGCAAGTGATGGCTCTATAGCATTTTATGGCTCTTATATTAAAGAAGCAAGTCCTGAAACATTGAGTCGTTTGAATCTTAAATCAGGAGTTGAGATCGTTTCAGTTGGGCCAGGAAAAATGAAAGAGAATGGAGCGATGGAGGGTTTTGTTATCACCCACGTAAACGATAAGTCCGTTTCAAAACCTCAAGATGTGTTAGACATTGTGAAGAAGTCTAAAAGAGCAGTCTTTATTGAAGGTAAGACACCGATGGGTAGACTTGCTTACTTTGGTTTTGGAATTTAAAACTTATAAAAATATATGAGACAATTAAAGATTACTAAATCTATTACTAACCGTGACAGTGCTTCTTTAGATAAGTACCTACAGGAGATTGGGCGAGAGGAGTTGATTACTGTTGAAGAAGAAGTGGAGCTGGCTCAACGCATTCGCAAAGGTGATCAGAAGGCTCTGGAAAAACTAACTCGTGCTAATTTAAGATTCGTGGTATCTGTTGCTAAACAGTACCAGAATCAAGGTCTTAGTCTACCTGACCTTATTAATGAAGGTAATTTAGGACTTATTAAAGCAGCAGAAAAATTTGATGAAACAAGAGGATTTAAATTCATATCATATGCTGTATGGTGGATTCGTCAATCAATTCTACAGGCATTAGCTGAACAGTCAAGAATTGTTAGGTTGCCTTTAAATCAGGTTGGTTCGCTTAATAAGATTAATAAGGCACTGCAAAAGTTCGAGCAAGAGCATGAACGTATGCCATCCAGTGCTGAGCTTTCAGAAATGATAGATGTTCCAAGAGAGAAAATTTCTGACACGCTTAGGGTTTCTGGTCGCCACGTATCTGTAGATGCACCTTTTGTGGAGGGAGAAGATAATAGTCTTCTAGACGTTCTTGTAAATAATGATTCTCCAAGTGCTGATAGAGGCCTTGTTAATGAGTCATTGAATATTGAGATTGAGCGTGCTCTTTCAACATTGGCTCCAAGAGAGAGAGAGATTATCAAATCTTTCTTCGGTATAGGTTGCCAAGAAATGACACTTGAAGAAATTGGCGAACGTTTAGGCTTGACAAGAGAGCGTGTTCGTCAAATAAAAGAAAAAGCGATTAGAAAACTTAAAAACAATTCAAGAAATAGACTTCTTAGGAATTACTTAGGATAATTATGACACCTGAAAATTTTATTGTTAGTAAGAGTTTAGAAGCAATTAAAACTCTTTATGGAGTAGAAATGGATGCGTCAGCACTTCAGGTGCAAGTAACCAGGAAAGAGTTTGAGGGAGACTACACACTTGTAGTCTTTCCTCTTCTTAAGATATCTAAACAGTCACCTGAAAATACGGGTAATGCGATAGGTGAGTGGTTGAAGGAAAATACAAAGGAAATCTCTAACTATAATACGGTTAAGGGTTTCTTGAACCTTTCTTTTTCAACAGTTTATTGGAATAATCTTTTTGCAGAAATTGCCTCTAAAGAGGATTATGGCCAGCTGGAACCAACAGGTAAAACTATAATGGTGGAGTACTCTTCTCCAAATACAAATAAGCCTCTTCACCTTGGACATATTAGGAATAACCTATTAGGATATTCGGTGGCTAGGCTTTTTGAGGCTAATGGTCATAATGTTATTAAGGTAAATCTTGTAAATGATAGGGGTATACATATTTGTAAATCAATGTACGCTTGGCAAGTTTCAGGTAAAGGAGAGACTCCAGAATCATCAGGCAAGAAAGGTGACCACTTGGTTGGTGACTATTATGTTGCTTTTAATGATATTTACAAGAAGGAAGTAGAGGAGTTAGTAGGAAAGGGAATGACTAAGGATGAAGCAGAAAAGGCTGCACCTTCTTTAAAAGCAGCTCAAGAGATGCTTCTTAAATGGGAACAAGGAGATACAGAAATTGTAAATCTTTGGAAGACGATGAATAGCTGGGTTTATGAGGGTTTTGATAAGACTTATAAAGCCTTAGGTATTTCTTTCGATAGAACTTACTATGAGTCAGATACTTATCTTTTGGGTAAGGCTCTAGTTAAATATGGACTAGATAAGGGTATTTTTGAACAAGATAAAGATGGTTCTGTATGGTGTGACCTTACAGATGAAGGACTTGATAGAAAACTTCTTTTAAGAGGGGATGGTACTTCAGTTTATATGACTCAAGACTTGGGTACAGCTGAACAACGTTTTTCTGAATATAATCTAGATGAGCATATATATGTTGTCGGAAACGAGCAAAATTACCATTTCCAAGTTCTTAAATTGATTTTGTCTAAACTTGGCTTTGAATGGGCAGATACTATTTACCATCTTTCATATGGAATGGTGGAATTACCTGAAGGAAAGATGAAATCTCGTGAAGGAACTGTTGTAGATGCTGACGATTTAATTGAGGCAATGTACAACACGGCAAAAGAAACTTCGCTTGAACTTGGTAAAATAGAAGGTTTGAATGAGGCAGAACAAAATGAACTCTTTAGAGTGATAAGTCTTGGAGCTTTGAAATATTTTATTTTAAAGGTTGACCCTCGTAAGACTATGCTCTTTGATCCTAAGGAATCAATTGATTTTAATGGTAATACAGGCCCATTTATTCAATATACTCACGCTCGTATTAGCTCGATTTTAAGAAAAGCGAAAGAACAAAATATTGAATATGGAATGCATTCTATTAAGCCTTCAGTCGAGTCATCTCCTAAAGAAGTTCGAATAATTCAAATGTTGAATTTCTTCCCTTCAAAGATAGCGGAGGCAGGAGAAGCACATTCACCAGCATTGGTTGCAAACTATGCATATGATTTAGCTAAGGAATTCAATCAATATTACCACGAAACTCCAATTCTTCGTGAAGAAAACAAGGAGCTTCTTGAATATAGGCTAATGCTTCTTGAAAAGATAGCTAAAGTATTAGTTAAAGCTATGTCAATCCTTGGCATTACTCTTCCTGAGAGAATGTAATCTTCTACTATGGAAGACAATAAATATATGTTTCCAACCTCTGTAAAAGAGGTTAAAGCTTTAGGGTGGGACTACATAGACATCATAATTTTTACAGGTGATGCTCTTGTAGACCACCCTTCTTTTGGTACAGCTGTTATAGGAAGATGGTTGCAAAAATATGGCTATCGAGTAGCAGTGGTTCCACAGCCAAACTGGAGAGATGACCTTAGGGATTTCAAAAAGTTAGGAATTCCTCGTCTTTATTTTGCAGTAAATTCTGGGGCTATGGACTCAATGGTAAATCACTATACGGCAGCTAAAAGATTACGTAGTAATGATGCCTATACCCCAGAAGGCAGGGCAGGGCAGAGACCAGATTATGCAGTAACTGTTTATACTCAGATACTTAAGGAATTATACCCAGAGATTCCAGTTGTTATAGGTGGAATAGAAGCTTCTTTGAGACGTTTTACTCATTATGATTACTGGCAGGATAGACTTATGCCTTCAATTCTTGAAGAGTCAGGAGCAGATTGGCTTGTATATGGGATGGGTGAAAAACCAATATTGGAGCTCACAAAGGCGCTTGAGGTTGGACGTAATCAAGCAGATATTCGTCGGATACCACAATTAGGGTTTAAAATGACAGGACGATGTAAGGTTAAAGATGCTTTAATTTTACACTCATATGAACGATGTTTAAAAGATAAGGTTGCATTTGCTGAAAATTTCCATGTTATTGAGACCCATGCAAATATGATGTTTCCTTCAGTTTTAGTTGAACCAATAGGGGATGGTTATGTGCAAATTAACCCACCTTATCCACCAGCTACTGAAGAAGAAATGGATTTGTACTGGGATTTGCCTTTTACAAAACAGCCACACCCAAGATACAAGGGTAAACATATTCCTGCATATGAAATGATTAAGTTTTCTATTACAACGCATAGGGGATGTTTTGGCGGTTGTAATTTTTGTACAATAGCTGCCCATCAAGGTAAATTTATTCAATCAAGGTCGGAAGCATCAATTTTGAAAGAACTTTCAGAATTGACTAAACTGCCAGGCTTTGCAGGTAATCTTTCAGATGTGGGGGCACCTACAGCCAATATGTACGGAATGAAAGGAAAAGACCAAGAACGTTGCAAAGTTTGTCGTCGTAATTCTTGTCTTTTTCCTTCACCATGTAAAAATTTGGATCGTTCACATGCTCGTTTATTGAAGCTATATGAAGAGATAGCTAATATTAAAGGCATAAGAAATACATATATAGGTAGTGGAATTCGTTATGACTTGTTTTTAACGGAAAAAGGCTATGTGGATGAGACTTCCTATCCATATTTAAAAGAGCTCATTTTAAATCATACATCAGGTCGTCTTAAAGTTGCACCAGAGCATACCGAGGATTCGGTTTTAAAATTAATGGCAAAACCTTCATTTGTTCTTTTTGAAAGATTACGCAAGGAATTTGATAATATTGTGAAAAGTGCTAATAAGAACTGTGAGCTTGTGCCATATTTTATTTCCTCTCATCCGGGTTCAGGTATGAGAGAAATGAAAAAATTAGCAAATAATTCCTCTTTAAAAGGATTATATATGGATCAGGTCCAAGATTTTACTCCAACTCCAATGACCACTTCTTCAGTAATGTTTTATACTGGATTGAATCCAAAAAATCTTGAAAAAGTATTTGTTGAACGCGACTTGGAACGCAAAAAAGAACAAAAATCATTTTTCTTCAAAAAAAAATAAAATAGACTATTTGAATTATAAAAAAATGTCCTATACTTGCAGCAAATATAAATGTGTAAAAAAAACTATTAAAGATTTTTGATTGATATGACAACAATTCAGAAGAAGAGAGCAGTTGTGAGCTATGAGAATATGTCAGAAGAGCTTGCTGCTGCATTTGCAGAAAAGTATCCAAAGGGCTTTAATGATTATCTACCAGATTTAATGAGGTATGATAAACCAAATGGTGATCACTTCTATGCTGTAATGATTGAGGTAGAGGATGGAGTATATTTGGTAAAAATTAAGATAAAAATTGATGATATTGATGAGCTAGAAAGATGGCTTGATGGAGATGATGAGGAAGAACAAGGTGATGAAGGAGATGGATTGCCAGATGATAATATATCTGAGTATTCTGCCGGAGACGCTGACTCAGGTGATGATGCATAACTAACTAAAACCGGCCATTAAGCCGGTTTTATCGTGTAAAAATCAATGTCTTTGTACTATGAGGTCCCAACTATTATATAATTTTTTTAAGCCGCTTAGACGTTTTACTCGTAAGTGGCCAGAGAGAAATGTCGTAATGGTTCTTTCTATAATAGTAGGAATAGGCTGCGGTTTGGCGGCTGTATTTCTCAAGACAGCAATTAACTTTATTCACCACAGTTTAACATCTTGGTTTGATGCAGAGGCTTATAATGTACTTTATTTTATTTATCCTGGTATAGGAATGTTGCTTGCGATGATTTTTGTTCGCTATTTTATAAAGGATGATATAGGGCATGGCGTAACAAAAGTACTCCAAGCAGTATCAAAAAATGAATCAAAGATTAAGTCTCATAATACTTGGAGCTCTTTATTAGCTAGTTCAGTAACTATTGGTTTTGGAGGTTCAGTAGGAGCAGAGGCTCCGATTGTATATACTGGAGCAGCAATAGGCTCCAATGTTGGTCGCTATATGGGCTTGTCCTATAGAACAATGACTATCCTTCTAGGTTGTGGCGCTGCAGGTGCTGTTGCTGGTATTTTTAAAGCACCTTTAGCAGGAGTATTATTTACCCTAGAAATATTGTTATTCAATATTTCTATGAATGCAATGTTCCCTTTGTTGCTTTCAACAATTTCTGCAACGGTGGTGTCATATATGTTCTTCGGAGATGCACCAACCTTTGCCTGTACTCTTACACCCTTTTCAATGGTCAACTTGCCATTTTATGTTATTCTAGGAATTCTCTCTGCTTTATTTTCTGTATATTTTACTAGAACAACGTTATGGTTGGAAGATAAGATTAAGAGTATTAATGGTCCTTTTTTACGATGGGGAGTATCTGCTCTTGTTTTGGGAATATTAATTTTCCTATTCCCACCGTTATATGGAGAAGGATACGAGTATATTACAGATTTTTTAAATGGAGTTCAAAGTGATTTAGAAGGAAAGACGATTGTATCTTTCTTTATGAATAATAAATGGACGGTTCCATTATTTTTCTTAATAGTGTTACTCTTAAAGATCTTCTCAATGTCTTTTACAAATGCAGGTGGGGGAGTTGGAGGTACATTTGGGCCAACGCTTTTTGTGGGTGCTCTTGTTGGTTTTGTCGTAGCAAGAACTATAAATTTAATAACAGGGGACCTAATTACGGTACCAGAACAAAATTTTGTTTTAGTGGGGATGGCGGGACTAATGGCTGGAGTTATGCAAGCTCCTTTAACAGCTATTTTCTTGATTGCTGAGATTTCTGGAGGGTATTCTTTGTTTATACCATTAATTCTCACTTCTACGATATCTTATGGTTTAACTCGAGCAATTGAACCTTATTCAATTTATACTAAACGTATTGCAAAGAAGGGTGAACTCTTAACACACGATAGTGATCAGGCTGTGCTTACATTATTAAGAACAAATGAGTTAATAGAGTCAGATTTTCAACCAATAGTTATTGATGCAACCCTAGGTAAACTAGTTGAGGTTGTATCAATATCTAATAGAAATATTTTTCCAGTACTAGATAGTAGGAAACATTTCCAGGGCTATGTTTCTCTTGAAGACATAAGAAAAGATATGTTTAACAAGGATTTATATGAGAAGAAGCATGTTTTTAACTATATGAAAACACCGCCAGCATATGTTTATGTTGATGAAAAAATGGATAGTGTAATGGAAAAGTTTGAGAAAACAGAGGCTTGGAATCTTCCAGTGATAGATAAAGATAGGACTTACTTAGGCTTTGTTTCTAAATCAAAAATATTCTCCGCCTATAGAGAACAACTACAAGTAGTTTCACAGGATTAGTTATGAAAGAATTATATATAAAAGCAATAGCAGAGCGACTTCAAATTAGGGAGTGGCAGGTTGAGAATTGTGCAAAACTTTTTGAGGAAGGAGCAACTATTCCTTTTATCAGTAGGTATAGAAAGGAGAGAACAGGGGGTTTAGACGAGGTGGCAGTTGCTGAGATTAAGCATTTGACAGAGTTTTACACTGAGTTCGAAAAGCGTAAGGAGACTATTTTAACAACGATTGAAGAGGCTGGTGCATTGACCGATGAATTAAGACATCGGATAGAGTTAAGCCTTGATTCAAGCGAGGTTGAGGACTTATATTTACCTTTTAAGCCTAAGCGTAGAACTAAAGCAACAATTGCAAGAGAAGCTGGGTTAGAACCACTTGCAGATAAGATGTATAATGTTGAATTAGTAGATCCAGAGGTTGAAGCTCGTAAGTTCCTTAATGATAAGGTTGAGACCGTTGAAGAGGCACTTGCAGGAGCTAGAGATATTATAGCAGAACGCATAAATGAGACAGCAGAGGTCCGTGATACTGTACGTAAGATGTTGAGAACAAGACGCTTAGTGTCAAAACCTACCAAGAAAGTATCTGAGCCAGAAGCTCAAAAATATAAGGCCTATTTTGAGGTCTCTGAGTCATTAGAAAGGATACCTGCTCATAGACTTTTAGCAATGCTAAGAGCAGAGGCTGAAGCTTATATAAACTTAAGTCTTGATGCTGATCCAGAAAAATATGGCAATAAGATTTATTATGATTTTTGTCAAGCAAAGAAATATCCAGCAAAGCCATTAGCAGAGCATATAAGAATGGCTATAGATGATTCATTTAAGCGTTTATTAGAGCCATCTATTTCTAATGAAGTTATAAAGGAGGCAAAGGAAAAGGCTGATGTTGAATCAATTAAAATATTTGGAGAGAATTTAAGACAATTACTCCTTGCACCGCCAGTAGGACAGAAGAGAATATTGGCAATTGACCCTGGATTTAGAACAGGATGTAAGGTTGTATGTCTTGATGAGCAGGGCAATCTTTTACATAATGAGACTATTTATCCTCATCCACCGCAAAGTGAAAGAATTAAGTCAATACAAGCTGTATCTGCGATGGCTGAAGAATATGAGATTGAGATAATTGCAATAGGAAATGGTACTGCTTCGCGTGAAACGGAAGATTTTATTACAAGAGTTCCACTTTCCAGTGATGTAAAGGTCTTTACTGTAAGTGAAGATGGGGCTTCGATTTATTCGGCCTCTGATGTTGCTAGAGAGGAGTTTCCAGACTATGATGTAACAGTTAGGGGAGCAGTGTCCATAGGAAGGCGTTTGATGGATCCATTGGCAGAACTTGTGAAAATTGATCCTAAATCTTTGGGAGTAGGCCAATATCAACACGATGTTGACCAAAAACTTTTGAAGGAACAACTTGATAATACTGTTATCAGTTGTGTTAATAATGTCGGGGTAAATCTAAATACTGCAAGTCCTTATCTCTTAAGTTATGTCTCTGGTATCGGACCTGTTTTAGCTCAAAATATTGTCGAGCACAGGATAGAAAATGGTCCTTATAGTTCTAGAAGAGAGCTTAATGATGTAAAAAGATTAGGAGCAAAGGCTTTTGAGCAGTGCGCAGGTTTCCTTAGAATTTCAGATGCAGAAAATCCATTAGATAATTCAGCT
>CAYFMO010000019.1:0-18095 GCA_964344225.1 uncultured Muribaculaceae bacterium | reverse complement strand
GAAACCGACCACAGTGCCAATATCTCCGTTTCGCGATACCAATACACAACAATTCCCACAAAAACACTATGCGAAACCGACCACAGTGCCAATATCTCCGTTTCGCATCATTTTTTCCTTGCAAAAGAGATATATATTCAAACAAAGTTTTTCCAGATGAATTCTTCTCAGTAGATTTGAATATCAATAGGTTGACATAAAAAAAATCAGCGAAAGTACTTGGATTTTTTATTTTTTGTGCTAACTTTAGGGGCATATTCATCTATAATATTTCTTATTATGGAAGTGAGCAATCTAATCGTCAGCAAATTCTTGCTATTATTGAATAATGTCAAAGAGGCACTTATTCTTGATTGTCAGCGGGAATTCTTACAGGTAAGAGAGGCTATAGCTACTCTAGATCCTGAAGAGAAATCAGTTACAAAAATTTTAAATGATCGTATCACTATCATTAATTTAGTTTTCGCTAAAATTGGATATGATATTAGTCATTATGAAAATCTGGAAGATCTGGGAAAAGTCGTTGGAAGTTTGATTAATGAGGCGGAAGGTCTGAGTGAAGATCTTAAGAAAACAATCGAAGATTTTGAGGAGGACCATAATCTAGATGGTGATGAGGTAGCAGCTATGCTTGATAGGGTAGTACCGCGTATCATATCTATTGTAAACCTTGTCAAGACTATTTCAGATATTGAGTGGGAGAAAATATCCCAAGAATTTGATAAGGCAGTTAATGATGGAGCGCAAAATATCCAAAAACAATATCTAAATAAAGATTTTGCTCGAAAGATCTTGGATCACATCCTAATTACGTTGCTAAAGAATGCCAAGGATGTATTCAAGGATGAGATTGATTTCGTCAAGATGACAGTCGAAAATCACATCAATATCTTAGAAGACAGTATTGAGGATGTTACTAAGAACATAAAAAGTGATATTGGAAGTGCTATGAATAGCATTAATGTGGATGAAATCGAGTCTGTTTTGAAAGAAACCTTGGAGGAAGCAGAACGTCTATACGATAAGGTTGATAAAGACTTAAGGTCAAGCGTTAAAGATGCTGTTAATTCAGCCGAGAAAAAATATAATGATGCGTACAGCAAGTTAGCTTACGGCTTATCAATTACATATTCTATTTTGGATTTCTTGGGTGTATTAAAGGAAAAAGAAATCAACTTGCAACTTCCATCTCAAATTAAAGACCTTATCCAAGGAGCAGAAAATGCTATACAAAAAGCCAGTGACAATGTGAAGGAAGGTGTTGGGAATATTACTGAACAAACAGGAATAGCAATTAATAAAGCACAGGAAACTCTTAAAGTAACCCAAGAAATTACGGGAGTAGGTATTACTTCTTTAAGTACTGTTGGCGTCCAACTTCGGACATTAGAATTATTCTATAATGATAAAAGTGCAGATAGTGGATTGGAGACCATTAAGAATGGTTTTGATACAGTTGGCAAACAAGCCGTAAATATTTCAAAAGATTTATCATCTACAATAAAAGGTAAATTAGATAGTTTCCAGAACTTCAGTTATCCTATTAAGGTTACTATTCTTAACTGGAAGGCAATGGAGACTTTGTTTACGCATCCTGTGAAGCATTTCAAACAGCTTTATCCGATAGATAGTGTTGCTGATGCCGAAGATCTAATGAGGCGAATAATGGGAATTCTCCATAATATCAACCCAGATATTCCTAATTTCGATTCATTAAAGAATTTGCTAGAAGACCTTCTAAAGAAACTTCAGCGTCGTTTGATTCAATTAGTGAATGAGTTGAAACAAAAGGGTAAAGATTTAGCAGAGGAAATTTGGGAAAAATTTCAACCGCTTATCACTACCATTCGCAAGGTTATAGATATGTTAAAAGATATGGCACTTGCCCTTAAAGTGCAGATGTCTGAGGTGTTGGAAGAAGTGAAGGATGCAGTTAAGGTGGTGGTAGATGTGGTTCAAGACCAATTGGATGAAATCGCTGATGACTTGGCAGGGGAGATTAAAGAAATTGCAAAGGACTTGAACAAAGCAGGTTCTGCAATTAAGAGTGATGTGCAAGATGCTCTAGATTATATTGATGATAAAACGAATGAAATAAAGAAAGAGTTGAATGAGGCTGGCAACGCCATTGATGATGCTGTTGAAGATCTTGGCGATAAGGCAAGTTCTGTTTTAGGAGATGTTGCTGACGAAATTAGGAAAGCTGTTGGAGAAATGCCATCTTTCAATTTGCCGAAGGCTATTAAGGTTGCTATGGCTGAGCCACTGACTGATGCCATTTCAGATGCCTTTAAGAAGGTTAAAATCGATTTTGATTTATCTCCATTCGTAGAATTATCTAATCATAAAAATGATTTAGTTTCTTCGCTAAAGAGAATAGATAAGAATGTAAGAAAACTTAATGTAGAAATCCCACAGCTGCAATTAGCAGGAGCATTACCTTCATTTGACACTACATTTGGAACAGATTTTCCCGATGTCTTAGGTATTGTCCAAGAAGAAGCTATACAACCATTACAACTTTGGGCTTATGGAATTGTCAGAAGTGTTAAGACTGTGACTGATGTGGATGTGTGGAAGTCAAGGATGGATAAGCTCATTCTGCAATTACAAGAGGAATTCAAGAGTGACTTAGGTAATATTACTGGTCTTATCTCGAAAGAAGGAGCAATGAAACTAATCAACGACTCTGCTTCGGTTAAAGATCAATTATCTAAAGAACTGAATATTAACGATTATATCACTATACTTCATACAGCAGTAGAAGATGTAGTACTTCCAGACCCTGAGTATTTCTATAATAGCTTCAAACAGACTCTACAGACTATATTGTCGAATCTAACAGCACGTTTAATAAAGGAATATGAAGGTTTGAAAAACAAGCTTAATGATAACTTTACAAATTTGATTAAAAACTTTGAATCAGGTATTGATAATTTCAAGACTGAAGTTGATAATGTAAAGGGTCAATTAGGCAATAAGGCAAAGGTTCTTCTAGATGATATCAACGCTTCAATCGCAAATGTAAAAGATTTGATAAAAAAACTAGAAGAAGTTGCCAAGAAAATCATAAGTCTACCATCTAACATAATAGATCAACTTAAAAATCAAGCTCAGTATATTTTTGAAAATTTGGTTAAAGAACTTGTGGATGGACTTGAAGAACTTGCCTCAAATATTTGGAGGAATATCAAGACGCAAGTCATCATGCCGCTCATCAACCATATTAAGAACCAGATTATACATTGTGTTAAGGAAATAGTACGCAAAGTATTAAATAAGCTTATTGAAAGCATTACTGAAATTAAAGATGAGATTGATGAAGCTACTCAGACATTGCTTGAAAATCTTCCTGTATTACGTGATTTACAGAAAGCACAGCAGGAATTTGTAAAAGAAGTCAGGAGTCTTATCAATAAAAATCAAAGTCTTAAGGCAAAAATAGAGGATATCTTGCCTGAAGGACGTATTACAAACCTTAACCAAATTCCAGGTATACTTGGGGTTATTAGACAAGAAACAAGTGTAAAACAGGAGTTCGAAAAGCTGAGCTTGACATTCCAAAGTGCAGAGGGAGTGCCTATTAAGATTCCATATTACTATGTTAATATGACTCAAAGTATGGTTAGCGCTACACTTGATTTTGTGCAGAGTGATATGAGCGTGCAACAGATTATCAAGTTGCTGGTATCACTATACAAGGGTATTCCAGAAGAAGTTAAAGACAAGGTGTTAGATATCTTACCAGACTTGCCTGACTTACCTGATAATGCATTTACTGATTTATTGGGTGATGTAACCTATACTTATGACTTAGATAATCGTATGTGTAATGTTACTTTACTTGATCTTAAACCTAAAGATGGAAAGGATGCAGTAGATGATGAGAAGAATGATTTGAATTATAAGCTTACGCTAAAGCTCTTTATGTTTGTGGGTGTCTATGGAACCACAGCGCTTTCTGTTCTTAATGAGGATGAAGTCGATGATGAAGAAGATGATGATAAGGATGAAGGTGTAGCTGCGCTTTATTTCCTTGTACATTTAGGTGGAAATCTAGATGCGGTATTCTATATTGGTGATAACCATTTCTTCCAGATTGAACTAGATGGTAGTATTGGCGATGGAGTAGGAAAAGGTAATGAAGTGTCTAATAAGAGTCTAGGTTTCTGTATGACTGAAAAGAATCCAGAAATGGGGATTACATCAGTCTTCCATGGGCTTGGTTCAGCCAAGAGCCTAGAAGGACTTTTTAAGGCTAAATTCAGTCGAAATTATGGAGTAGATACAAAGAAGAAAGCCGAGCCTGCTAAATTGTTGAATACCAAGTATCTTGATATAAAAATTGGTAATTATCCACAAACACTTTATTTGTTATATAATCATGAATATCCAGAGGAAGTCATTACAGCACTTAATTTTCAAGGTGAAGATAAGAAGGTGGATGGGTTCTCAGCGGGATACCTAGCGAAGTTAGAAGATGTAGAATTTATTTTGAAACTACGTCAGAATAAGTTCTTTGAAATGGTCTTGAATGATGATATAGCAGCTAAATTTAACTTAAGTCTTCTTTATGATTACTTACGTGGATTTAAGATAGGTGGTGGCTATAATTTCCATATTGATCTCGACTGTTCTAATCTAAATTTAGGTGCACTAAATTTGCAAAATTTGGGCGTAGATATAGGTAGTTTGAAGGATGACTGGGGGACCTTAAATTTAGGCATTGGTTCTACATTTTCTGTGAATTTTAATGCTGTTAAATTCTCATTTGAAAATCTAGGGATCGCGATGAACCTAAATGTTATAAAACCAGACTTCAGTATAGGAGACTGGGATTTTGGGTTTAAGTTCAAGTTCCCGGATGGAATAGGTATTGCTATAGAAACGCCAGTAGTGAATGGTGCTGGATTGATTTCATATTCGGAAGAAACAGGTGAATTATTAGGAGTACTTGAATTAGATGTAATTGATAAGTTTGGAGTTTCAGCTCTGCTTTTAGTTGATTTGGGTGTTGTTGAGGGGCATTTCTTTAGTTTAGTGGCGATGCTTTCTTTCAGATTCTCACCAGGTGTTCCATTGGGTATGGGCTTCTCATTGACAGCTATAGGTGGTGCGCTAGGATTACAGCGAATGCTTGATAGGAAGAGCATTACTCAGGCTGTCCGCCAAGGTACTTTAAATAGTGTTTTCATCGTAGAAGATGTGGCTGATCATTTGACAGAAATGAAGCAAGCTTGTGCTGATATCTTCCCATCAAAGCAAGGACAGTTCTTCTTAGGGTTGTTAGCACAAATCAGTTATGAGCCTGTTCTTAAATGTAACTTTGGTTTGATGCTACAATTACCTAATCCAGTAGAAATAATAATTGTAGGAGCATTGAAAGTTGCTATTGAGAAAACTGATGTAATACGTATCAATGTTTATTTTGCTGGTGGAATTAACTTTGAAGAAGGTATTTGGTTCGATGCTTCTCTTGTAGATTCGGAAATTGTAGGTATCAAGCTTGAAGGAGATATGGCATTCCGTCTATTCTGGGGAGGAAGTTGTAAGGGCTTCTTATTGTCAATTGGCGGTTTCCATCCGAACTATAAACCTGAGGAAGGAATGCTGGTTTCTAATATGAAACGTTTGGCATTGAAGTTAGATTACAAGGTGTTGAAGGTAGGTCTAGAAGCTTATTTAGCCATTACTTCAAATTCATTCCAGATAGGTGCTCATCTTGATTTAAAGGTAGGATGGAATAAATTTGGAATTACTGGCTATGCAGGATTCGATGCATTGTTCATATTCGATCCATTTATGTTTATGTTTGATATCGAAGCTGGCGTGGCCGTTGTATGTGGTAGTTGGAAGTTAATGAGCATAGATTTAAGTCTATCGCTTTCTGGACCAGCTCCTTGGAATGCTAAGGGTGATGCAAAATTCTGGTTCATCTTAATACCAATCGAAGTCGGTTTCAATGTTACTTGGGGAGATAGCAGACCACAGTTGCCTGATAAGGAGATTGAAATATTACCTCTATTGATAGGTGAGCTTAAAAATTCATCAAATTGGATGCAAGAGCCTGAATCTAATAAGGATAGGGATGTAATTATGCGTACAGAGTATACAGAAGCAATTTTGTCTACTAAGGATAAGCCAGCTAAAGATTCTGAAAAACCATTAATTGTTTCACCACTAGGTACATTGTCATTTAATCAATCTATTGTACCTCTTGAGGATAAAACATTAGATATGTGTAATAATGCAGTTCCTACTGATTATAATATAGTTCAAATTAAATATGTTAAAGCAGGAGCTGAAAAAATAACAGTGTCAGAAAAGAATCATTTAGAGAATGACTTTGCTCCTTCTTTGTACTATAGTATGAATAATGACCAAAAATTGAAATCACCTTCATATGTAAGCTATAAGAGTGGTTTCAAGGCTATGGGTGGTCACGAGGCTGGTAATCCACAGAGTCTATCTTTAGGACAAGATGTAACAATTGGACCATATAAAACATCAGATTCGGTAGCTAGCTCCAATCTTACCACTTCTTCTATTTATTCTGCATCTCCTACACCGACTTATCGTACTAGGACACCTTTGAAACCAGTCACTATAAATCCATATACTAGTGAACTTGAAATAAAAATAGCAACGATTAGGCAACTTAATAGTAGAAAAGTAATTGCTTATCAGAAAAAGAATAAAGTGGCATTTGACCGCTATTTAGATATGTTGGATAACCTTTAAATAACAATTAATTATGTCACAAATATATATATTACCCTATGTACGTAAAGGGTTATCAACTAATATCACTTCTAGTGGCACGAGTGTAAAAAAACGTGCAGATGTGGTTGTGAAGCTGGGTGTGGAACTTAATGAAAAATCTACTAATAGAGCAAAAACCCAAGAATTGGATGGACAGACTATCCAGCTAATGGGGCCAGCAGATGTAAAATCAATAAGTTCTAGGGCAATCAACTTGATTAGTCCGCGGGAAAATAGTGACGTAAAATTGTATAAGGAATATATGCCTTTCATTGAATTTTACGAGGAAGACCTTCCTTGGAGGTATACGCCAGTTGATGATTCGGATCCATATTTCCATTCCTGGATGGCCTTAATAGCTGTAAAAGAAGATGAGGTTGAGTTTAAAATAATGCCAGATGGGACTAAAGCAGTCATTTTAAAAATCAATACAGAAGAACGTTATAAGGAGATATTTCCTAGTAATGAGTTATTAGCTAAGGTAGCTCACGTTCAGATTGATTCTGATATATCTGTTAGTCAATTAAATGCAAATACGATATTGGATGCAAATCCAGAATGTGGAATTTCACGTATTCTTTGTACTAGCACTTTGGAAGTTAATTCTTCATATATAACCTTGTTAATACCTTCTTATGAATTAGGTCGTTTGGCTGCTTTAGGTTTAAGTACAGAAGAAGTGCCATTAGGAAAATGTGCTTGGGAACAAAGCTTGGAAGGACAAAGTACTCGTGCAGAAGGCCTTACGTTTCCTTACTATAAGAAATGGAAATTTAAAACATCTAGTATTCCAGCAAATTTTAAAGAATTAGCTAGTCGTTTGTTCTTCACTGGTGATAATGAGTATAAAAATTTAAAAGCATATCTTGACGTAGATATTAGTCAATCTGGATTGAAAGATATTCATTATGATGAAGAAGAGGTTGTTGACATTCCTGCAGCGCTTGTATTGGATAATGCTAATCCTAGTATTCGCGAGGAAAGTCCTGAATATAGAAAAGCTCTAAAAGCTTTATTGGCATTGAATCCAGTTTTGAAAGAAAATGAGACAGGTGAAATCAATATGGAAGAGGACCCTTGGGTTGTACCTCCTATTTATGGAGCTCGTCATTTATTGACAACTCAAAAGAAATTCAATAGTCCTACTTCAGATGTTGTGCAAGAGGTCAATCTAAAACTTCAGAATCGTGTTGCTGCTGGTTTAGGAAGTTCGGTCGTTAAAAAAAATCAGGAAAAATTCGTGGATCGTGCCTGGAGAAAAGTAGAAAAAATTAATCAGTTAAATCAGGCGATTCGTGAGTATTACCAAATGAAACAGGTTGATCAAAAGGCATCGAACAAACATCAAACAGTTGAAAAAACAAAAGTAAATAAGAAAGAAAAGGCCTTGTTAATGGACGTGGCTCAACGTAATCTGAATGCGGCTAAAATCTATTCTAATAAGGTTTCAGCAGATACTTTATTGGCAACTTTGCAAAAAATGTCCAAAGTTGAGTCACATAACCAAATAGTACGAAGTGGTATTACTGTTGATGAATTGATTGGCATTTATGATAAGAATGTTTGGACTAGTCTTTTGAGTAAGGATGAATTACGTAGAGAGCTCTCTGTGCAATTGCCTAATAAAGGTTTCTTTTACGAAAGATTTCCACAATATTATTTTCTGCAGGATTTGGGATTAGATGTATCGAAGAATGATAAAGGGCTCTTTAGTTTTACCCCCGCTCAAACTGCTATCAAAATACCGTCTGCAGATGCATTGATGTATACTGGTGTGGGACTTTGTTTTAGGTTCTCTAATTTTACATCAGATAATAAAATTTCTTTATTGAGTAATGAGTTAAGACCTTTGTTAGATTATGTAAGTGGTCGAAAAAAAATATTTGATAGGATAACTAGAGTAGCAAATGGAGTACAAGCTATTCCTGTGAACCTAGATGTTGATGGTGCTGATGGAATACTCGTTCCTAATATGGAGCAATTTAAATTGTCAAATAATAAACCACTTAGGGTTGAGTATGAAGTAAAAGGGGATAAAAAGCTTTTCTATATTATTCCGTGGAGCTATCTAAGAAATAAGCCAAATTTGACATATGAATTAAATGTATCAAATAAAGCAATCTTTGGATTTATATCAGGAAATTTTGAAGTCCTAAATGTTCAAAAAGATTCCAATGATTTTTTCACTCCAATATTAGAAAGTATAAAAAATGCTAATTGGTATAAATTAACTCAATCAAAATCTTATAAGAACTTACAAAGAATTACAAATGTATTTAGTAAACATTCATCTATAGATATTCCATTTTCCAAAGTAATTGACTTATCTACAAGTGGAATTTCGATGAAAATACTGATATTAAGGGATCTGTCTTGTTATATATATATGGAGAACTACGTGTTCAGTTTTAGAACTACCGATAAACTTTTCAATCCTCACATAAAGAAAGTTAATGATAGTATAAATACTATTGATTGTAAGCCATTGGCATATACTTTACAGAAGAATATACTTGATAAATTAGCTTTTCTTGAAAAAATTCTATGGGAGCCAACACTGATTAAGTTGACAAATAGAGATATTAATGTTGCAGATTTTGAAACTCTCAATGCAGAAAACATAATTGATACTATTCCTTTTGAGCCACTTACATCTAACAGGGTAGATTCAATTATCGCATCTATCGAGCAATCACAAAAAAGTATTGCTAATGAATTGAAGTTAGAACTACAACCAGATGAAAAGAAGGATGAAGATTCTGAAACCATTGATCCTACTAAGTTAGGGGAGGAACGTATAGAAGAGATTGCTAATAAGTATGGGTTTACAGAGGATAATCAGTTAGATGATTTGAAAAAGAATCTAGAAAGTAAGTATCCTGTGATGGCTTATCCAGATTTCTTGGATCCAACATATTTTTATTTACGTGAAATGTCACCTGATTATATTATGCCATCTGCAGGAAGTTTGAGCAAGAATTCAATTACTTATTTTACAACAAATTCAAAGTTCGAAGAGTCATTCCTAATGGGTATGAATACTGAAATGGGGCAAGAACTCTTGTGGAGAGAATATCCTACAGACCAAAGAGGTTCATATTTCCGAAAATTCTGGGATCAAGAGTTTTTGCCAGACAAGAAAGACCTAAATAAATATTATGATATAAAGAAAATACACGAATGGGTATCTCCATTGGGTAAGAACCATATGCCAGGAAAAGATGGTATGTTGGTATTTGCTATTAGCGCAGAGCTTATGGCCTATTATCCTAATACTAGCGTATTCTTATCTAAGTTAAATGGACGTTCTCTTGATTTGTATAAGGCTCCTGATATGACCTCTTGGTTGAATGAGGAAACGTTTTTAGTTGGATTCCAAGGTTTGAAATCTAGTCAATTAGATGGATATTATCTAACTTTCAAACAGCAACCTCTATCTCTTCAATTTGAACGCAAAAATGATTCGAAAGCATCTATCCTGGGTGAATTTTCAGTAGTTCAACCACACGTTTATGCAATACCATTAAAGAATAGGAAGAAGTAATCATACATAAAACTTAATATTATGATTAATTATCAATATGCACTTCGAGAAGATAATGCAAGGAAATTGGCTACAAGGGGAGTCAATACGTCTTTCTTGCTCTTCCCAGTACGTCTGGAAACGAAATTTAAAGAGAAGGAAGTAAATGAAATTTACGAACCTAATAGGGTTTATTATACATTTTGTGCCATCTGGGCAGTACTGCGTACGGTAAAATATTGCTCCCACGAAAAAGTACTAAAGAAAATCTACCTTCTCAAAGAAGAGATGGAAAATTTAGATTTACTTTATAAGGAAGATAAGGCACATTTACGTCTCTTGCTAGATTCTATTCAGATTTATTTGCCAACAGATGAGTCAAAGGAAGTATGGCAATCTTTGAAAGGTATTTTAGAAAAAGCACCAACATCTTCGACCTTGAAAGATAAAAATATGACTCGTTTCCTAGACAAAATGGATAGGATGACAAGGAGACTTATGAACACTATATATAATCCACCTTATGGAGGTACAAATCGTCTACACGTTTCTCAAGAATTCTCACATACAATATATCTACGTACTGCCTTAAAACGCTTTAAGGAATTTCATACTTTCCTAAAAGAAATGGAAGATGAATTGAGGAATCTACCAACAGGAGCAACTAAACAACAAGTTGCAAAGTTTAACTTGCTCCTAAGTAAGTGGAAAGAGCAAACAGAAGATATAAAGGTATTGCATTCAGATCAAAGGACTTACATTATAGAGAAAAGAAATCTATTAGGTCTATATCATATAGATTTAAGTGGAAAATATGCTCCAAAATATAAAAGTGGGAATCGTCCGTTATATATTTATGAAATACCTAAACAAGCAAAAATAGCAGCCGATCACTTGTATGAGTTTGTTAATAGTAAATTCCTTCCAACTTTAATGAGTTTCAATTTTAAGCGTATGGAATCTTTAATGTTGGATAAGGTAAAATACGTTGGAGTTAAAAATTCCCATCGTCTCCTTCCACAAAGATATACAGCATTGGCTACCTCCTTGATGCATATTTATGCTCGTAATTATGTGGGTATAAAAGGATACAAAAAAGAAAATCTTGAGAAAAAGCTCAATACACTTGCATTACAAACATATTTTAATTTCTCTTCAGAGAGACGATGGACTGAAGGACTTTTACAGGTTGTTTCAAAGAAATTAGGACTTGATGTTAACCTTTCTAACTTGAATAATAATTCTCAATTCATTAGAAATGCACAGATGGGTTATATAAGAAAACAAAAATGTTTGTGTGTTCGCATTTACCCAGATGTTGTAGCCTTAACGCAGTTGGCTAAACCATTGACAACTAATGAATTCGAGGTGGCTAAAGATTTTTGGTTAAAATACATATATAGTAATGATGATTCGTACCGCTCTTCACTTTGGTTAGCTATATGTGATCTTTATGCTCCTTATAGAGCAGCCTACATTCTTAAGCAAGTTTATCCAAAGAAAACAGGGTTTAATGCATTGAAGGCCCTTGCTACTCGGTATAAGAGTGTCGAAGAATTTCTAAATGCCCCAAAAGTTAATGATTACTTCGATAAGACTATTGTAGTTGATTCTAAGGATATTTTCACAGTCCCAATTACTAATTTAATGCCTGAGCGTTTTGCTTTACACGCTGTTTTAAATTTGAGTGAAGGTAAGAAGCAAAATATTTGGAGGTTTGGTCATATTCTACCATCACAATTACAGGTAGGTCTAGATTTGAATAATTTAGAAAATTCAATAAATGAGAAAGCCAGTAAAGCAGCAGGTCAGTTGTATCTAAATGGTAATTTGAGATGGATGACAGATTATGATTTGGCAGAACAGATGGGTATGGCCATTACAGTACCATTGAAAGCAGTTCAACAAGGACGCAAACATAAAGATCGCGTTTTTGACTTTAGTGCAATCTATGTTTATGGTATAAATGAGGTAAAATCAGATGAATGTTCAAAGATTTTACAAGAACTATTGGAGAGTCGTTTATATAGCAATGAGTCTTTAGAATTGATTTCTTCTGATATGCCAACAAATATCTTGAGGACAGAAGATGAAAGCCATAAATATGATACTTCTATCGAAGCACAAAGGGAACGCTTTAAACATCTGGTTGAAAATTGTGTAAATCCTAAATCCTCTAAGCCTGGTGAGGATGCTAGAATTTTGGAAGATTTGCTTTGCTTGAAAAATTCTTTCTTTAGTAATCTTACTAGTCGCGATTCTAAACCACAAAAAGAAATAGCAAGAACGCGTCGTGTAAACGAAAAATTATTAGAGTTGGTTCCACACCCTTTGATTAAGTTTATAAAAGACAACAGTGTATTGAGTGAGTTCTTCATTAATGATGTATTGCCAAGAGGTCCTTTCCCAATAATTAGGATAAGCAACCAGCCTTACGGTATTTTACCAGCCTGCGACTTTAATATGTTGACTTTTAGGCGCGATAGAGAAATGTATTTAGTGAAAAAGATTATAGTATTATTGACTAAATATTGGAATAATATTGTTGATAATCATAGGGTCGCTTATGACGGAGACGATACTAAAAATCTTACAGATAAGGATTATTTAAGCATCCTAAATTCTACTCCTTCAACTACAACATTTTGGAAGCGTAAGATGGTGAAGAATCCTCATATACTTAAACCAGAATATTTCAGAGGCGAGTATTCGGAGTTTCAATTAAAGTCGCTGACTAATGTGATTAGTTTGTCATATCCAAATATAAAAACAGAAGATATAAAAGATAACTTACTAAATTACATAAGTCTTCCATTGTTGGATAAGGATGAAAAAGATTTCGATAGAAGTGTAATAATGTCTGGAGAAAACATTAATTTACAAAACCTGATTAGTGAATTAAGAAAAGATGAAGAGTTGTCTTCTAAAGAAATAAGTGATGAAAAGCTAGAACAATGTATCATAGAATTCTTTGATTTGTTCAATTATCGTTTGGATGCTTGGCTTACTGGTATGCTTAGTAACAAGTTGCGTACGCGTATGGATAACTCACGCCACAGCATTGCTTTGGGGTGTTTCGGTTGGATATTTAATTTAAAACAAACAACTAAAAAAGACGAGAAAAAGAAGAATGAGTACATACTTGCCCCTTCTGTAAATCAGGCGATTACTGGTGCTGTATTAAGGAGTTCTTATAATAATAGTTTAAAGAATAAAGAACGTGAATATAGTGCGAGCGTCAACTTGTCTTCAGAACGAGTACGTTCAGCTATTCGTATAATTGAGGGTGTACAAAATGGCCTATCTGTTGGATGTATTCTAGGAAGTGATTTAGAACGCTTAGTACACGAGGCATATAAGATAAACACTAACTATGAGATGGATTCTTGTATTTATCCATTGAGGACTAAATATCCATTGATAACTCAAAGTAAGGATAAAGGCAATGATATTACTGTATTAAATGGCACTTCATTATTGAAAGACTATCGAGAGGCACCAGATAAATTAAAATGGATACAAAGTCTTAATTTATTCGCAGGAACTCAAAATATCAATGTAAAAGAAATCTATTTATTTAATATAATTGATAGAATTGATGATGAATTTGATGCATTAACTGATGTAATCCTTTCAGAAAGTGTGTATAAACTAACCCAGGGTAACATTGAAGCAGTTGAGGCCTTAACACAGGCTATGGATGAGATGAAAAATATCCCTTTACCTGATGTAGTTAATATTCCAATTACCAGTGCTCAAATCGATGGACATATGGTTGTTGCTCTAGATGTTAAGGCTAAATCTCAAGGAGAAGATGTTTTGTCAAATGTAGAGCCAAAGGTAGATGCTTGGATAGAAGAAATGTTGGGTGCTCCTTCAAAAATAGGTGTAGCTTTCAGTTGTGATAATTCTGGAGATTCAAACTGGGTTTGTAAGACATTGGGAGAACTAGGTATTAGTGCTTCAGAAATAGTTTATTTGTCTTCTAATACGGAAATCTTTAATCGCTTGTTAAAAATTCTTTATTGGTTAAATGAAGGTGAATATCCATTGCTCAACCTTTCTATGAGTGCATCTGATTTCACTTTACAGGAGGTCCAATTGGCCGCCGATGATATGCGTCAATTACTTTCTGAGTCACGTATGTTACGTAATGAAGATATGGTAAAGGAAACAGGACATTCTTCAAATGCAGAGTACGATACCGCTCAATTGGCTGAACAGTATAATAGATTGTGTGATTATGTAGAAGAGTTGTGTGAAAGTATAAATGGACTATTATTAAAACAGTCAGAGCAGCAAAATCCATTAAATCCAGATTACAAGTACGTAGCTATGTCTGATAGTGATATTTTTTATGCTATTGAGAAGATGGTAAGTGCATTCCGCTTAGGACAAATGTCCGCATTAGATGGGATTGAACCTGGGCTTTTAATAGGTGATAAAGATATTGTTAGTTATAATAAGGAATATTTATCTACTGTTGAAAAACAACATTCTTTCTTCCAAAAGGTTACTACTGTAATGAATAACCTTTCATCCAAACTTGCAGAGGCAAAAGCAATGGTGGAAGATGTGGTAGCACCATCTTATAAGGAATATCAAGATGCCATCTCTCATATGCTTGTTGCAGATTTCTTAGTTATTCCTACTTTTAGACCAGATGAAAATGTAGATAGTTTTGCTCTAGGTCAGCAATGTAGAACTAATAGGTTTGCTAACATCGATGCTATGGGAATTGAAGATTTATTGTCAGATCTTGCATTGGTAGAACAGCCTATGATGTATTTAAACCAGTTACGTATTTATGGTAAGTGTAATGAATTAGAAGTTGGAAAAATACTTCCAGTGCAATTCCCTTATGAAGCTGGTGATAATGGAAAATATGAATGGTTAGGAACAAAAGTCAGTGATGAAAGCCATTTGAAAGATGCTTTTGTTTATATGATTATGAATCCAGAAAATATGGTTTATTCATTGAGCCAAAAAGATGAAAATTTGGCCGGAATTGTTCTGGACCATTGGATTGAGCGCATTCCATATAGAAGTCAGACTGCAGCTGTTGCATTCAATTATGATCAACCAGATGCAGAGGCGCCACAATCTTTATTACTAGCAGTTTCAACTAAGGACTATTTCCATAAATGGTCAGAAATGATGATGCTTAACTCAATGAAGAGTGCTGTACACATGGTTAAATGCCGCGCTGTCAATCCTGAAATGTTGAGTAATGATAGATGGACGAGTGGTATTTTCCCATTAATGGAATATAAAGATTTGGATAATAACGTTAAAAACTAGGCGTGATGGAAAATGTAGAAAAATACATAAAGAATTATGTCAATCTGACAGAAATTGATAAAGATAATGTATCTCCAGAGTTTTCAGTTCGGATTGAAGGTCGTACTAGTAATGATGATATTACTGAGGCTTTGAGGTTTTGTGTCCATGATCCGCTATGGATGTTAGCACGCCAGTGGCAATTGGGAGAATTTCGTGGCAATGATTGTGGTACAGCAATGTCAGTAAGTTGTAAGATTAAGGAAGAAGATTGCGGAGAAATCCCACTTGAGCCAAGGGTTGAGCAAATTAATCCAGAAATCGATTTGATGGCCAGAATTCAATCGGCAGTATATTTCCTTGATTTAGCATCTCATCTAAAAGTTTTCTCTGGAGAAAAACTAAAAGAGTTTAAGGAAAATGCTCTCAAGAGATGGCCTATTGAGTGGGAAAGGTATGATAGTTATGCGTTAGGACATGATGCAACCAGCGAATTTGAAAAGAGCTTGAATGATAGGAAAACTGCATTCATCCATTCATATCGACATAAGATTTTTGATGGATATAAACTATATGAATTTCTATGTAAGTATAAATTATTTGAACGTTTAGAAAATAATGATTTTTCAACAGTTAATCCAATCACTTCTGAATTAAAAAATACATATATACAATGGTTCGAGAAAAAGTATTTACCAGCAGATGAGATTAACAAACATTGGCAAGAGAAGGACCTTTGCTATCAATTAAAGGACCAAGTTGGTATTCATGAGATGGAAGGAGATCGTTATAATGGCGGTAGATTATCTTGGTATTCAGTGGATTACAAAAAACCTAAATCGGGTCTTAGGTCAGATTATGTTACTCGCGATGTAATGTCATTACCTACACTGGCAAATTTTGCTTCTGCACCTAATCGTCGCTTATGGCAGATAGAAGACCGTAAAGTCTTTATGGGTAATAGTTTAGAAAAACAGTCCAGTGGTAATATTGCTATGATGAAGTATACTACTATGTTTTCTAATGACTGGATGTTATTCCCGTTGGATACCCAGATTGGAAAATACATTGAGTTAGACTCAATTAATGTTGTGGATACATTTGGTGATTCTATTACTATCGATGGAAATTCCAGGGCGGGAAAGAAAGACACTCTTAAGGCTTTCGAAGAGAGTTGGCAGATGTTCACAAATACTAGAGTTGGTAATCCTAGTGAAACCCCACGGGATGGATTGTATTATGCGGCCCAGTTAGCTAATACATTGGAAGGCAAGCCAATAGAAGATATTAAAATGCTCCGTGATGAAATGTCTAATATGGTATGGGGCGTTGAAGAAGTCGTTTCTGATGGATGTGGGTCTACTATGGATGCAAAGCTAAACGCAGCTAAATTAACCGATTTCGTGGATGACCTATACAAAACCAATCGTCCTAAACCAACTCCTAAGAAAGTTGTATTTAGTGAGGCGGAAAGGCCACAGGTAGAGCAAGAGGAATTAAAAGCTGATTTTAAATATTTACTCCAGTCTACAGTGCCTTTCAACTGGATTCCGTTTGTACCACAAAGGCTAACAAATGTTACAGCTAAGGAAAGGGATATATTTATGCTTGGTGGCCGTGAAATTATATTGCGTCGTGGCAAAATGCCTTGTTATATCTGGCATAAAGAAAACGAAGATGTTGCCATCGAGAAAATACCAGTTCGTCCTTTGAGTTCTATTCTGCGTAAGGGGATTGTTAAAGAAGAAAATACCTGGGAAGAGAAGCCATTATTCTTTAATGAAGAAGCGGTGCAATCAACCGGAATACGTCTTGTAAAGAATTATCAGCGAGCACGTTGGCTTGATGGAGCCACATATAATTGGCTTGGCATCTACAAACGTTTGGCTAAGACAGAAGCGACTAGTGGCCTTGAGTTCGATGTTCTTAAAAAGAATGAATAAAATGTTGAATAATTTTGTTTTTAAAGATAAAAAATATACATTTGTGTAGTGCTACGGAAACTTCTTGGGGAAACATCCAAGAAAAGTCGTAGTGCACGTCTGCATTGTGCCCTATGGTAGCTATAATGGTATCTTAATTGTCAGGTTCGAGTCCTGGAGCATGCCAATGTCAGGTTGGACTACTGACTAAGGGTTACAATTGAAACAGGGGGAAAGTGCAGTGATAAAAATGAAAAAGGATTGGATTTCACTTGTTCTTTTATTTACTTTTTGAAGTTTGTTGATTTGATTTTAATTTAGTTTCTTTTCGTTTCAATTTTCGTCAATTTGTCAATACTAGAACTTGAGGATACAAGATGAACCCCTGGACCAAAGTCGAAAACCCCCATACCCCACGTAGGTATGGGGTTCTTTTTTCCCCTTTCTAGTGCTGCAGCTTATTTGTTGGCGGGGTGGACATTTCGTATGATGAAATCTTTATAAGTTGCTGATTTTCTTATATTTGCAAAGATTTTCATTTTGTCCACATGACCTATTTTTTTATTTTCAAAGGTTCCTCTTCCGGAACGCACACCGATTGCCACTTT
>CAYFMO010000018.1:0-18359 GCA_964344225.1 uncultured Muribaculaceae bacterium | reverse complement strand
CTAAGTTCACTGGTAATGAACTAGGTAAGTCTCTTGTGGCAGCTGGTCCTCAGCTATAATCGCAGGATTTTAATCCGAAAGGATTTCCATATAAGGGGTGACTATTTGTCATCCCTTTTTGTTTTAATATTATCATCCAAGTGCCTTCTTTGATAAATTTCATTAAGACTTAAAAAATTGATACCTTTGCTCGTCAAACAACTAAAATCGAATTATTATTTTAAATCTTGATGATGGAAGTTAATAAGCCTAGTATTAATATTGCTTTTACTCACGATGTGTTTTTTCTTGGTGGTGCAGAAAGGATAACTATTGACATTGCTAAGTATTTAAAGCAATTCAAAGGTCAATATAAATTATTTGTATATACTCCTAGAATTATTGAAGATAGAATCACTGATAAAATAAGAGACTTATTAACTATTTCCAACATTAGGCCCAAAGGCCAAGAGAAAGCAAGTGACATAGAAAGGTTAGTCAGAGAACATAAAATAGACATATTAGTTCAAGTAGCTACTCGTATTCCTGAGGCTGGTAAAATCAAAGAAAGAACTGGAATAAAACTAGTCTATGCTAATCACGGTGAACCTTTCTGGCAACGATATACTCTTATGGCCAGATTTAAAAGAAACACCTATAGGAAAGTAACGTGGGCTATTTATGGTAAAGCCATTTGGGAGTGGCTAGGCAAAGCACGACGCTCTGCAATAAGGAAAAGTAGGAGATACTATGATGAGGCAGATGTTTATACTGTCCTTTGTGATGCGTATAAATTTGAAACCTGTAAGGCCTTTAATATCAATCCAAAAGAAAGTAAAATAAAGGTCCTATATAACTCCGAACGAGTGGTAGAAGATGTTAATCTTGAGAAAGAGAATCTAATTATTTTTAGTGGGAGGTTAACAAGGAGCGATAAACGTGTGGATAGGCTCATAAGAATTTGGAGTCATATTGAAGACAAACTTCCTAACTGGGAATTAAAGATAGTTGGAGATGGGCCAGAAAGGGAAAATTTAGAGAAGCTTGCCAATTCAAATCATCTTAAAAGACTTTCATTTGAAGGAATGGTCGATGATACAAGGAAATATTATAAAAAGGCTTCTATTGTATGTTTAGTATCTCAAACTGAAGGTTGGCCATTGTCACTAACAGAAGCCCAAGCTCACGGTTGCATCCCAATTGCCTTTGGATGCTCATCAGGAGTAAAAGATATTCTTAGCCCTAATGGGATAAATGGCTTTATAGTTACAGCATTTGATGAAAAGGAATACGCTAAAACACTATTAGAAATTTGCTCTATGAGTAAGGAAAAGCAAATGAAAATTAGGCTCAGCGCTATAGAAAAAAGGAAGGCTTATAATCCTGATATCACCAATCAAGAATGGAAAAAGTTATTTGATGAGCTAATGCTTTCTAAAAATATTTAGTTGGCAATATATTGCTTTCTTTTATAAATTATCACATTAAACAAACGAACAACCTTATAAAGTTCATAATCAACATATTCTTTCTTTACTGAAAAAATCTTCTCAAAAATTGATGAAAGTCTAAAATTTCTCTTTCGTTCAAATATAAGTGTTCGATTTTTTACACTCATAGTGATGGTATCGTGTAGAAAAGAATTTTCATTGTAAAGTTTAGCTGCATATATTGCTGATTCTTCCATAATATCCTTAGTACCATAGTATAAAACTGAAAAATAAGATATTAAGAATTTAGTTGTCAATAAATTAGAATGCTTTTCTACTAGTTTATATTTATTTGCAAAACTCAGAATATAGGACATAGCCCTTAGATGGTCTATAGCCCTAGGTGTACGAGAAAATGTTTCTGCCATTATGGAATCAGCACGCCTTAGATAGTTATATAGCTGATCTTGAATAAAATAAGCATTATTAATTACCATATAATATTGTGATGAAAAGGCAAAATCTTCATAATAAATACTTTCGAACTTGATCTCATATTTTTCAATAATGGATTTTCGAAAAATTTTATTCCATACTGCTGCAATCACAAGTTTTTTCTTCATTTCTTCTGACAAAGAATGAAGCCCCTGATAATTAACCTTATATGCTTCGTCAGTATGGTGAGCTAAGCCAATTTCAACACCCTCCTCAATGATGGGATTTATTCCAAAATAAACCATATCTGGATTAAAATGAAATGCTGGAACTACAGTCTCATAAGCATTAGAAACTAGGCTATCATCCGAGTCTACAAAACTCAACCACTCAGAACTTGCTCTTACTATACCTGAATTTCTTGCTTCTCCAAGGCCGGCATTTGGTTGATCAATAATTATTATTCTATTATCTTCTGCTTGAAGTCTCTTTAAAATATCAAGTGAACTATCTGTAGAGCCATCATTTACACATATAATCTCAAGATTAGTATAAGTCTGCTCCATTATACTACGAACACATTTTTCTACATACTTTTCTGTATTATATATAGGTATTATGACCGATATTTTAGGTAAGTCCATCATTTTCAAGCTACTTTATAAATTAACCGCACAAATTTAATAAAAAAATTGCGCTGAATCCATTTTATATGAGTATTTTCGTAGTTTGAAGACAAATACGAAACTAATGCGAGAATTCTTAACTGTCCTAAAAAGATATGCTAGTCCCTATAAAAAATACATGGGCTTAGCTGTGTTATTAAATATTTTTTCAGCGGTATTTAATATATTTTCATTTACCTTAATTATCCCTCTTCTTCAGATATTATTTAAGATGGATAATAGTGTTTATGAATTTATCCCCTGGGACAGCGCATTGCCTATTAAAGACATAGTCATTAATAATGCATATTACTACGTTACTCTATGCATAAATACTTATGGGGGTTCTATGACCTTATTCCTCATTGGTGCTTTTATGGTTGTAATGACTTTTCTTAAGACTTCGTGTTATTTTGGCTCTTCGGCTGTAATGATTCCACTTAGAACAGGTATTGTAAGGGATATTAGAATTGAAGTATACAATAAGTTGTTAAGTCTTCCCCTTGGATTCTTTTCGCAACAAAGAAAGGGTGATATTATTGCAAGGATGAGTGGTGACGTTGGAGAAATTGAATATTCAATTACCAGCTCTCTTGATATGCTTATAAAAAATCCAATTCTAATTATATTCTATTTTACCACACTTATATTAACTAGTTGGGAGTTAACCCTATTTACCATTGCTGTTGTTCCTGTTATGGCCTGGGGTATGAGCGTAATTGGTAAAAAACTAAAGGCTCAATCACTTGCAGCTCAAAAGAAATGGAGTGAAACAATGTCACAGCTTGACGAAGCTTTAGGTGGTCTAAGAGTTATCAAGGCTTTCATTGCTGAGGATATGATGAAGGGACGTTTTAGTAAGACTTGCAACGAATATAAAACTGCTACCAGTAGGGTTTCAAGAAGGCAAGCCTTAGCTCATCCTGTTAGTGAATTCCTAGGTACGACTATGATTATGATTGTACTTTGGTTTGGCGGTACCCTCATCCTTCGAGAAAATTCTACAATAGATGCTCCTGCATTTATTTTCTATATGGTTATTCTTTATAGTGTTCTAGGACCTCTTAAAGAGTTCGCTCGAGCTGGTTATAATATTCCAAGAGGACTAGCTTCTGTGGAAAGAGTTGACATTATTTTAAAGGCAGAAAACAATATTAAGGAAATTGCAAATCCTAAGGAACTAAAGAGTTTTGAAAAAGAGATTGTGATTAAGGATGTTTTCTTTGCATATGAAGAGGGCAAAGATGTCCTTATGGACATAAATCTAAAGGTTGAGAAGGGTAAGACTATTGCTCTTGTAGGTCAATCTGGCTCTGGTAAATCTACTCTTGTGGATCTCATTCCAAGATACCATGATGTAAGAAGTGGTAGCATTAGTATTGACGGTAAAAACATAAAAGATGTACGCATTAAAGATTTACGTGCTTTAATTGGAAATGTTGACCAGGAAGCTTTACTTTTCAATGATACTATCTTCAACAACATTGCATTTGGAGTTCAAAATGCTACTATGGAAGAAGTTATTGAGGCTGCTAAAATTGCCAATGCACACGATTTTATAATGGAAAAGGAAGAAGGATACATGACTAGCATTGGCGACAGGGGAACTAAACTTTCTGGTGGTCAAAGACAACGCATAAGTATCGCTAGAGCTATCTTAAAAAATCCACCAATACTAATCCTTGATGAAGCAACATCTGCACTTGATACAGAATCTGAAAAACTAGTTCAACAAGCTCTTGACAGGTTAACCACTTCAAGAACTACTATAGCTATTGCTCATAGACTTTCCACAATCAAAAATGCTGATGAAATATGCGTTCTCCACGAAGGTCGCATAGTAGAAAGAGGCCGCCACGACGAACTAATAAAAATCGATGGCTATTATAAGAAGCTTAACGACATGCAAGCTTTATAGAATTTTCCCTCGCGTGATAATATCTAATATAAAGCTAGATACATAAAAGCGGCGAGGGCGGCACCGATGGTGGGACCTAAAACTGGAACCCAACTGTAGTCCCAACGGCTAGAACCCTTACCTTTAATAGGTAAAATTGCATAGGCTAGCCTTGGTCCAAGATCACGAGCTGGATTAATAGCATAACCCGTTGTACCACCAAGTGACATTCCTATGGCCATAATTAAAGCAGTAACTGGAAAAGCACCAATAGAACCTAGTCCAATAGCAACGTTTACTCCTGCAACATCCATACACGCCGTATTACCTTGGCACCCAAAAACAAGGATAACAAATACTAGAAGCCACGTTCCTACTGCCTCTGAAAAGAGATTTCTAATCTTATGGCCTTCAATATTAGGAATTGTTGCAAAGGTTGATAGTTTAGTTGCAGCATCTTCAGTCACATCATAATGGTCTTTATAAAAAGCATATACTGTTAAAGCTCCTGCAAAGCCACCAAGCATTTGCGCTAGAATATAACCTGGCACTGCAGACCAAGCCATCTTACCTGCAATTGCAAAACCTAAACTTACAACAGGATTGAGATGAGCACCTGAAACAGGACTAGCAATAAAGACTCCACACATTACGCCGAATCCCCATCCCATAGTAATTAAAACCCAGCCTCCGTTAAAACCTTTAGTTTTCTTTAGAATAGTATTAGCTACAACGCCATTACCTAAAAGAAGAAGAACAAATGTTCCTAAAAATTCAAATATACATTGTGTTAAAAGCGTGTGTTCCATATTATTTAGTTTTAGTTGTTAGTGTCCTTTGAATAGCATCTTCCCATCCCTTTATAACATTTTCAATAACTTCAGGTTCTACCTCTGGTGTAAATGTGCGTTCTGCCTGCCATTGTTTTTTAATCTCATCTAAATTCTTCCAATAACCAACAGCCAGACCAGCGAGATAAGCTGCTCCAAGAGCTGTAGTCTCCGTAACTTCTGGACGAATTACCTTTGTATTTAGTACATCAGCTTGGCATTGCATTAAAAGATTATTACGCGAAGCCCCACCATCTACCTTAAGTTCCTTAAGACTTATACCTGCATCCTTTTCCATAGCACGTACTATGTCCATAGTTTGAAAAGCTATTCCTTCAAGGGCAGCTCTAGCTATATGTGCACAGGTAGTACCACGACTGATTCCATAAATCAACCCTTTTGCATACTGATCCCAATGTGGAGCTCCGAGACCAGTTAATGCGGGCACGAAATATACTCCACCATTATCTGGCACTGATGCAGCCAAAGCCTCTATTTCTGATGAACTATTTATAATCTTCAGACCATCTCGTAGCCACTGAACTACAGAGCCAGCCACAAAAATACTACCTTCTAAGGCATAATTAACCTCATCACCTATCTTCCAAGCAACGGTCGTAAGAAGTTTATTTTTAGACAAAATAGGTTTATTCCCACTATTCATAAGTAGAAAACAACCTGTTCCATAAGTATTCTTCACTGTTCCTGGTTCTATACACATTTGTCCAAATAGTGCAGCTTGCTGATCTCCAGCAACACCTGAAATAGGTACTTCTACATCAAATAAGCTTGACTTAGTATATCCATAAACTTCTGAAGATGAACATACCTTAGGCATCATAGAAATAGGTACTCCAAAAAGTTCTAGAAGTTCTTCATCCCATTCAAGAGTATTAATATTAAACAACATTGTTCGTGAAGCATTACTTACATCTGTCACATGAACCTCTCCACGTGTTAACATCCAAATTAACCAAGAATCTACTGTGCCAAAACGAAGTTCTCCCCTCTCCGCTCTTTCGCGTGCACCTTCAACATTGTCTAAAATCCATTTAACTTTAGTAGCACTGAAATATGCATCTATAATAAGACCTGTTTTTTTACGAATTGTATCTATAAGTCCTCGCTCTTTAAGAGAATCACATAAACTAGAAGTCCTCCTATCCTGCCATACGATAGCATTATACACTGGTTTTCCTGTTTTAGCATCCCAAACAATCGTAGTCTCTCTTTGATTAGTAATACCAACTCCTGCAAGATCATGGGCGCTAATTCCTAGTTTTGTGTTTGCCTCAACAATTACTGATGCCTGAGAAAACCAAATTTCCATTGGATCATGCTCTACCCAGCCTGGTTTTGGAAAAATTTGTGTGAATTCCTTTTGAGCTACTGCACGAATTTGTCCTTCATGATCAAATATGATTGTCCTTGAACTACTTGTACCTTGGTCAAGAGCTAAGATAAATTTTGTCATTATATGTCAGTTTTAGTGATTATGCTTTCTTATCAAAGCAAATATATGTTTAAATTTTAAGAATTTAAACCCTAAAGAGTAAATAATGGAGAAGGATATTGTCTTGGCAAAGGGCGGAGTATAATACTTTCTTTGTCTACTCCAATTTCTTCTAATGCGTTCAAACTACATTTATAAGCCAAATCACGTGTATTATTATTATCGCTAAGATGACATAAGAAAATATTCTTTAAACTAGGATGCCAGATACGCTTTAAGGCTGCAGCACATTCATCGTTGCTTAGATGTCCTGAACCTTGTACAATTCTCATTTTCAACTCATATGTATAAGGACCACTCATAAGCATATCCACATCATAATTTGACTCAATTATGACTGTATCTGCCTTAGAGGCTAACTCGATGGCTTCATCTGTCACCCTTCCTACATCCGTCATCATAACAATCCTATGTCCGTGAGCCTCAATAGCATAACCCACAGTCTCCGTTGCATCGTGTGGCACAACAAAATACCTCACCCTAAAATCTCCAATTTGAGTCCATTCTTCTGCGGGAAGAACCTTTCTACATGCACCTATTGTATTAGCTGTATAACTATGTTTGGCAAGAGCCTCGTGTACAAATTCAGATGCGTAAACTGGTTTTGATAGTTTTTGACAATATTTTGCAAGGCTTCTAATATGGTCTAAATGGTCGTGAGTTATTAAAATAGCAGAAAATGAATCTGTGTCGAGCCCATTTTTAATTAGATTATTCTTCAACCTTCTTAGACTTACTCCAGCGTCTATGAGAATCCCACCGAAATCTCCTCCTATATAGTAGCAATTTCCGCAACTACCACTAGAAAAACTCATAAATCTAACTTCAATATCCTTTTTCATTTTCACCATTCATTAATTAGTCTCAACCTCACAATACTTCTTAATAACACCATACGCATCTTCAATGCCTAATTCACCTGCACGTGAAAGATCTATACAACCCTTTTCCCTATCCTTTAAGTATATGAGTACTAAGCCTCTATTGAAATATGCATCTCCCATAGCAGGATATAATTCGATAGCTTTCGAGTAGTTTTCTATAGAGGCAAGATGCTCAGTAGATAAACAGTAAAGATTACCTAAGTTAAAATAAACATAAGGTAAATCAGGTACAAGCTTTATTACTTCATTTAAATCCTCTATGGCTGTTGAATAGTCATACATAGACTCTACTTTGTCTTTTACCCTAGCCCTAATAGCCCCAGTATCATCCATAGAAAGAACTTGAACACTGCTTTCCATAGAAGAGATAAAATCTACCATTTCAGCCCTAAGTACGGCTCTATTCATTAAATAAAACGCTCTGTATAAAGAATTTATATTGGCTGAAGACTCTGCTATTTCTATGGCCTTACTATAATTATTCTCTGATGAGTTAAACTGTTTAGCATGATAATCCGCAATCGCTCTCAAAAAGCGTTCTTTATCATTAGGTGTCATTGTCGTATAAGCTAACGACTCCAAAAGCTGTTCATTATCAGAACTAAGTGGAACATCCTTATTCTCAATCGATAAAGGCAATTGGAATTCTCCTTTAAATCTTGTCAACAATGGATTATCATAAACCTTATCTATCACATAATTTTGTGCTAGATGCTTATCTATGACTGTAACCTTATATAGTGGGCGAAGCTTAATATCAACGTCTCTATGTTGAAGTAACTCATTATCAAAGTCTTTCTTAGCAAATTCGGCATCAAGATTCAATAAAGCATTATATTTCTTTGTTGTGTCTGCAAATGCAGAAATATTCTCCCCGCTAGTTTTGCGATATTCTTGCACTTTTTTCTGTGCAATATCATAGTCTTTCTTGGATGATTTATAATCACCTAGAAGACTTTTAACATAAGACCTATTCATATAGGCCTTTGCAAAATCAGGATAAAGTTCAATGGCCTTTGTGTAATCCGCTAGGGCAGAACGATATAAGCCTAGCTCAATGAGAATTGATGCCCTATTAAAATAAGCCAAGACATTATTGGGATTAATACTCAAAACTCTATCCATATCTTCAAGCGCTGCTTCATACTCCCCAAGTTGTGCAGATATTAAAGACCTATTATAAAGCGTCAATGCATTACCCGGCTCATCTTTTAAAACCCGATTTAAATCAGCCATAGAACCGACATAGTCTTGGTTATTATACTTCATA
Organism: uncultured Muribaculaceae bacterium; assembly: GCA_964344225.1. Lineage (GTDB taxonomy): Bacteria > Bacteroidota > Bacteroidia > Bacteroidales > UBA932 > Cryptobacteroides. The sequence continues at coordinate 9,456 of CAYFMO010000018.1, read as the reverse complement.
ATTGCACGATTAAAATATGCAAAAGTATTGTTTGGATCAATTTCTATAGCCTTATTCATATCTTGTATTGCATCCTCAAATTTTTCTTGTTGAGCATACAGCCTCCCCCTTCGTACATACCCTTCAGGGTCATATCTATCTAGTTTGATGGCTTTATTATAATCATTTAATGCCATAGTTGTATCCCCTAGGAAAAGATAACTTGCACCCCTATTTAGATATCCTGACGGATCTTTAGGTTCCTTTTTAATATATCTATCGAAATCCTTGACAGCATTTTCAAATTGCTGTGAAAGAAAATAGGTAACTCCCCTACTAAAATAAAGGCCGATGAAACCAGGCCTTAGGCTTATAGCATGCTGAATATCATTAAGAGCATCTTGATGGTTCCCAAAACGGCTTTCTGTAATTCCCCTATAGTGATAACCCGATGTAAATACTGGATTTATTTCAACTGACTTATCAAAGTCTGCTTTGGCTCCTCTTAAGTCGCCTAAGTTATATTTTGCAATACCCCTAAAGAAGAATGTGTAGTAATCAGTCGTATCTAGTCTAACTAAAATATTGAAATTTTCAATAGCTTGAGAATACTTTCCATCTGCTAATGCACGCCTACCTCTCATAAAAAAAGCATCCTTATCATATTGAGCATAAGATGCCGAGACTCCCACAAAAACAAATGAGAGTAGAAGTAATATCTTTATGAATCTTTGCCTAAGCATAAAAATTTCTTCTTTTAGCTATTTTTTTATAATTTTGGCGGCTACTTTATAAACCAATTGATTTAGCAATAAACCTACAAATATAATCATTTATAAGAGCGATGCAGACAAACATTAATAAAATATATTATTTTTTCATAGTTAGTGCTCTAATACTATTGTCTACAAGTACTCATAACTGTCTTGCTCAAAACTCTGTAACAGCCGCGAGGAATGTAATTTGGGAGAATAAATTACAACATCAACTCTCATTCTACACTGATGATATGTGCGAAGGTCGCGCAACTGGTACTCGAGGTAATACTGAGGCAGCTTTTAATATAATCCGGATTTTCGAAAAAGCAAAAGTCTTGCCATTCAATGGTACTTATGCTAAAAGGTTTTTTCTGGGAGATGGAAAGATAGGCCGTAATATCATAGGAATGATACCAGGGTCTAATGAAAACCCATCTGATAAATATATAATCATTGGTGCTCATTTCGATAATCTAGGTGCCTTCGATGGAAAAATCTATCCTGGAGCCGATGCAAATGCTTCTGGAATAGTTGCTATGACTAGTCTTGCAGAGATGATTGCCGCAAAAAAATATCTTGGTAGATCCTATCCTTATAATTTCATTTTTGTTGCTTTTGATGCCAATAAGTTGGACTTAGCTGGCTCAAAAGCTCTTTGGAATATGATTGAGTTTGGGAGATTGAAGGACCCAATTACTGGCAAAAGGATTAATCCGGAGAATATAAAACTTATGGTTAACCTAGAGCAAATTGGTGGAACTTCTGCTACTCTTTCATCGAAAAGAGAAGACTATATAATTATGCTTGGTAAAAACTCATTACCTAGTCATCGCCAAAATAGACTTTCCGACATAAATAGATATTATAATATCGGTCTTGAACTTTCCTATACCTACTATGGAAGTGATAGATTTACAGAAATTTTCTATAACTTATCTGACCAAAAGGTATTTATAGAAAATAAAATTCCTTCTGTTCTTTTTACTAGTGGAATTACGATGACTACTAATAAAAGGAATGATTTACCAAACACTATAAATTATGAGGTCCTAAAAAAACGCATTTATTTGATTTTTCATTGGATTGAGAACATTTTGTAATCATCAATAATCTTCTTTGTTACCGAAGAGATTGACAAGTCTTTAAGTATAGACTCTCTTTCGGAATAATCCCACGATTTTTCTGTTTCTATAACTTTAAGCATTGCATTAGCTAATTCTTTAGCATTATGTCCACAATGTATTACCGTCTCTAAATTCGCAAACACCCTTCTTGCTGGACTTCCAAATGTTGATTCACAAATGATTGGCTTACAAAAAGGAAAATAAGAAGTTAGCTTGCTAGACATATAGATATCCTTTTTAACATCACAGTTAATGTCCAAGAGAGCAATACTCTTTTCATAAATTGGCACTAGGTCCTGTGTGTAAGGAAGAATTTCTACATTATTACTTAAGGCTTTCAGTTTTGATTGCGGGAGTTTAGCTACATCGGCTCCCACGAAAATCAATTTTACATCAGAATATTTTTTGTTGACAATTGCCAAAGCATCCAGAATGTAGTTTAAATTTCTAGGATAATATACACTCCCTGCATATACAAAAGAGCGATTTTTCTTACTTGTATTAAAAGATATTAACTCAGAAATAGCCGACGGATTAAAAAGCTCAGAAAACTCTATGGACTTCTCTTTAATAATCGATGCTTGAAAGTCTGACATTTCCTTACTTGTAGAATATATCTTATCTACGTTCTTTAGCTTTAAATTTACATACTTGGTAATTCTTGACCTTTGTCTTTCACCTTCAAAGTAAGGAGATGGTGGTGGGATAGCATCCACAAAATAAGCCAAGATTACAGGTCTTTTATCTTTGAAATTTAGAGCAGAAACGTTTAAAGGTAAATCATAAGTCATTGACACTAAAAGAAATATCAAGTCATATTGAGAAAAGTCTATGATTTGGAAAGCATTTTTCCAGAAATAATATTTTACATTATAAAAAATGTGACTAATGTACTTTCTTATATACTTTCTAAATGGGATTTTATATTCGTATATTTCCCCATTAGGTTCATATTTTCTTGGAGAGTAATCAGCGGTAAGCACATCTATTGATTTTGCATATTTTGATAAGCCAAAACAAATATTTTCAGCCACAAGACCTGGGGCACCTACTCCATATAGTTCTCCAACAAGCAATATTTTATTTAGTTCAGCCATTATCTCCCGTTTAACGCTGTCAAATATAGGAATTTTATAATTATATTTGCACTGCTTTTTATTTTCCATAAAGTTTGTTGCATATTGAGAAATTTTAAAATGTGCTTCCAACTTATCTGGAACTCAAAACAAATAAAATAAGATGCTAAAGAAACTAACATATATAACTCTAATTCTTACTATTACATCCTTTAGTGCAAGGGCGCAAAGCCAGATTGTTAAAGATTTCCAGCCTGTATGTGATTCATTATCAAGGCTAATTGAAGAGAGAAATACCATAAAATGGAAGTTGGAGCTTAAGTCCGTTATGAAAAGAAAGGGAGCCTTGGACTTTTATTTTACAGAATCACTTGGAGATTATCCGTGGAAGCAAAATGATATAAAATGGTTTGAAAAAGAGCTCGTTAAAAATTTTCCTGAAGCATATAAAAATTATAAGTTAGGTTCTATTTTTTCTAAAAAAGTATCTTTACCTCGTCTCGAAACCCCTGAGTTAAGTTATGATGGTCAACCAAAGCTTAGTAAATACAAAATTTCTGACCCAAGAAACAAGGTTGCTCCTATTGTTAAACAAGTTGGTGAAAAAGAGTTCAAAAAAGGACTTAGTGGAAGAAATCTAGCACTGTGGAACAGTCATGGACTTTACTATGAGCAGAAAAAAGAAAAATGGCAATGGCAGCGTCCGACTCTTTTCCAAACTGTTGAAGACCTGTTAACTACAGGTTTTATCTTAGATTATGTAGTTCCTATGTTGGAAAATGCAGGAGCCTATACTTTCCTTCCTAGGGAGCGTGACACTCAAATAGAAGAGTTAATCGTAGATAATGACCCGTATAACTCAGGAGATAGCCCTAGAAGACATGGAAATTACAAAGAGATAGGCTCGTGGCAGAAAGTTGATGTGGGTTTTGCTGACTCTAAACCTTATTATGAAAATGAAGATTTACCATTTAGGATGGGAACTTCACGTACTGCCAATACAATAGCACACAACAAAAAAGATGGTCTAGCAACTGTTACTTGGGCACCAGATATAAATCAAGCAGGTGAATATGCTGTTTATATTTCATATCAGAGTCTTCCAAAGAGTACAAGCTCAGCCTTATATAAAGTTAGACACGATGGCGGAGAAACTGAATTCATTGTAAATCAGCAGATTGGAGGAGGTATGTGGATTTATCTTGGAACTTTTCATTTTTCTCCTGAAACCGAAGCTTATGTAAAACTAGAAAATAGAACACCTAAAGGATATAAATTTGATTCCGATAAAGTAGTAAGTGCTGACGCAGTAAAGTTTGGGGGCGGTATGGGTAATGTTGCTAGAAAGCATTGGGAAGATAGTTTGTATTTACCTGAAGCTTCCGGACTACCTCGCTACACTGAAGGAGCACGATATTGGCTTCAATGGGCAGGAATGGATACATCTGTGTTTAGTCAAAATGAACTTAAAGATGATTATAGAGATGATTTAATGTCTAGAGGCGCTTGGGTGTCAAATCTTAGTGCTGGTTCTTATGTAAATCCTAAGCAAAAAAATGGCAAAAATATCCCTATAGACCTATCTCTAGCAATGCATACGGATGCAGGTATAACTCCTAATGATTCTACTATAGGCACTCTTATTATTTACACTCGGCTTTGTGAAAATAGCCAAAAGCTTCCTAACGGTGAAGATAGATTAGGTGCAAGGGAGTTTTCTGACATAATACAGACACAAATTGTAGAAGATTTAAGGGCTGAATTCGATCCAATATGGAGAAGGCGCGCAATATGGGACCGCTCTTATAGTGAGTCCAGAACTACTTCCGTACCTGCCACCTTACTTGAGTTGCTTTCGCATCAGAATTTTGCTGATATGAGGTATGCACTTGATCCAGATTTTAAATTTACTGCAGCTCGGGCTATTTATAAGGGAATACTTAAATATTTAAGTAATAGATATTCAACACCTTATGTTGTACAGCCACTTCCAGTTCATAATATGGCCGTAAATTTTAATGAGGATGGTACAAAAGCAAGGATTTCATGGAGGGCTACTAAAGATGAACTTGAACCAACTGCGATTTCTAAAGGTTTCATACTGCAAAGCAAAGTGGATGATGGCACTTTTGACAAAGGGATAGACTTGAAAAATGTATTGAAAAAAGGCGAAGAATATAGTGTAGAAATAGGCATTGAGACAGATAAAATCTTTAGTTTCCGTATTATTGCTTTCAATGATGGTGGATATGGGTTCCCATCGGAGGTAGTAAGCATAGGTAAGCCATCGAAAGAGATTGGTGGTAATGTATTGATTGTTAACAATTTTAATAGAGTGGCGCCACCTGCTTGGTTTGATTCTCCTAGTATTGCTGGTTTCAATAATAGATTAGATAATGGAGTACCATATATGAGGGATATCAGCTACACTGGTGATATGTATGAATTTAGAAGGGATGCTGAATTTTTTAGTAATGAAAATGGTGGTTTTGGCGCTTCATATAAAGGAGAGGCTGGTAAAGTAGTTGCTGGAAATACTTTTGACTACGCAAGGATACACGGTGAGGCTATTATGAAAGCTGGACATGCTTTTACTTCTACCTCTGCTTCTGCCTTTTCTGCTACATTTACCTCTGCCTATACTGCAACATTTGACTCAAATGATGTTCCTGATTCTACTATATCACATCCTTATTCAAACATTTGGGCTATCGACTTAATTTGCGGAAAACAGGTTACATCAATAAGCGGACACGGAGCGAAAGGTACCAAGTACACTGTATTTACTCCAGAATTGCAAACTGCTCTATCCTCAATGTCAAAACTAGGTAAAAACATACTTGTTTCTGGTGCTTACATTGGAACTGATATTTATGATAGTATTTATCCTATTAAAAAAGACAGTTTATTTACTGCTCAGTCTAAAACTTTTGCAGAAAAGATTTTAGGTTACGTCTGGGCTGGAAATAGAGCTAGTCAAAATGGAAATGTTTATGCCCTTAGAAAAGAAGAGCACATTAAAGATAGCTTAAGTTTTTTCAACTCTCCGAACCCGTTGATTTACTGCGTAGAATCTGTTGATGCGATTCAACCTTCGAGTGATAATGCGTGGGAATTCTTGCGCTATTCCGACACGGGTATGACAGCTGGAGTGAAATATCAAGGTAAGAAGCATAAAGTTGTAAGTATTGGTTTCCCTATTGAAATTGTGATGGAAAAATCCGATATTGATGCCATATTTGAATCCACCTTTGAATTTTTCAAACAATGAACCAGAGAGAATTAGAGATAATCAATCTTCTTAAAAAGGAAGTAAAACCAGCACTGGGTTGTACTGAGCCTATTGCCGTGGCTTTAGCTGTAGCTACTGCTAGAGAAACAATTAACAACCGTTGCATAAAAGCCAGTGATTCTGGAAATTGTGTCAAATGTAATAGTTGGTTGCATAAAAGTGACTATAAAATCCACGTCGAGGTTAGTGGCAATATTTTGAAGAATGGGATGGGCGTAGGAATACCTGGTACAGGTATGGTAGGTCTAGATATAGCAGCAGCCCTAGGTGCAATATGTGGCAATTCTAAATATGGTCTTGAAGTACTTAAAGATATTGATAGCGCATCCATTGAAGCCGCTAAAGAATTTGTGACTTCCGATAAAGTGAAGATTACGTTAGCAGATACTGAAAAAAAACTCTATATCAAAGCTAGGATATTGGAAGATTGCGGACATTATGGCGAAGCAATTATTGCAGATGGACATGATAATATTGTAAAAATCACTTTTGATAATTTCCACACAGAGTCTGAATTAGAAAATGATTATGTTAATGATACGGATACATCTAATAATGCAACACCTGCTTCTAACTCAGACACAAAATTAACAATAGCTGAAATTTGTGACTTCGTGGATACGATTGCCTTTGAGGATATAGAGTTTATACTTAAGTCCAAAGACCTTAATTTGGCTTTAGCAGAAGAAGGACTAAATGGTGACTATGGACTTTGTGTCGGTAAAACTTTACTTAATCCTAAATTCACGGAAATTTTTGGTGGGGATTTTATGAGTTATGCAATGGCTATGACTGCAGCTGCATCTGATGCAAGAATGGCAGGCTCTACCCTACCTGCTATGAGTAACTCAGGTAGTGGCAATCAAGGTATTACAGTTACTATGCCTATTATTTCCTATGCATTAAAATATAATACTGCAGATGAAGAACTGGCTCGAGCCCTTACTTTAGCTCATCTTGTTGCCATACATATAAAAACTTATTTAGGTAAACTTTCTGCCTTATGTGGTTGCGTGATTGCCTCAACAGGAGCTGCTTGCGGTCTAGTTTATTTGAAAGGTGGTTCTTATGATGAGATTTGCTCTGCTATTAAAAATATGGTTGGAAATATTACTGGTATGATTTGCGATGGTGCCAAAGTAGGCTGTGCTATGAAAGTTGCATCAGGGGTATCTAGCGCAATCCAATCTGCAGTCCTCGCCATGGAAGGAAGTTGCATATCCGAACATGAAGGTATCATAGAAAAGGACATTGAAAAAACCATCCAAAACCTCGGTCGTATTGGCTCAATCGGCATGCAAAACACCGATAATATGATTCTCGACATTATGGTCTGCAAATAATCCAAATGAACTCGACAGAGAGAAATAACTTGTGATTCAGTAGACAAATTAGAAGCACAACGAAATGAAGCGTATAATCCTAATCTTTTTTCTTATTTTTTCTATGAGCTCTTTAGCTCGTGGAACTGCACAAATAGCTGATAGAATTATAATTGACGGAGAAGAATGGAGTCTTTTAGGATGTCCTTTAGAAGCATTAGACTCTATCCCTATTATACACTAAGGAATAAATTTGAATGGAGCCAAAGCACATTCACTGCATTATATAGAGGGTACATAGCTAGTTGGTCTATATCAGACGACGGGCTTTTTCTTGACAGTATTAATTCTCTAGCTAAAAAAGACAAATGGGAAATAACAATGTTGAACCCTAAAGAAGATAAGAATAAACGAAAGCTGGAAAGGGAGCTTACAAAACTCATTAATAATCAAGATAATCCAAATGGTGGATATTGGATCCATGATCAATGGGTAGCCCCTTCTCGTTTTATGATACCATTATTAGTTAAGTCAAATGCTCGTGACGGGAAAAAATAGCCTTAATTTTGACCGTGGAGAACATAATTCTTTGTTTTTGGGCTGAAAACCTGTCGCAAAGGTAAAAACTTGTTCGATTTATCTCCGTCACAAGCAGAAATATATAAGACTATGAAAGTAAAAAATACCATTAAAGAATTCTCAAGTGCTGTGCTTAAGGGCAGCTGACAAGTGATGTTCCAGAATAATGTGTGGGCTGGTTTGTTTTTCATTATTGGAATCTTTTAGGGCTCCTATGAAGACGCTCGTGGAATCGTAGCTTGGGGCGCTCTGGTGGGACTTCTTGTTTCAACTATTACTGGATATTTGCTTCCGCTACCGAAAGAAGAAGGTAGGGATGGTCTTTGGGGTTTCAATGGAATTCTTGTTGGTGGTGCTTTTGCTACATTTTTGGGAAATACTTGGCAAATGTGGGTGGCACTAGTTTTAGGAGCTGCATTGAGCGTTTGGATGCGTACTGCAATAAATAATGTGGTTGGAAAATGGAATTTGAACTCACTAACTTGACCATTTGTTATTACTACTTGGATCTTTGTTCTTGCCTCAAGACTAATGGCAGGGATGCCAGGCGAATTTCTTTCTACTCCTACATTAACAACCCAACTAAGCACTGATATAAGTCTTGACTTTCTTTTAGTTGTAAAGTACTGGTTAATTGGGATATCACAGGTCTTTCTTATTAACTCATGGGTAACTGGTGTCTTATTTTTAATCGCCCTACTTATAAGCAACAGATGGGCTGCACTCTGGGCTGCTATTGGTTCTGCAGTAGCCCTATTAGTAGAACTGACATACCATACCCCAGGAGTAGACATTGCAAATGGGCTCTATGGCTTTAGCCCGGTACTCACTGCTATTGCACTTGGTTGCACTTTCTATAAACCTGGCTGGAAAACAGCAATATGGGCCATACTAGGAATAATTGTAACAGTCTTCATACAAGCCGCAACAAACTCTTTCCTTATGCCATACGATATACCTGCTCTAACAGCTCCATTTTGCATTGCCACTTGGCTTTTCCTACTTCCAAACTTCCAATTTGACAAAAAATAACCAACTCGTTATAACCCGAATTTCCTACCATCCACTAATATACTTTTCCTCAAGTCACCAAAAAAATACTAGTTGCTAAGCATTTCCTACTAGTCATTCAGAGAAAATCCCGCTAGCCACAAATCCTACTAGCCACAAATCCTACTAGTCACTAACAAATAATCCTACTAGCCACTAATAGGATTGACAATTGATACAGGGCAGATTAACTATCGTATCCTGTAGCTTCCTATAATAACGCGAAACCGACCACAGTGCCAATATCTCCGTTTCGCGATACCAAAACACAACAAT
>CAYFMO010000017.1:5218-18500 GCA_964344225.1 uncultured Muribaculaceae bacterium | reverse complement strand
GTATTTGCGCAACAGAATTTAAGATCAGCTTATTTTTTAGAAGGTTATACCTATAGTCAGTTCAATGTATATGCAAATACTCCAGAAGACAAGTATAGTATTGATGCTAAAGGACATTTTGAGCTTACTGAAATATCGCAGTTAAGTCTTAACCCTGAAAAGGAATTGCAATTTGGAAAGTTAAATCCAAAATCTTTATTAAGCCCTAATATCGGTTTGACGGCTGACATAGGATTGTCTATGGATTTTGCAAAATATTTTACCGCTTCCCTATAGGTACTTGATATCGGATTTATCAAATTGTTTGACAATTAATTTATGAGTATTGAAATAAAAAAGGTTAAATCGTCTAGAGATTTAAAACGCTTTATCAGCTTCCCTAATAAACTATATAAAGGAAACCCTTACTATGTTCCTAGTCTTGAATTTGATGACTATGCAACCTTAAATAAAAAGAAAAATGCTGCATTTGAATTTTGTGAGGCTGACTATTTTCTTGCCTATAAGGATGGAAAAATAGTTGGCCGAATTGCGGCAATCTTAAATCCTAAGGCAAACAAAGCGTGGAATATACAACAAGTTCGTTTTGGATGGTTTGATGTGATTGATGATTTTGAAGTCACTAAGGCCTTGATTGAAGCAGTGAAAGAATGGGGCAAATGTAGAAAAATGACAACAATAGCAGGTCCCCTAGGTTTTACTGATTTTGATCCTGAAGGAATGCTTATAGAAGGTTTTGACGAAGAGGGTACATTTGCATCCAGGTATAACCACGCTTATTACCCAGCACATTTAGAAAAACTCGGATTTAAAAAAGAGGCAGACTGGATTGAATTTAGAATAAAAATTCCAGAAGAACTACCTGAAAAATTTACTAAAATAGCAGAAATAGTAAAAGAGAGATATGAATTAAGGGTAAGGACTTTAACCAGAGCTGAAATTAATAGAGAAAAGTATGGTCTTAAATTCTTTGAATTAATTAATAACACCTATTGTGATCTGTATGGCTATTCTCGCCTCTCTGATAAACAAATAAATCAGTATGTATCAACTTATCTTGGCTTGATAGACCTCAGGATGGTGGCTGCTATTGAAGATAAGAATGGTAAGTTAGTTGGAGTAGGTGTTACAATGCCAGCCTTAGGCAAGGCTTTGAGAAAAGGTAATGGTAAACTATTCCCTTTTGGATGGTATCATTTATTAAAGGCAATGTTTTGGAAAAAACCAGATACTCTTGAAATGTTGTTAGTAGGAGTTGATCCAGAATATCAGAATAAGGGAGTTAATTCACTTCTATTTATTCACCTCTTCCCTCTTTTAACAAAGATGGGCTTTAAGTATGCTGAAAGTAATCCAGAGCTTGAAGATAATTTTAAAGTTCAAGCACAATGGGATTTACTTGAAAAGCGCCAACATAAGAGAAGAAGGGTTTACGGAATGAATATGAAATAAAATATTAGTAACTTGATAAAAGACGAAAATATTGATGCTATAGGAAATAATAGGATGCTTCCTCCCCTACCTGAAAGGATGAGACCTAAAACTCTTGATGAATATGTGGGGCAAAAGCATCTTGTTGGAAAAGGGTGTGTGCTTAGAAATATGATTGAAAGCGACACCCTAAGTTCTTTTATTCTTTGGGGACCACCAGGAACAGGCAAGACTACCCTTGCGAATATTGTTGCTAATACTCTAAAAAGAGATTTTGCTACACTCTCTGCAGTAAATGCTGGAGTTAAGGAAGTAAGAGAGATAATTGAGAAAGCGAAGTCATCTAATCTTTTTTCAAGTAATAAACCTGCCCCTATTTTATTCATAGATGAGATTCATAGGTTTAGTAAATCTCAACAAGACGCCTTACTAGGAGCTGTTGAAGATGGAACAATTACTCTAATAGGAGCAACGACAGAGAACCCTTCTTTTGAAGTTATAACTCCCCTATTGTCTCGATGTCAAGTCTATGTGCTTAAATCACTTGATGTCGATGATTTAAAGCTTATCTTAAATCGTGCTATTAGTACAGATTCTATTCTAAAAAATAAAAATATTATAGTTTCTGAGACAGAAGCAATTTTTAGATATAGTGGTGGTGACGCACGAAAATTATTAAATATCTTAGAAATAATTGTAGGAGCTTCAAGTGACCCCAATAATATTATCATTGATAATAAATCAGTTACTGATTGCCTTAATGAAAATATTGCCATATATGATAAAGGAGGAGAATTACACTATGACATTATTTCTGCCTATATAAAGAGTATCCGTGGTTCAGACCCCAATGCGGCTGTTTATTATTTAGCAAGAATGTTAGAAGGTGGCGAAGATCCCCTATTTATTGCACGAAGATTATGTATTTCAGCGGCAGAAGATATAGGATTAGCTAATCCAAATGCTCTTCTATTAGCTAATGCTTGTTTTCAAATAGTTCATACGATTGGTATGCCAGAAGCAAAAATTCCATTAGCGGAATTGACAATTTACCTTGCAAGTTCTCCTAAAAGTAACTCGGCTTATCTTGCTATTAATGAGGCTGTTGAGTTAGCAAAAGAAACTGCAAATTCTCCTGTGCCACTTTATCTAAGAAATGCTCCAACTAAGTTAATGGAAGACTTAGGTTATGGAGATGGGTATAAATATGCTCACGATTTTCCTGGAAACTTTGTTGATTTGGAATTTATGCCTAATGACTTAGTAGGAACTTCTATTTACAAGCCAGGCGAGAATAAAATAGAAGATGAAATGAGAAGAAAGTTAGAACATCTTTGGCCAAAATACTATAAAAAGTAATTAGAAAGGATAACCAACTCCAAAATGAAGAGCATATCCATCTCTTCCAAACCATTGCCCAGGAGTAAGCCATTTGTTTTCTCTGACTGGATCGTGAAGCTTAAAACCACAGTCTAGACGGAGTAATAGAAAGCCAAAATCGAGGCGTAATCCCAATCCCCAGTTACCTGCAATGCTATCACCCAGTGTAGACCACTTAAGCTTTGATAATTGGTCTTGTTCAGTATTTCTATTTTCAAGTGTCCATACATTACCAGCATCTGCAAAAATAGCTCCTGCAAAATTCCAGAATAACTGAAAGCGATATTCTATATTCGCCTCCATCCTCATATCTCCTGTCTGGTTTGGGATGATAAAAGTAGGGTCTTTTGGAGCTAATCCTGGACCTACCGACCTAGATTGCCATCCCCTTAAACTATTAGCTCCACCAGCGTAGAAGTGTTTCTCAAAAGGAAGAACAGAAGAGTTCCCATAAGCATATCCAGCACCAATTACAAAGCGGCTTGCTAAAGAGCGATTGCTTTTTTTACCAAAAAACCAGGTTTTACCTACTGTTATCTCTCCCCTAACATATTGTGAATAAGGAGTATTCCATATCATTCCTGCTCCGTTATCATCCTTTTCCATAAATGACTTAAAAATGCTAAGAACATTACCAGCTATATCAGACTGTAGTCTAGCATAGAAAAAATCTATCTTTGGTTTTAGCTCAGGATTAGTAGTATAGTATATAGTACCACCAGCACCGAAGTCAAAGTGGTTTTGATATGCATTTCTCATAAATGGATCGCCCATTAATGAATTATAGAAATTCTGGTCAAGATTAAAAAGACGTACAATGTTTAGATTTATTGTATTTACTTGGTATGAAAGTCTTTTTTTAAATTGTCCACTATAACCAAATGCAGTTGAAATAATGTTTCTAGTATATTCAGGACGATTTTGGTAGCTATATGATAGGTATAAATCTGTTCTAGGTACTACTTCTGTAAATAAGTGATCGGGTAAACCAAGGAAGGTCGGAAAAGTTAAACCAGTTGACACACCAAATTCAGTTGACCTAATATTCTGTTTAGGTTTAAATTGAAAATTTCCCATAAAGCCCATATTAAGCAATTCTCCCCCTCTAAAGATATTTTTATGGTAATAAGAAAGTTGGGGTGAAATACCAAAAAGTCCTGTGGAGTTAATTGAACCCTCTAAATTTACTTTAAATCCCTGGATTTTGGATTGACTTAGATTGATTAAACAGTCGACTTTATTCGAGTCCTTAGGGGTCATTTCAATGTTTACACTACTGAAAATTCTAAGTGAAGATAGCCTAGAATATGTTCTATTAACTGCTTCTTCACTATATAGTTCTCCTGGCGTTATAATGTTCAGATTTTCCAGTACGGATTCTCTAATTTTTAAGCTTGTGGGATAAGAAATGGAAACATTGTCAATGTAGAAAGGATTTATTGGTCTAGAATCTTTAGGATTTTCACTTCTTGTATACCCCTTAACACTCATATTAAGTTTTGCATTATCTCCTCCAGTAGTTAGAGTATCTGCTTCAAAGAAATAATAATTGCTATTAAAAGTAAAGAAGCCACTATTCCTCATTGCTGTAGCAGAGCGTTGCGTTTCTGCTGCTAAGGCAGCTTCAGATAGAAAATCCCCTTTCTTAATACTAATATTGGCTGTATCTGCAAGAAAAGCTTCACGAAAAGCAGTATCTTGAGGTAAATGAAGATTAATTTCACTAATTGGATATTGCTTACCCAGTTCTACATTGTATGTTACTTTAACCAATTTCCGTTTTACACTAATCTCGCTATTGACTTTTGAGTCATAGTAACCAATGTATTCAAGGTGATTTTTTATATTTTCTATTGATTTGTCAACTAGTTCAGAATTATATACAACTGGCTCAACTCCAATCTTTTGAACAAACTTATCCCAGCCTTTACCCTTGCCATTTTGCCAGTTATATACATTTAAAAAGGGATTCCATCCGAAAATAAAATATGAATTTTCTTTCTGTTTCACATATGGAAGTAAGGATTCGGCATTAAAACGTTTATCGTTATTAACTTTTATCTTATTCTTTGCCAATCGATACTCATTATCCTGTAATACTTTTGTTGTACTACAGGATAAACTAAATACTGCTATTAAAGCAATTATATATATCTTTATAAGATTCTTCATTTTAATGTAATCCACGCAAATTTACTTTATTGGTAAGTATTCTCAAAATTTTATCTAAAATATTTATAAATATCAAGATATATTCTATATTTGTAGCCCAAATTTAAAATCCGACTCAGTTGGATTGCTTAAAAATAACCAAAGTAACTTAATTACATTTCAAAAATGAAGAACAAGTATAGTGACCTGATTAATCAAACTTTTCAGTTTCCACAAGATGAATTTACTGTAGAGGATGGAGAACTTTATTTTCATGATATCAGAATGATGGATATCATTGACCAGTATGGTACTCCATTAAAAGTAACTTATTTGCCTAAAATTTCATCGCAGATTCAAAAAGCAAAGAGAATGTTCAATGTGGCTATGGCTAAAGCTGATTATAAGGGCTCATATAATTATTGTTATTGTACAAAAAGCTCTCATTTTGAGTTTGTATTAAAGGAAGCTCTAAAAAACGACATACATTTAGAGACATCCTCTGCCTTTGATATGCATTTAATTGAAGCTCTTGAAGAACAAGGTCTTATAGATAAAAATAGATATATAGTTTGTAATGGTTTTAAAAAGCCTCTATATATAGAAAATATAGCAAACTTTGTAAACAATGGTTGGACAAATGTAATTCCGGTACTAGATAATAAGCAAGAACTAACCCATCTTGATGAAGCTATTGATGGTCATATTAACCTAGGTATCCGTATTGCATCAGAGGAAGAGCCTACGTTTGACTTCTATACTTCTCGTCTTGGAATTAGATATAGCGAGATTGTACCACTTTATGAAGAGTCAATTGCTAATAATAGTAAGTTCAGTCTTAAGATGTTGCACTTCTTCGCAAACACAGGTATAAAGGATACAGCATATTACTGGAATGAGCTCTCTAAATGCGTAGGTGTGTATTGTGATCTAAAAGCAATTTGCCCAGAACTAGATTCATTAAACATTGGTGGTGGTTTCCCTATCAAGAATTCACTTGCAATGGATTATGACTATGAGTATATGGCTGAAGAAATTATATTACAGATTAAAACAATGTGTAATGCAAGAGGAGTACCTGAACCAAATATCTTCACAGAGTTTGGTAGTTACACTGTAGGAGAGGCTGGAGCAACTATTTTTCAAATCCTTGATCAAAAACAACAAAACGATAGGGAAAGATGGTATATGATTGATAGCTCATTTATGGTAACTCTACCTGATACGTGGGGTATTAATCAAAGATTCATTCTTCTTCCTCTTAATAAATGGGATGAAACCTACCAGAGAGTGTTCCTAGGGGGCTTAACTTGTGATAGTCAAGATTTTTATAATGCAGAAACTCATGCAAATGCTATATTTTTACCAAATATAGATGCAGGAAAAGAGGATGAGCCTTTATACATTGGTTTCTTCCATACAGGAGCATATCAAGAATCAATTGCTGGATTTGGTGGCATCCAACACTGTCTACAGCCTGCTCCAAAGCATATTATAATTGATAAGACTGAAGACGGAGATTATACAACTAAACTATTTAGTAAGGAACAGACTTATAAGTCAATGTTAAAGATATTAGGTTATTAATGTCCATATCAACTAATGAAATAAAGAGGATTAAATCTCTTGGTTTGAAAAAGTTCCGTGATCAACTAGGCCTTTTTATAGTAGAAGGAGAAAAGTTAGTTGCGGAGGCCCTCGATTCTAGTTTTAAAGTCAGTTCAGTTTATTATCAAGACGAAATTGGTGAGGCAACAATGTCAAAAATAAGCCAATTAAAAACGCCATCACCTGCTCTTGCTGTAGTGGAAAAACCTGATAATTTACATATATCTTCCCAAGATCTTTTAAAATCTATTGGTAATAAAGGCCTTTATCTTGCTCTTGATTCAATAAGAGATCCTGGTAATTTAGGAACAATTTTAAGAATTGCAGACTGGTTCGGAATAGATGGGATTTTTGCCTCTAATGATACTGTAGACTGTTTCAATTCTAAGACAGTTCAAGCAACAATGGGTGCTATTTTTCGAGTAAAGTTCCATTATTGCGACTTAGGTGAATTGTGCTCTCAAGTCAAAGATATGGAAGGGAAAATCTATGGAACTTTCTTGGATGGCAAGAATTTTTATCAAGAAAACTTATCAACTGGCCTCGAATCCCCTTCTCTTATTATTATCGGCAATGAGTCACGAGGTATATCAGAAGAACTAGAATCTTTAGTTAGTGATAAGCTCTATATTCCATCTTACCCACTTAATGATTCGGGATCAGAATCATTAAATGCTGCTATTGCGACAGCAATTATTCTTTCTGAGTTCCGCCGCAGAGCTTTATAGTAGTCCCACTCATTGGAGGAACTTTTATTTCAATTACTTTTTCTGGATTACACCTTTCAGTAATAGGAATTTCCATCCATTCAAAGGCGTGGAGCGGAATTTTTATTTTCATATTTGCAGTGTGGACAGAAAAATTTGCAGCAACTAAAATTGTTTGGTCTTCATAATCCCTTAAGAAAATGAAATGCCTATCTTTATCAAAGCCCTCAGCTCCTAAATTGCTATAACATAGGTCATAAAAATTCCCCTTATTTATAGCTCCTTCAGAGTTTGCGTACTGTATTGCTTTAACAAAATTACAGAAAAATTCAGCTTCATCTTCCCTTAAACCAGCTTCCGATATCTTCTTGATATCTAATGTTTTATATTCTTTACTTTTTATAAGTTTCATCAATCTGCGAATTGATTCAACCTGCCACCAATCAAAGATAGTTGTCCTACCATTTAAGCCACAAAAGCCTTCTTCGTCCATACCCTTTTCGCCTATTTCCTCGCCAAAATAAATCATAAATGGCGACACATTAAAATAGAGTGAAATATATAGTGGAGCAAAAGTGTTGTTTGCATCTTTTCCAAAGAAATCCGATGCAAAACGTTGCTCATCGTGGTTTTCAAGAAAGTTTAGCATATATGGCTGAAGATCACCAAGCATCTGCCAGTTACGAGTGATGCCAGTAGCAGATTGCCACATCTCTACAGGCATACCATTGTCATTTACATTTTTCTCGACTATGCTTCTGATAGTATCATAAAGGCCTTCCTTATCATAAAGCATATCAAATCCAACTTCTTTTATAAATTTTCTATAATCTTCTTTATTATATACTTCAGCTATAAAAATTACGTCAGGATAAACTTCTTTTACTTTTGAAATTGCCCATTCAAAAAACTGAGTAGGAACAAGTTCAACCATATCGCACCTAAAGCCATCAACACCCTTTTCTGCCCAGAACATTAATATATCAAGCATTTTATCCCAGGTAGCAGTATGTCTATCACAATAATTGATTTTAATGGTTTCATACCAGTCATTGATACTAGGATTTGGGTGAAAGCAATTATTTCCAGTTGCTATTGCAGGAAATTCTTCATATGGAGTTTCTGCATTGTTTGAAGGTAAAACCAGGCTTTGGCCAGGGTAATAAAAGAAATCATTATCTGGAGACCAGTGCACATTTTTATCATCATTTTCTCCTAGTTTAGGTCGTTTTCCTTCTTCTACAAAGCCAACTTTTCCATAATCTCTTGAAACATGATTTGGTACAAAATCTATTATAACCTTAAGTCCCTCATCGTGAGTTCTCTTAATCAAAGCCTTAAACTCATCCATTCTATCCATCGGATTATCAGCAAGATAGGGATTAACGTCATAATAGTCACAAATTGCATAAGGAGATCCAGCTCTACCTTTTACTATGTCAATGTGTGAAGCAGGACAGTCTGCAATTTCTTCTTGAGTAGAATGGCGAATAATACCTGTGTACCAGATATAATCACATCCTAACCACTTTATATATTCTAAACTATCTTTATCAATATCGGAAAATTTACCACAACCATTTTCAGCTAAACTTCCGTTCTTTTTAGACTTAATTGAATAGCTTCCCCATAACCTAGGGAGCATTTGATAAATAATAGACTTGTGCATAGTTTACTGGATTATAGGTTTTCTATTTTCAAAATGTGTTAAGTATTTAAAACCAGCACTTTTAACTATTTCTGCAGCCCATTCAAGTTTATCTGCAACCTTATGAGCCTCATGCGAGTCTGATGCAAGACAAATTAGTTCACCACCTAACTCTTTATACCTTTTAAGAACATTAATATCAATGTATGGTGTTCTTCCTCTTAATTCATTATAGGTTTTAGTATTGATTTCTAGTGCTTTTCCGTTGTAAACAAGATCTTTAAACATTGTATCAAGTATATCAGGGAAATCTTTGTATAATATAGCTGTTTCTGGATAATCAGGGTAGCGAACTATATAGTCATAATGGCCAATAGAATCAAAGTCTTCCACAGTACACATAGCTTCGTAAAGAGTTTCTAAATAACCAGCATAGGCCTCTTTATAAGTCTTACCCATATAATACTCCCCTTTCCAAGGGTCAGCACCTTCTATTTGATGAATAGAAAGTATTACTTGGTCAAATGCGTATTTCTTTAGTTCTTCTATTATATCTTCTGCCCTTTCCTTAGTATATCCTATTTCAATCCCTTTTAAGATTTTAATATTGGGAAACTTCTGTTGGATTTCATCAATTTTACTTTGTTGTTCTTTTACATCAAACTTAACCTCAATCTTAAAATCTGCTCGAGCCTTTGCGATAGAGTCAGGAAACTCTCTATGATCAGTAAAACATATCCCACCTAAGTTGATTTGTGATGCATATTTAACTGATTCAATAAGGGTAGTTTTAGAATCATTAGAAAATTCACTGTGATTATGAGTATCAAAGAGATTTTTAACAATCATTTGTTTATTTAATTATAAGCTATTAGTATTCAATATGTAAAACATATTTGTTTGTATCGATATCATTTATGTTATTATGATAATTGATCTAATAAACGTATTATTTTATCAACTTTTTCCAAAACGTGACAAATATAGTAATTTTAATAGAGAGAAAGACATATGTTTGATATGATATTAAAAATTATAACTCTTTAAAATTAATTTTGCATAATTAAATTTCATTATATATATTTGCATCTAAATTAGAATGATTATAAATTAAATAACATAAATTATGAGTGCAAAACATTTAAACAAATCAGAATTCCTTAAAAAGGTTGCTGACTATGAAAACAATCCAAATGAATTTAAATTTCTTGGTGATAAGCCTGCAATTGTTGATTTTTATGCAGATTGGTGTGGACCTTGTAAGGCTCTAGGGCCAGTTCTAGATGAACTTGCAAAAGAGTATGAAGGAAAGGTTGACATTTATAAGGTTAATGTTGATGTGGAACAAGAATTATCGGCAGTATTTGGCATCCGTTCAATTCCTACAATGCTTTTTCTATCACCTACTAAGGACCCACAAATGGCAGCTGGGGCTCTTCCAAAGACTCAGTTAGTAGAAATTATTAATAGTTTATAGGATACTTTAAAATCAAAAAGGGCGACTATTACTTTTTAGCCGCCTTTTTTGTTAGTATGATACTTAATAAAGGCTAATATATTCATATGTATTGCCTATAGATGATAAAAATTTTTGAAAATTATCTTGTGAAATTACAACGGTAGCAGTATTATCATTTGGATGGTAGCTTAAACTTTCTTCTTTTAATAAATTCTCATCCAAAAATAGATGGACGTGGTTTTCCTCATCGTTGATTAAACCAAAGGGAGAAACAGACCCAGGCGTTACACCAAGATATTTCAACATACGTTTTTCTGAGGCAAAAGTTAGTTTACCTTGTTTTAAACGTTGTTCTAAATCTCTAATAGCTAAGTTTTGATCTGCATCGAAAACTACTAGATAATGTCTATTTCCCTTATGGTTTCTAAAAAACAAGTTTTTACAGTGCCGAGAACCATCTGGTTTCCAAAATTTTTTAGCAATATCTATTGTAGGAGCTTCAGGATGTTCATACCACGAATACTCTATTCCCCTCTCTTCAAGATACCTAAAAACTTTCTCTCTATTTTTCATTATTAACTCCTTCAACTTCCTCCTCCAGGTCACAACTTGTAAAGAAAAAATCTTTTTCTGCGACATCCTTAGGATAACAGAAATATATCATATCAGCTTCAGAACATACTTCCCCATCACAGCTAAGAGACGCCTCTATTATTGCCAAATTTCTCTTCATTTCCTTTAACCTTGCCCTTAATTCATAAACAACCCCTTCTTCAACTGGAGCAGGTTTCTTATATTTAATATTGAGTCTAATAGTCATCCCGGCTGTTTGCAACTTGCGATTTACAACCCAACCTCCCATCTCATCGAGTAAAGTAGCTTGAATACCACCGTGCAAAGTTTTTACCCAACTTTGATAATCATATCCTGGTTTCCAAAATGAAACAATATCCTCGCCATCCTCATAAAACTCCATTTTTAAACCTATTGGATTACTTGGACAACAAGCAAAACAATTATATCCATCATTTTCTAAGCCTACATATGGATTTTTAATCTTTTTCATATTATTTGATTTCATACTCTATATTTACTCTATGTATTTACTTAAAAATTCACTAACTCTAAATGTATATTCCTCAGGATAGTCATCATAAGATCTAGCGTGTTTAGTTCCTGAAGTAACCCATTTCTCTTTTGGTTCAGGTTTAGCTTCATAGAGTGGTTCTAGCATCCAAAATGGAACAAAGGTATCAGCATCACCATGAATGAAAAGCATTGGATGAGAAGCATTTGCAACAGATTTTAGCGGAGAGGCTTCGCGGAAATTCCAATCATACTTAATATCAGATAGTAGACTAGCTACATTCATCAATGGGAAAGCGGGTAATGAAAATTGTACTTTTAATTCATCTGCAAACTCATCCCAAACTGAAGTGTAACCACAATCTTCAATAAATACTTTTATATAATCTGGAAGCTCATCTTTTCCAGAAATATTCATAGTAGTAGCTGCTCCCATAGAAACCCCATGAATAAGCATTTTACTCTCCTGTCCTTCTTGTCTAAATATTTCTTCGGCAATACTTGTCCAATACAACACATCATCAGCATCCTTCCAACCCATTTGTATTTCATCTCCTTCACTAAGTCCGTGAGCAGAAAGGTCTGGCATCAAGACATTATAACCTAAGTCTCTATTATACATTCTCATTAAAAAGAAGAATTTTATAGCGGAGTCCTTGTATCCATGTACTACAATTGCTGTTTTGGCTGTTTGTTCGGGAGCCGGAAGATAATAAGCATGATGTTTTTCCCCACTCGGCATAACAACAAATGTGTCTTTTAAAATAGCATTGGTCTCAAGACTATCTACCCATGGTTTCATATCTGGAAAACGTTCATATAAAACCACTTTCATACTATCAAGATCTTTTCTACCTGGATCTGGTGTTAAAGAATAATTAAGCATATAGTTGCCCGCAAAACCTAGGGCAATTAATATTACAGCTAATATTGCTGCAGTCCATATTAAAAAACGTTTCATACTCTATATTTTTTATAAATCGTACAAATTTACATTAAATCTAAGAAAATTTCGAATAATTCGCCACAAGTTCTTAACTTTGACAACTATAAAATCAAATACATATGAAACGATATCAGATTTTATTCATTCTAGTTATTTCAGTAGCAATGTTTAACCTTTTATTAAGAAAGAATACAGATAAACCTTCTGATTTCAACCAAGAAGATTTAACATTAATTACCAATACAGACACGTTGATGAGGGTTTTAACAACAGAGTCAGAAAAGGACTTAAAAATACTTAGAAAAACAAGCAATAACCTTACATTAGAAGACTTAAAGTCAGAAAACTTTCAAATTTTAACAAAAAAAATGATCGCTACGGTTACTTCTCCTGAACAAAATGGTGTTGGCATAGCGGCTCCACAAGTAGGAATTAACAAAAGAATAATAGCAGTACAGCGATTTGATAAAGAAGGTGAGCCTTTTGAAATCTATGCAAATATAAAAATCGTTGAAACTAGTGGAGATAAGGAATGTGGTCCAGAAGGATGTCTTTCAGTTCCCAATTTAAGTGGCGAAGTTGATAGATATAGAGATATAGTAATCGAGTATGTTAATCTTGAGACATTTGAATATATCAAAGAAAATATCCAAGGCTTTACGGCGGTTATCTTTCAGCATGAAATTGACCATTTAGATGGGATATTATACACTGATAGATTAAGCAAATGATATTTATCAAAGAATAGGTAATAGTCACCTTCTACGTATAATGAATATTAGTGTGTTTTTAGTACTAGTGTTTCAGTGCAGTACCTAAACCTGCATACCAAGACCATTCTTGAGGTAGGTTAAAACCTATCTTTG
>CAYFMO010000017.1:0-5118 GCA_964344225.1 uncultured Muribaculaceae bacterium | reverse complement strand
GTACCTAAACCTGCATACCAAGACCATTCTTGAGGTAGGTTAAAACCTATCTTTGGTGACAAGTAGCTAAAAATACTGGTGAAGGATTGTGATTTTTTGAGTCGTATCCAAAAACATATCCCGTATTTTTATAAGGTAAAAAATTATATCTATGAGATTCAAGTTGTTCTCCATAAATATTCTCTAGACGCCAGTTTCTTTCATTTAAGAAAATATCCAGATTTTTAATTTTTATAGATTTTTCAGCTGGTTTCTTTTTAAGAGAAAATCCAGCTTCTATCCAAGCTAGAGAAACATCTATGAGAACATCAGTATAATGATTTTCACAGTAATCATATAAAATCATTATCCTTCTTTCTAAACTTAAAGGGGAATCAATAACATTAATATCAGATAGATGCTTAGTAAAATCAACGATGAAACTTGGCTGTTTTGTGGTAAGCTTTCGTGTAATAGTTTGTAGTGGTGGTGAATTATAATAAAAATCTACCATTCTTGAAATATTCATAGATATTGCAAGCTCAAATTCATCCATATGAGGTGTTTTCAAAACTTCATAAGGTGGTAATGGAGAATACTTAAGTCCAAATTCTTCCGCATTAATTCTCATTTCAGTACCAGGTAATAACTTAAGTGACTCCAGTTGTAGTTCATCTACACCCATTTCAGCTAAACTTCTAACATCATTTACCACCATTTCAAGAGTATAAAATGGTAAACCAGCTATTAAATCTGCGTGGGTTTCAACGTTTTTAAGTGAGGCTAAATATTTAAGTCCCTCCATTGAAGCATCCAGACTTCCCTTTCTACCAGCCTTATCAAGAACATTTTGGTTAAGACTTTGAATACCAGCCTCAAGATGAAGTAAACCTGATGGCAGGCTAGAGATTTTTTCTTTAAGTTTATCAGTTAAAAGAGCTGGATGAATCTCGAGATGAAACCGCATTTTTCCATCATATTGAGAAAACAAATCAAGCATTTTTAATGCTCTTTTAATATCATAATTAAATGTTCTATCCAGTACTCTTATATCTTTGACCCCACGTCTAGAAACTCGATTCAAACGCTCTTTAACCTGCTCTAAGCTTTGGCATCTTACAGGTTTATCGCCACCGCTAACACAAAATTTACACGTATTAAAACAGCCTCTAGTCGTTTCTAACTGGACAAAAGGCTTATCCCAACTAAAAAATGAACTATCTTCTGGATATTTTAATGAAGAAAAATCTTGAACTTTAGCAATACCATTATCATTATAAACACCTTCATCCGAAATCCAACAAAGTCCCGGGATATCACTCCATAAGTCCCTTTCGTTATAATTCTTTAACCATAATGGGATTGATTCTTCACCCTCCCCTCTTAAAACCAGATTAATATACTTGTGTTGTCTTAAAAAATCCTCATTATCCCCAAGAAACTCTGGACCACCGCAAATAATAGTTACTTCATCCAGTAATTCATAAGCACGTGAAAGAACTTCTAATTGCATTTGATGGGTAAATAACCAAAAAGTCGCAGCAATAATATCGGGTTTATGCTTAGCTACCTCTGCAGCCAAATAACCTGGTTTATCCTTAATTGTCCCCCTCACAACAACCCATTCATATGATTCCCTAACTTGTGCATGAATTGCAGGAAGAGCAAGAGATGAATGGGAGTATGAACTATTTATATCTAGCCAGAGTATCTTCATTCTGAGGGACTTATAATAGATTAATTTTAGAAAAACTTGAGATTGTCAAATGATGGAGTCAACTCTCCTGCTTCAATTCTATTAATTATTTCTACAACCTTATCATTCAGTGGAGTAGGATGAGATACCTTCCTGCCATATGCTGATACAACCCCATTAATAGCTTCTACTTCAGTTTTCTTACCTTTTTCTAAATCTTGAAGCATACTAGCCTTAAGATTAGAATGTTTCTTGATAGCTATAGGGATGATGAAATTTGAAATAGCCTTTTTAATAGGTCCATTATAATCTAGGAGTTTAACAATATCTTTTCCCTGAATAGTCTCAATTTTAATCCCCCCTTTAGCACAAACATCTATACATTCTTTTATAAGGCCTTGAACTATTTTTCTTGATGCTTTATTCTTTGCAGCTTCACCAAAAGTTGAGCCTAAAACAGCACTCATACCTGAAAATGATGAATTTATCAAAAGTTTACTCCAACGCGATCCAATGAAATTCGTGTCAATTTCAACAGGTCCCATCATCTCTAATAGTTCTTTTACATTTTCAATTTTTTTATTGGGTTTAGATGAAATACTACCTAAGGAGAATGTAAGACTATCAGGTGAGCTTGTAAGTTCACTAACACCCGGTGATACCATTGTTGCTCCCCAAGCAACTGAACAACCTAAAACTCTATCTTCTCCCACGATTTCACTTATCAAAAGTTCTGGAAGGCCATTTTGTAAAGTGACTATTACACCATCTTTAGCTAAAAAATCCTTAAGGAAGGTCACTACTTCGTGGTTATATTGTTGTTTTGTCATCAAGAAGATAATATCATATATACCACTCATTTTATCAGGGGTATATGCAGTAACTTTTTGATTGAAGTTTAATGTACCTGTAATAGTTGCGCCATATTTTTGCAAAGCTTCCACGTGAGCTTTGTTTCTATTTACAAGGTCTATTGGTGTGCCTTTTTGTGTTATAAAGGCACCTAGGATAGTTCCTAAAGAACCCGCACCATAAATTGCTATTCTCATAATAAATGTTTTTTAATTTCTACAAATTTAATAAGTGTTTTAGATTTTTAAAAATATAATTCAAAACTTAAAGATATTAAACTAAGATTATTATATTCGTGTTTTGAAATTTATTGAAAAATTTAAACATTTAAAAATATGAAAAAGAAAATTATTTTATCTCTAGTGGCTTTAGCCTTTATAATCACATCTTGTGGTGTTGTAGCATTTACGGGTAGAAAGCAAGTTTTACTATTCTCTGACAGTGAAATTACTGCACTTTCAGAATTATCTTATGCTGAATTTATGTTAACTTCTAAACCATCACTCAATAAAGAAAAAACAGCCATAGTTAAAGAAGTAGGTAATAAAATGGTTACTGCTCTAAATACTTATCTAAAGCAAAATAATCAAGAAAGTACTTTGCAGGGACTTAAATGGGATTTCCAATTAGTTCAGTCTAATGAAGTAAATGCTTTTTGTATGCCTTCAGGAAAAATTGTATTTTATGAAGGTATACTACACTATGCAAATACACCTGATTACATAGCAGTTGTGATGGGCCATGAAATTGCACACGCTATAGCAAAGCACGGAAATGAGAGAATGAGTCAACAAGCTGCATTAAATATGGTTGCTGGAGTAGTTAGCGATGTAGTAGGTGCAAAAAAGGGTAAAACTGCTCAATCTTTATTCAATCTTGGATTTAACGTTGGTTCTGAATTGGGTGTAATACTTCCATATTCTCGTAAACACGAGTATGAAGCAGATAAAATTGGAGTTTATCTAATGGATTTAGCGGGTTATGATATTAATGCAGCACCTAAGTTCTGGGAAAAAATGTCATCTAAGAGCACATCAGATAGTGATTTCTTTAGTACTCACCCAGCTGATAGTAAGAGAATTAAAGCTTTAAATAAAGTGGTAGCAGAAATGCAGCAATAGATAGAGAATATTACTAATAACTAAATAATGTATATGGAAAAGAAAACAAGAATAGAAAGTGACTTATTAGGATCAATGGAGCTTCCAGCTGATGTACTTTATGGGGTACAGACTCAAAGAGGAATTATAAATTTCCCAATTAGTAAGTTCCGTTTGTATGATTATCCATTATTTATCAAAGGTTTAGCCTATACCAAATTAGGAGCAGCAATTGCAAATTACGAACTAGACCTTCTTACCGAACAACAATTTAAAGCTATTAAGCAAGCTTGTGAGGAGATTTTAGAAGGCAAACACCACGACCAGTTCCCTCTTGATATGATACAAGGTGGAGCAGGTACGTCTACTAATATGAATGCTAATGAAGTAATTGCTAATCGCGCCCTTCAAATTATGGGCTATAAGCCTGGAGATTACGAGCATTGTTCTCCAAATGACCACGTAAATGCTTCACAATCAACTAATGATGCTTATCCAACAGCTATTCACCTAGGCCTTTATCAAACACATTTGAAATTCCTTGAACATTTTGAAGCCTTAATTGAATCTTTTGAAAAAAAGTCAGAAGAGTTTAAAGATGTGATCAAGATGGGGCGTACACAGCTTCAAGATGCAGTTCCTATGACTCTTGGACAAACTTTTGGTGCCTATGCTACAATTCTCAAAAATGAGCTTAAAAACATCAATTTTGCTGCAAAAGAACTACTTGTAGTTAATATGGGAGCAACTGCTATTGGTACAGGTATATGTACAGAGCCAGAATATTCAAAGAAATGCGTTAAGGCATTAAGAAAAATTACAGGATGGGATATTGAATTAGCAGAAAACTTAGTTGCTGCAACTTCAGATACATCTTTTATGGTAGGTTATTCTTCAGCACTTCGAAGAATTGCAACTAAGATGAATAAAATTTCCAATGACCTTAGACTACTTTCTTCGGGTCCACGTTGCGGCTTAAATGAATTCGATCTTCCAGCACGTCAACCAGGTTCATCAATAATGCCAGGTAAAGTTAATCCAGTTATCCCAGAGGTAATGAACCAAGTTGCCTATAAGGTAATAGCAAATGATCTTTGCGTTGCAATGTCATCAGAAGCAGCCCAAATGGAATTAAATGCAATGGAACCAGTTATGGCGCAATGTTGCTTTGAGTCAGCAGAGATTTTAATGAATGGCTTTGATACTCTTAGAGTTAACTGTGTTGATGGTATTACAGCAAATAAAGAACAATGTGAAAAGTATGTTCTTGAAAGCTTCGGAGTTGTTACTGCTTTAAATCCTATTATTGGTTATAAAAATTCTACTAAGATTATTAAAGAAGCAATGTCAACAGGCGAAACTATCTACGACCTTGTTCTTAAACACGATATTCTTTCAAAAGAAGATCTTGATACAGTTTTAGCTCCTGAAAATATGATTAAGCCAGTCAAGCTTAAGATAAAACCCAAAAAGTAAACATCTAAAATAATC
>CAYFMO010000016.1:0-18683 GCA_964344225.1 uncultured Muribaculaceae bacterium | reverse complement strand
ACAAAACCTTGGCCGGAGGAGTTTGAAATTCGCGGTGAAATATATATGCCATATTCGGCTTTCGATAGACTTAATGAAGAACGAGTTAATGAGGAAGAAACTCCATTTGCAAATCCCAGGAATGCAGCAGCAGGTTCATTGAAACTGCTTGACTCTAATGAGGTTGCAAGACGAGGACTTGAATGTACACTTTACCATTTACTTGGTGAAAACCTTCAATTTAAAACCCATTCAGAAGCTTTAGATGCCGCAAAATCTTGGGGATTGCCAGTGTCGGATACAAGTAAAATTTGTTGTTCAGTACAAGAGGTAGAAGAATATATTAATCATTGGGATACACAAAGAAAATATCTTCCTTATGCAACAGATGGAATTGTAATCAAGATTAATGAGCTTGATTTACAGGAGGAATTAGGATTTACTGCCAAGTTCCCACGTTGGGCTGTTGCATATAAATTTAAGGCCGAACAAGCCGTAACTAGGTTAATATCAGTTGACTATCAGGTCGGAAGAACAGGTGCAATAACTCCTGTTGCCAATTTGGAACCCGTACAATTATCAGGTACTGTCGTAAAACGTGCATCTTTACATAATCAAGATCAAATGCAACAGCTAGATATACATTTAGATGATTATGTTTATGTGGAAAAGGGCGGAGAAATCATACCTAAAATCACAGGTGTTGACTTAGAACAACGAAAAGAAGGTGCAGAGATTCCCTACTTCCCCATCAATTGTCCAGATTGTGGTACTAAGTTAATTAAGGATGAAAATGAAGCAAAACATTTCTGTCCCAACAGTACAGGATGCCCAATGCAAATTAAGGGTAAACTCCTACATTTTGTAAGTAGAAAAGCTATGAATATTCTAGCGGGCGAAGCTACAATCGAGCAATTATACAATTTAGAATTAGTAGTTAATCTTGCTGATTTTTATAAACTTACTAAGGAACAACTGCTTCAACTAGAGGGATGGAAAGACCGTTCTGCAGAAAGATTTTTAGAAAGTTTAGAGCAATCTAAGCAGAATTCATGTTTCGACAAGGTACTTTTTGCTCTTGGTATAAGATATGTGGGTGAAACAACTGCGAAGTCACTAGTAAATCACTATAAAAACATAGATGCACTTATTGCAGCTACTAAAGAGGAACTTCTCCAGGTACCAGACGTAGGGGAAGTAATTGCAGATAGCGTAAGACAATATTTTGAAAATCCAGCGAACTTGGAAACTATTCAAAGACTAAAAGATGCTGGTCTACAATTTGAGATAGCAACACCACAAGGAGCTCCTTCAAACATTTTAGAAGGTAAAACGATTGTTATTTCTGGTACATTTAGTGTTTCAAGGGATACAATAAAGGAAATGATTGTTCAAAATGGAGGTAAAAATACTGGCTCAATTAGTAAAAGCACTGATTACTTCCTTGCTGGAGAGAACTGCGGACCTAAGAAACTTCAACAGGTAGAAGAATTTGGAATTCAAAAGATAACTGAAGAAGAATTCTATCAGATGATTTCATCAAAAAAATTATCAGAAAATACATTAGACAATCAATTGGAAAAAGTAGAAAAGATTGGAGACCAATTAAGTTTATTTGACTGATAGAAAGGAGTTAATAACAGAGAATATAATTAAAACTATTATACAGAAGATTTAAAAATGGGTATATCAGAGTTTACAGAAAAAGATTATAGGGTTATTGCTAGAGAATATGCTGACCTTAAAGAGGTTGCACGAAAAAGATGTGCTAACCAAGATGAACTCGATACTATTGAGAAAGCTTTTGATTTTGCAAATGAAGCTCATAAAGGTATTAGAAGGCGCTCTGGTGAACCTTATATACTCCACCCAATTGCAGTTGCTAAAATAGTTGTAAGTAATATTGGACTCGGATATAAATCTATTTGCGCGGCCCTACTCCATGATGTCGTTGAAGATACGGATTATAATTTTGAAGATTTAGCTAATTTCTTTGGACAAAAAATTGCCTCTTTAGTTGAAGGTCTTACTAAAATTAAAATAGTTCTCGACAATGAAGACAAAGCAAGGATTAAAAGCATTCAGGCAGAGAACTTCAAGCGTATACTACTGACACTCAATGATGACGTTAGAGTTGTTTTAATCAAACTAGCCGACCGCCTTCATAACTGTAGGACGATTGAGTATATGCCTGAGCATAAAAGAGATAAGATACTTGGTGAAACCATGTTCATCTTTATTCCACTTGCTCACAGACTAGGTCTTTATGAAGTAAAATCCGAAATGGAGGATATATGGTTAAGATTTAAGGAGCCTGAAGCGTTTAATGAGATTACAGCCAATATTAATAGAAATATTAATGATAAGGATAAAGAAATAGAAGAATTCATTAAGCCTATTAGAGAAAAACTATCTGATAGTGGTTTCGATTTTCGTATAAAGAAAAGGGTGAAAACTCCGTATTCAATATGGAAAAAAATGACTTCAAAGGGTATTTCTTTTGAACAAGTTTATGACCTATATGCGGTTAGGATTATTTTTAATCCAGCAGCCATTGAAAATATAGATGAAAGAGCCCAATGCTACCTTATCTTTTCTCTAATTACAGAAATTTATAAATTTAAAGAAGACAGAGTTAGGGACTGGGTGAGGCAACCCAAAAATAATGGTTATGAGGCACTGCACTGTACTTTAATGAGCCATACAGGAATATGGATTGAAGTGCAGATTAGGACTCAGCGTATGAATGAAATAGCAGAAAAAGGAATTGCTGCTCATTGGAACTATAAGAGAGAAAGTGAAGGCGCAATCCAGGAAAGCCAAATGGACAAATGGATTTCTAAGGTTCAAGAAATCATTATAAATCCTGATGTCAATGCACTTGAGCTCCTAGATATCATCCACGAAGACTTAATGACTTCTGATATACTCGTATTTACCCCTAAGGGTGATCAAAAGAGTATTGAAAAAGGTGCTACAGCATTAGATTTTGCTTACCTAATACATACCGAAATAGGTAATAAAGCCATTGCAGCTAAAGTAAATCTTAAATTAGTGCCATTGAGCTACGTTCTAAGAACAGGAGACCAAATAGAAATTCTAACAGCAGAAACCGAACATCCAAAAGCTGAGTGGTTAGACTTTCTTAAAACAAGAAGAGCTCGAAATATTGTTACAGACTATTTAAAAGCTCAAGCAAAACTAGAAGCAATCGAAGAAGTAGATGAAATTGAGAAAGATGAAGCTGAACATAAACATAAAGGTGGGCTATTCTCTTGGCTAATACCAAAAACCAAAAAGGAAGACCCTATAAATGAAGAACATACCAACTGTAAATATCATACATCAACTTGTTGTAATCCTATACCTGGTGACCATGTAATTGGATTCATTGAAAAAGATGGTAGTATTACTGTTCATAAAAAAACCTGTGAAATCGCAAATAGTCTAGCTGCAAAACACGGAGATAAAATAGTAATGCCTGAATGGGGTAATACTTCAAATCAGTCATTCCTGGTTAGACTTTCGCTCAAGGGGGTTGATAGAATTGGAATTATCAACGAAATTTCAAGATATATTTCGTTTGTGATGAATGTTAATATGAGAAGTATATCCCTAAATACCGAAGATGGAGTTTTCCAAGGCCATATTGACCTATATGTTCACGATACAAACGAACTTGAAAAATTAATAAAAAGATTAAGAAGAGTAGAAGGAATAAGAAGTGTTATTAGAATTGATTTATAATATTATGAAGAGGAGCAAACTAAACCTAATCCCATTAATACCTATTATGTTTGTATTAGGTTCTGTAATGTTTTCACATTCATGTGCAAATACAACGACCCCACCAAGTGGTGGCGATAAAGATACAATCCCACCTGTCATAGTTAATATGAAACCAATGCCAGGGGATATCAATGTACCTACTCATAAAACCAATATAATCATAACATTTAACGAATATGTTACTGTTAAAGATCCTAAGAGTTTCATGCTCTCGCCCCCATTGGAAAAGGCTCCTAAGTTTAAACTTCAAGGAAAAAGTGTAGTCCTATCATTTGAATCAGACCTCGACTCAAATACGACATACACACTTGACTTAACTAATGCCATAGCAGACAATAATGAGGGTAATATGTACCCAGGCTATACATTAGTCTTCTCAACAGGTGATAAGATTGACTCAATGATGGTAACAGGACTTGTCCAAGATTGTAACACGCTTAAACCAATTAAAGGAGCCACAGTAATGCTTTATAAGGACCACGCAGATTCTGCTATCTTCCTAAAAAGGCCAAATGCGGCAGTAAAAACCGATGAATGGGGGTTTTTCAGCATAAGAAATATTGCAGACACAGTTTATAGGATGTATGCTATAATTGATGAAAATAACAACTTTAAGTATGATCCTGAGACAGAGAAAGTTGCATTTGTTGATTCACTTGTAAGACCTAAAATAGTGGTAAATGACTCTATCCCAGAGCTTTTCAAATACGATATGAAAGACACTCTTCGTTGTCTAGCTCGTAAAACAGAGTATGAGCTAAATATTTTTAAAGAAAAGCCAACTAAACAAATGATAGTCAACAAAGAAAGAATTGGCGAGCGTACTGCCTATATTACTTTTATGGCTCCTTACGCTGAAATTGACACATTGTGGATAAAAGGCATTCCTGCAAATAAGCTAATTACCCAATTTAATATGGAGAGAGACAGTCTAGAAATATGGATTAATGACCCTAAACCACAACCAGACACTCTTTTACTCAATGTAAAATACCAAAAAACTGACTCAACTGGTGTACTTGCTCCTTTCCATGAGGAAATTAAGCTTACAAAGCCTCGTCAAATGGGTGCTGCCGCAAAAACTCAACGTAAAGATATTCGAAAAGAAGATACTACAGCTGTCTTTACTTTAGAGGTAAAACCTGAAACTGTAGAACAATATGGTTTTGTAATGGAATGGAAGTATCCGCTTATAGAACATGCATTTGATTCCCTAAAGTTTTGGTCTGTTAACCCACGTCAGCAAGAAACTAAAGGTAAAGTTAAGATAATCAAGGATTCTACTAACCTGAGGAAATTCACTATTATGCCAGAAGAAAAGTTGCAAACTGGCTTCGAGTACTTCCTAAAAGTTCCACATAGGAAATTCAAAGATATTAATGGTTTTTTAAATGATAGTACAGAAGTTAAGGTAAAGCTACCTACTGATGATAAACTTAGCACACTTGAACTCAAATTAACAAACGTTAATCATAAGTATATCATTGACTTACTTGATGAAAAGAGAACAAATGTTATCCGCTCTTTCATCGTAGAAACTGATACTAATTTAATATTCCCATATATTAAAGCTGGTAAGTTTTCAATCCGTATTACTGAAGACTTAAATAGAAATGACCTTGTAGATACCGGTAATTTACTTGAACGAAAACAACCAGAAAAAGTAAAATTTTATAAATTAGCTGATGGTAGTACACTAATCGACATACCTGAAATGACAGAGTTATCTCAATCAATTGATATTGGGGAACTGTTCAAACAATAAGATGATGAGGAAATTATATATTATAATAAGCTTTATATTATGTTTTAACACTCTTTTTGCTCAAGTCAAGCCTGAAAAAGAAATTGTTGAAATTTATAATATTGAACAAGCTAATGAGATACTCACTGATGAATTCCTAGACTCATTGGACCTCAATAAAAAAGTAACTATCAATGATTATATGATGGTTGGGGTCCAATATGGAATGGGATTGAGTCAAGTTATATGGAATCCAACGAAGAAACAAAAGATGATGTTTATTCCATATAATTTTGGTGTTACATTTACAAAATATGGTAAAATGTTCGGTTATATGCCATATTTTGGAATTCAAGCTGGTATTTTTTATGGTCAAGAAGGATACAAGTTTGATCTAGATAGAGAAAAAGGTATAGGTAGTCACGAGGTAGTAGAAGGTGCAGAATCTGCTATTATGGATATTATAGAAGTTCCTGTGCTGGCCCATATCCACATAGATTTTTGGAAAATGAAACTTCTAGTCAATCTCGGACTGTTCGGTGGCTATCGTTTAAATATTTATCGTACTCCTTGCCCTGAACTCTATGAATCAAACCCAGACTATGCCATATATCAGGATTCTTTCACTCCGACTGACAATAGATTTGACTACGGATTAAAAGGTGGCCTAGGGCTAGGCTTCATATTTGACCCAATAGAAATCCATCTTCAAGCAACTTATAAACATTCATTATCATCTCTTTACCAGCCTGATCACTATAGCCAATATTACTATAGATTTGCATATCCATCAAATATTGTGATATCTGCAGGAATACATTTTCAATTAACAAAAAGAGTAGGAAAAACTAAAAAAGACCTTAAAAGACTCGCTAAAGATAAAGTTTATGGAACGCCAGAATAGTTTAAAAGTTAAAGTAAAAGATCTTACAATTGGCGGAGATTCTCCAATTGTGGTTCAAACTATGTGTAATACTCATACATCTGATATAGAAAAGTCAGTAAATCAATGTGTTGAGTTAAGTAAGGCAGGTGCTCAACTAATTAGACTAACTGTTCCGCTGCCAAAGGATGTTAAGGCCTTTTCTGAAATCAAATCGAGACTCATAGCAATGGGAATTAATACTCCATTAGTTGCCGATGTTCATTTCTCCTCTGCTATTGCTATAGAAGTTGCCAAAGTTGCAGATAAAGTAAGAATTAATCCAGGTAATTTCCATAAAGACCACGCTAAAGCTCAAGAGGAATTTGCAAAATTCATTAAAGTTTGTAAAGAATATAATACAGCTGTAAGAATTGGATTAAATCATGGTTCACTTGGTTCACGAATTACTGAACTTTATGGCAATACTCCAAATGGGATGAAAGAAGCAGCAATGGAATGGCTGAATATGTGCATTGACAATGATTTTTTCGATGTTGTAGTATCACTAAAGGCAAGTAACACTTTTGTTATGGTTGAAGCTTATAGACTGTTAGCCAAGGAAATGCAAAATAAGGGAATTATTTTTCCTATCCATTTAGGAGTAACAGAAGCGGGCAATGGTGACAGTGGTAGAATCAAGTCAGCATTGGGAGTTTCTGCCCTACTAAGCGAAGGTATTGGTAATACTATAAGGGTATCTTTAACAGAAGAACCAATAAATGAAATTCCAGTTGCACAATATCTTGCCGACCGATATGACCATAAACTGACATCTTCACTTGTTTCTATTAAACTCGAAGCTAAAACTGCCATTGCAACCTATTCCAGTCCTTCTAAAGAGCGTTTATTACTTGATTTCACCTGCGATTTTGGAAAACGACTCCTTGATAAAGAATTAGACAAAGTCGTCTTAAAAGGCAAATATATGGATGACAAGGGCGAAACAATTGTACTTGACAACACTGAATATGCTGTTTATCTAGTAGATGAGCTTATGCAGGCCGCAAGAAGAAGATTTTATCGTCCCGAATATATAGCTTGCCCTGGATGCGGCCGTACAATGTTTAATCTTGAAAAAACCTTTAATGAGGTAAAAGAGCGAACCAAACATCTCAAAGGGCTTGTAATAGCAGTTATGGGATGCGTGGTAAATGGACCAGGAGAGATGGCTGATGCAGATTGGGGTTATGTAGGTGAAGGAAATGGAAAGGTTTCTATCTACAAAGGAAAAACCCCTATCTTAAGGCAAGTACCAGAAGCAGAGGCTATAAATAAATTATTAGAACTAATAGAATCAGATGAGTTCTAATCTTCTTCTTCAATTTGAGGTTGTTCGATTTTCTTAACAATAATCTTGTCAATCCTTGGACCATCCATATCCACAATTTCGAAATGCAGACCTTGCCATTCAAAGGTCTCA
This sequence comes from uncultured Muribaculaceae bacterium, assembly GCA_964344225.1. Lineage (GTDB taxonomy): Bacteria > Bacteroidota > Bacteroidia > Bacteroidales > UBA932 > Cryptobacteroides. Next base: position 10,826 of record CAYFMO010000016.1, on the reverse strand, counting down.
CCTGCCACTGGAATGTGCTCCAAATGATCTAAAATAAGCCCTGCAACTGTTGAGAAATCATATTCATCATCAAGCTCATCTTCTATATCGAAATGCCTTGAGAAATCATATAGCAGTGTTTGGCCATCAACTAACCAACCACCATCATCAGCACGTTCTATAATATCTGGCTCTTCTTCTGCGTCATCCAAATTACCAATCAAAGCCTCAAGTACGTCTTTCAGCGCAATAAAACCAGAAAGTGAACCAAACTCATCACATACCAATGCCCTACTAATCTTTCTCTTCTTCATTTCCTCAAGCATTTTATAAACATTCATTGTTTCGTGGAAATAAATAGGAGGTTTCACAAGATTAACGAGGCTAAAAGTCTGACGACCATAGTTTAGCAAATAGTCCTTAATTGATAGCACTCCTATTACATTATCAAGGCCACCATCAACAACAGGATATTCTTCAAAAATATTTGCTTCAATAATTGCTCTTACCTCATCTTCAGTCATATCTTTTTCTAGATAAACAATATCTGAACGTAGAGTCATAATATTATTTATACAGAGGTCACCTACTGTAAAAACATTTTCAACTATATCTTGCTCTAATAAAGTAATCTCTCCATCATCTGTTCCCTCCTGAACCATAGAAATAATTTCATCTTCCGTAACTCTTGCATCTTCTTCCTTAATACCAAAGATTTTTTCAAATAAACTTGTACTCTTAGATAGTAACGAAACTACAGGAGAAGCAATTTTAGAAAGAAAATTCATTGGTCTTGAAACAATCATCGCAACCTTCTCAGGAGAAGTAATACCAATGCGCTTTGGAAGAAGTTCACCTAATACAATTGTGAAGTAAGTAACAATAACGACTATAATTGTTTGGGATAGTCCAAGAGCAATATTAGATGAAACACCGATAGAAGTAAGGTAATTTGCAAAAGTAACAGAAATCTCACTACCTGAATACAAACCGGTAAGAATACCGACTAAAGTAATACCTATCTGAATTGAAGACAGGAATCTACTTGAATTGGAAGCTAAATCTAAGGCTACTTTTGCACCCTTGCTCCCTTTACTGGCCTGCGATTGTAAACTAGTTTTTCTTGCCTGAATAATTGCTATTTCAGACATTGAAAAAATACCATTAATTAATATAAGGCCAAGAATAATAAAAATTTGAACCATATTTATTTTTTAAGTTCAGCCAAAACAGTTTCGCACGCATAAACAGCATCTCCAATTTCTACCTTAATATCAGCATCAAGAGGTAGGTACATATCTATACGAGATCCAAATTTAATAATACCACATTGTTCACCCTTAACTCCCGTCTCACCAGGCTTTGCATAACAAACAATCCTGCGTGCAAATGTACCAGCTAGCTGTTTAAAAAACACCTCTCCGTATTCATTTTTTATAGCAACTGATGTGTGTTCGTTTAGTTCTGAAGCCTTAGGTAAAAAGGCAAGGAGATATAGTCCTGGATGATATTTATAATATGTAACCTCACCAGAAATAGGCCAAAAATTTACATGAACATTGAAAAAGTCCATATAAACAGAGATTTGTATACATTCTGATTTTAAATATTCAGGTTCATATACTTTTTCAATTACAATTACCTCTCCGTCGGCTACACTTGTTACTACATTGTCTCCTAAAGTAGTCTCCCTTCTTGGTACTCTAAAAAAGAAAAGTACAAAACCCATCAGGAAAAGAGCTATTGCTGCTAATGGATATGAGATAAAAGGCCAAGGAACAAAGTAGAAGAGAAGAAAAATCACTAGAATTCCTACTCCCCAAACAAGCGCTATAGTACTAAAACAATCTTTATGAATAGTCATGGTTAGAAACTGCTTTATTAATCTGCGAAAATAGATAAAAAAGGCTAATTGACAAAATAACTACAGGAAGTTAAACATTATTAGATAAATAACTCCCATTGGAATGGCTATCAAACTACTATCAAAGCGATCTAATAAACCACCGTGACCAGGCATAGATGTGCCTGAATCTTTGACATCGTAGTATCTTTTCCATTGAGACTCAAATAAATCACCGTATACACCTGTTACATTCATTATGATAGATAAAATAATGCAATGCCAAAGTGGTAATGGTAACATACCTATATAATGTAAAAAGATGCTGATTGCAATTGCACTTACTAATCCGCCCCAAAATCCAATCCAAGATTTTTTAGGTGAAATTGAAGGGAAAAGCTTCTTTCCGTATTTTTGCCCCAAGGCCATACCGAAAACGTATGCCCCAACATCTGAAGCCCAAACAATTACGAAAAAGGCTAAAAGAAGTTTACCACTAAATTCACCATCTTGGTTAAAAATAGAGAAATTAATAAAAGACCACGGCAAGGCAATGTATATCAATGATGTATATAGACAGGCGAACTTACCAAAACCTTTTTTATCCTTAACATATAAAGAATTAATCATAATAATTAATAGCGGAACGAAAACGAGGGGTAAAAACTTCCCAGGCATATCAAAGGCTTTATAAGAATATGTTAAAGCAAAAAGCACAAATGCAGAAAAAATAGTAAGAGCCTGAGAAATACGATATTTATTACCCATCGTCATATTCAAAAACTCTTTCATCATTATTACAAGAATTAAGACCATTAAAGCCGCGTAACTATACTTGTTCCAAAGCAAAGCTCCTACCATTATAAGTAGAAAAGTTATGCCTGATATAGTTCTTGTAATTAGATTAGGATTTTTCATATTAAGAAAAGTTTATTTGTCATCAGATGAATCCGAAACATTGGCCACAGGGCTCTCTTGGACCTTTTCATCTTTAGATTTTTTAAATGGTCTTGGTCCAAAAATCCTTTCTAAATCTTCTGCAAAGATAACCTCTTTTTCTAGCAGTAAGGCTGCAAGTTCCCTAAATCCTGACTCATTAGACTTTAAAATCTTCTTAGTGCGCTCGTGGATTTGATTAATTAAATCCTTGACTTCCTTATCAATAAGCTCTGCGGTCTTCTCACTATAAGGTTTAGTTAAATCATAACCACGGGAGCCTGTCGAGTCGTAGAAAGAAACATTACCCACTTTGTCGCTCATACCATAGTAGGTAACCATACCATATGCCATTTTTGTAAGACGTTCAAGATCATTTTGAGCACCAGTAGAAATTTGTCCTGTAGCCATCTCTTCACCTATTCTTCCACCTAGTAAACTACACATTTCATCAACAAGTTGCTCTTTTGTTAAAAGATGACGCTCTTCAGGAAGATACCAGGCAGCTCCAAGAGCTTGACCACGCGGTACTATTGTAACCTTTAAAAGTGGATTTGCGTGCTCTAAGAACCAGCTGGCTGTCGCATGTCCAGCTTCGTGATGGGCAATTGAATATTTCTCTTCTTCGGTAATTAACTTCGATTTCTTTTCAAGACCACCAACGATTCTATCTATAGCATCCAAGAAATCTTGTTTTTCAATCTCTTTCTTATTTTTACGGGCAGCTGTTAAGGCAGCCTCATTACAAACATTAGCTATATCAGCTCCAGAGAAACCTGGTGTGTGCTTAGAAAGGAACTCAACATCAGTCTCTTTTGCCAATTTTAAACCTCTTAAATGTACATTAAAAATCTCTTCTCTTTCTTTCACGTCAGGAAGATCAACGTGAATTTGTCTATCAAAACGTCCAGCTCTCATTAAGGCCTTGTCAAGTATATCTGCTCTATTAGTTGCTGCTAGAACAATCACTCCTGAGTTTGAACCGAAACCGTCCATCTCAGTTAAAAGTTGATTTAAAGTGTTTTCTCGTTCATCATTTGAAGAGAAACCCGCATTTTTACCTCTTGCTCTACCTACGGCATCAATTTCATCAATAAATACAATACAAGGAGCTTTTTCTTTTGCTTGTCTGAAAAGGTCACGAACACGTGAAGCACCAACCCCCACGAACATCTCAACAAAATCAGAACCAGAAATAGAGAAGAATGGCACATCAGCTTCTCCTGCAACAGACTTTGCTAATAAGGTTTTACCAGTACCTGGAGGGCCAATAAGAAGAGCTCCTTTTGGAATTTTACCACCAAGAGTTGTATATTTATTAGGATTTTTAAGGAAATCAACAATTTCCATTACCTCATCTTTTGCACCGTGAAGGCCAGCGACATCCTTAAATGTCACTTTAATATTATCTTTTTCTGCTAATTTACCTGTAGCCTTACCAATATTAAAGATTCCACCAGGTCCGCCACTACCACTTCCACCACCCATATTTCTACTCATAGCACGGAAAAAGAAGACATACATTAATATTAAAATTAATGGAAATAGCATCCATTGAAGAGCATCTCCCCAAAATCTATCTTTATTTTCAATAACAATTTTAATTTTCTCTTCCTCAGGAAGTTGCTGATTAAGTTCACCAAACATTTCTTCAGCATTAAAACTTGCTGATACTAAAAACGTAAAGTGTGGTGAAACTTCAGGTAATTTCCCACCAAAATAACTTGAATATTTTTCAAGATGATCTGGTTTAATAGTTACCTTACCTTCGTAATCATTACGAATAAACACGATATCCTTAACATCACCGTCAAGAACCATTTGTTTAACATCTCCCCACTCTATTTTTTGTGGCCTTGCACTTGGCCTATCAATCATAAACCAAATAATGAAAAATATAAGAATAATATAAAACCAAGAAAAGTTAAACTTGATATTTATAGACTTCTTAATTGGTTTCGTTGTTTTTTTATCTTTTTTTGCCATAATTAAAATTCCTCATCTGAAAACTCATATCTAATAGCATCCGCCCAAAGATCTTCAAGCCTATAAAAATCTCTATAAGGAGTCTGAAATACATGAACGACTATATCTCCGTAGTCAAGAATTACCCAAAAAGCATTTTCTTTACCTTGCATACGGATAACCTTACGTCTGCATTTTTCTATCATTCTATCTTCAACATTATCAGCTATTGCTGCAACATTCGAAGTAGAGTCCGCATTACAAACCACAAAATAGTCTGAAATAGCGGCTCCTATTGGTTTTAGATCAAGAGCAACAACTGCTTGACCTTTCTTTTCTAGCATAGCCTCAGCTATTACTTTAATTTCTTTTATATTCATTTTATAATTTTTTGCTACTTTTATTTTATATTAGCTTGCAAATATAAGACAAATTCTGCACCAATGAAGAAAATAAATAAGATTAAATGGTTAGAAACTGTAGAATCTACAAATGACTACGTTAGAGAACACATTGAAAAACTTGACAATCTGTCAGTAATATCTGCCAAATGTCAGAATAAAGGACGTGGACAACGTGGTAATACTTGGATTTCTGAACCTGGAGCCAACTTAACTTTTACACTTTTGTTAAAATACGGAGAGAATAGTGTAGAACCACTAATGGTGCAAGAAATGTTCATTATTTCACAAATAACAGCATTAAGTATTATTGAACTCCTATTGGAAAAAGGTATACCAGCTAAAATTAAATGGCCGAACGATATTTATGTTAATAACAAAAAAATATGTGGAATTCTCATTGAAAATAAAATTAAAGACAATACTTTGACAAATTCGATAATAGGAGTTGGCTTAAATGTAAATCAGACCGAATTCCTTGGAAATTATACTGTAATGCCTAGTTCAATAAAATTAGAAAACCAGACCAGTGAAGATTTAGCCCTATTATTAAATGACTTCCTAAGAATTTTCAAAGAATATCTTCCATATATTGAAACAAACTCGGGACAAAGACATATTCAGAAGAAATATAAAGGGCTTTTATTCAGAAAGGATGAAGAAGCTGAATTTATATTACTTGCGAGTAATGAGCAATTTAAAGGTATAATTCGGGATGTCAGTACAGTGGGAACGTTATGTGTAGAAATAATTGAAGGCGAAATTGTGGAATTCGCCTTCAATGAAATAAGATATGTTATCTAAATTTATTTAGTTCTCATTGAGTTAATTGCCTCTACAGGTGATGGAGCATTAAAAATTGCACTACCTGCGACTAAAATATCAACGCTGGCATCTACAAGAGCCTCTGCATTCGCACCCGACACTCCACCATCTACCTCTATTAAACAATCTAATTCTTGTTTATTAATTAAAGCTCTTAAATCGCGAACTCTTTTATATGTATCTTCAATAAATTTTTGACCGCCAAATCCAGCAAAAACAGACATAATAAGCACATAATCAAGATCTTTAAGAAAAGGAGCGAGGGCACTCACTGGCACATCTGGATTTATAGCCAAGCCAGCCTTCATACCACATCCTTTAATTAAATCTATTGCTCTTCTCGGAGCATCTAGGGTTTCCAAATGAACACTAAGCAAGCTCACACCAACTTCTGCAAATCTTTCTATATATTTTTCAGGATTTACAATCATTAGGTGGGCATCCAATGGTTTTGTTGCTTTTTTAGCTATTGCTTCAATAATAGGAAAGCCATAGGAAATGTTAGGGACGAAACTACCATCCATAACATCTAGATGAAACAAATCTGCGTAGTTATTAACAAATTCTACATCTTTTTCCAGATTTAGAAAGTTAGCAGATAACATTGAAGGAGCAATTAAGGCCATAATATTTTCATTGTGGGAACAGAGTAACGTGAGAATCTATTCCTTATAGTTTATAATAATATCCTTCAGTAAAGATATAAATTTATCTAAAGATGCCAATTCTAGTCTCTCACCTGGAGCGTGAGCGCCTTTTATAGTAGGACCGAAAGAAATCATATCCAATTCAGGGTATTTATCTAGGAAAAGTCCACACTCTAATCCAGCATGAATAGCTCGGACAATTGGTTCATTACCAAAAAGTTTCTCATATGAAGCTTTTGAAATCTTCAATAATTCTGAATTCATATTTGGCTTCCATCCTGGGTATTCTGATTCGTGGGCTACCTCTGCTCCAACTAACGAAAAAGTAGCAGCAACTTTATCTCCAGCCCATCTTCTTGCAGAAGTAATTGAACTCCTTTGGCTACTACCTATTCTTATAGCTTTTTCATCTTTTAACATTTTAACCGAAGCGAGGTTAGTAGAAGTCTCTACAAGTCCTTTTAAGTCCAGACTCATTGCAAGTACTCCGTGCGGTACTATGAACATAGAATGCAATAAGGCTTTAGCTGTTGGTGTAGAAATCGCTTTTTTAGGCAAATCAACCTCCTTACACTCTAGGCTAAGATTTGGTTCTGCAGTTGCAAACTCAGCTTTTATATCTTTAGCTAATTTTTCGAAATCTTCTTGAAATCTCTTCACTTTGGCTTCAGGTAAAGTAATAACAGCTTCCGCCTCTCTTGCAATAGCATTTCGCATATTACCTCCATCTATAGTACATAGCTGAAGCAAATCAATATATGGGAATAAAACCCTAGATAACAGCTTTACGGCATTTGCGCGGCCCTTTTCAATATCATCTCCACTATGTCCACCTAAAGCATTAAAAATACGTACTTTTAAGGCTTTATGACCAGACTTAACTTCTTCATCTTCATATCTAAATAAAGCAGTAGTGTCAAGCCCACCAGCACAACCTACGAATAATTCTCCTTCATCTTCTGAATCCAAATTGATTAGAACCTTGCCTGAAATAAAATCTGGCTCAAGAGCAAATGCGCCTACCAAACCAGTCTCTTCTTCGACTGTAAATAGACATTCTATTCTACCAGTAGCTAAATCACTTTCTAATATAGCTAGTTGTGCTGCCATACCAATACCACAGTCCGCACCTAGAGTAGTCTCTTTTGCAATCATCCAACCATCTTCGATGACATATTTTATTGGATCTTTCGCAAAATCGTGCTCAACACCTTTATTTTTTTCGCAAACCATATCTGAATGTGACTGGAGAACGATTGTTGGCACATCTTCATAACCAACAGAGGCAGGTTTAACAATTAATACATTACCAACCTTGTCGGTGTGACATTCCAAAGAAAGCCTTGAAGCAAAATCTTGCAAATATGCAATGATTTTCTCCTCATGACCTGATTGTCTAGGTATCTTCGTAATGTCCTTAAAAATTTCAAGAACTCTTTCTGAAGTCATATGTTATTTGATTTTATGATATAGAGATTATCTACCCGAAGGTACAAGCATTTTTTCTATATCGGTTACATATTGTTTGAAGGTTCTATCTGTCTGCATTAAGTCTGAAACAGTATTGCAAGCATGAAGTACTGTAGCATGATCCTTTCCGCCAATTTCTGAACCTATAGTTGCTAAAGAACAGTTAATTAAATTACGTGACATATACATAGCTATTTGTCTAGCCTGTACAATTGCACGTTTGCGACTCTTAGACAATAGTACATCTCGTGAAATATTGAAGTAATCACACACAACCTTTTGAACCTTATCTATTGTTACATTTGTTTGTGGCTCTCCTACAATTTTTGATGTAATATTTTCAGCCATCTCAATAGTTACTTCTTTATGGGCTAAAGTAGCATTTGCTATTAGAGATATCAGAGCACCTTCTAGTTCTCTGAAATTTGTTTTAATTCTATCAGCTAAATATCTAAGTACGTCTTCACCAAGTTTCACTCCTTCTCGAAAACTTCTAGCCTTAAGCATTTCAAGTCTTGTATTGTAATCTGGGTTATGAAGCTCAACTGAAAGTCCCCATTTTAATCTTGAAAGAAGTCTTTCTTCAAAATTTTGCAAATCTACTGGAGCTCTATCAGAAGTAAATATTAACTGCTTACCAGCTTGGTGCAATTGATTAAATATTGTAAAGAAGGCATTTTGAGTTCCTTTTCCCATTAAATCTTGAATATCATCAACAATGAGAACATCCATTTTTGAATAGAAAGCTAAGAATTCAGTCAGCTTATTATTTACATTCACTGCATCCATAAACTGAGTCTTAAATCTACTAGCAGGAACATAAAGCACCACAAGATCAGGGTATTTCTGCATTATAGAAAGTCCTATTGCTTGTGCTAGATGTGTTTTACCTAGTCCAGGTCCACCGAACAAGAATAATGGATTAAATGCGGTCTTACCTGGCGCACCTGAAATGCTTTCAGCAGCAGTAAAGCCCATCTTATTACACTCTCCTACTATGAGGTTCTCAAAACAAAAAACAGGATTTAATTGAGGATTTACTCTAACCCTTCTCTGAACACCCGGATATACAAAAGGGCCAGGATTCGCTGACGGGTAAGAATTTATTGAAATAGCCTTATTCTCTGGTGCCTGACCATGGGCTGCTGGATACATAAGTTCTTGTTGATTTGAAACTGGTCTAACAACATAAACTAATCTTGCATCGGCACCTACTTCTTTTTTAAGCGCGGCTTTAAGTACATCCAGAAATTGTTCCTCAAGATATTCTCTGAAAAACTCCGATGGAACTTCTACTGTCAAAGTAGAGTCATGCATTGCTAAAGGTCTTATCGGTTTAAACCACACATTGAATTGTTGTGTGCCGATATTATTGCCTATAAATGCGAGACAATTATTCCAAACAGATATGTGTTTTTCAAAGGTCATTAATATGTAATTTTTGAGAAATTTGACTCATTTTGAATCGGGATTACAAAGATGGTGAAAAATTTATAATAAAAAATTGTTTTTACTATTGTTTATTATCTTTTTTTTACTTGTATCCGTCTTATACTTTTTCGGACGGCTATTTTATAAGCCCCTGCAAATCAACGACTTACAGGGGCTCTTTTTGATAACTATCTGTATTCCAAGCAGTTTGAACTTTGGATATTTGTAAACGTTAAAAATTGTTAATAACTCAATTTGAAGCCCTTAAAAGACTGAAATTTTAAGATATTTTTTAGGATTTTCTTTAATTTTATTTATTAAATCATCAACATCAACAATTAAAGAATCTATCGAATTATAAATTTTTCCGTCTGTTAAAATTTTTCCTAAGGTTCCATCTGGATCTTGAACTTTTGTCAGCAAGCTCTCTAAAGAAATTATTAAGTCTTTAACTTCGGTCCCGTTCAAAGTTTTAGAGAACCCTGCAACATTTGCCATTGTAGTATCAGCAGAAATTAAAACAGCATCCAGTTTGTTTGAGAGATTTTCCAAATTTCCTAAAAATGCTTCTAATTCTGGTGATTTCTTTTCAATACTATGTGAAATATTCTCAACATTTGACATAGTATTTTCCAGTCTCTTTAGGGTTGTTTCAATGCTTGCCCTATTCTTTTCGGATAATATTGCATTAACACTATTGACAGTAATACTTAAACTATCAATTGTAGCTGTTAAAGATGCCATTAATGGTCCTATACTTTCTCCAAGAGTGCTTAACATATCTGTTTCAAAGGCATTGTCAAGCTCATCTCCGTCTTTAACATACTCAGAAGAAGTACCCAAGTCTATCCTTATCCCTTTACCTCCCATAATATCTGTGCTAAAGATAGTCATCTTAGAGTCAGTTGGAATATTAAACTTCTTGCTTACAGAGCAATCAACCAAGAATGTTTCAGCTTTAGTATCATAAATTATATCTGAAACAGTACCTGCCTTAAATCCTTTGATATAAACAGGTGCTGATGGAAGAAGTCCTTCAACATTTTCATATTTTGATACTACATTGATATTACGATTAAAAATATCTTGTCCCCTTAAATAATTAATTACAAAGAATGTAATAACAAGGACGGCGATTACAAATACACCAATTTTAAATTCTTTAGATAGTTTCATATTTTAAGTTTTTTATCTATATACTTCTACTTTCCCTTCTGAAAAACTCACCAAAAAGGCTCCAGGAAAATCTTTTCTTATTTCTTTATTAATTCTTCGTGCTTCTTCAGGATTTGAAGATACACCTATTATATATTTATATAAATTTCCTAC
>CAYFMO010000015.1:1229-19176 GCA_964344225.1 uncultured Muribaculaceae bacterium | reverse complement strand
ACTTTATGTGAAGTTTTAAAGCTCAATCTTGAAAACGAAGGTTATGATGTTGATACTGCTCTGAGCGCAAAACAAGCGTTGACTTATGACCTGCAAAAATATTCACTAATCTTACTCGATATAATGATGGAAGAGATTAGTGGAAAACAATGTACTATTCGTTTTGAAGATGATGGTCGCGGTGTAGATGAAGAACATCTACCACGTCTCTTTGAAAGATTTTATCGAATTGACAAAGGACGCTCTCGTCAAATGGGAGGTACTGGTCTTGGACTTTCTATTGTCAAACATTCCGTACAATTTCACGGTGGTTCTATAAAAGTAGCAAACCGCCACGAGGGAGGTCTGCAGTTTGATTTTTCTTTCTTAAAAGATTAGTGAACTTCGATAAGTTCGTCTAATGAGGTGGTATAAAGGCGAGATTTAAACTCACTTCTGATGCCATCTGAATAATGACCTGGGCGCTGCATAGCTACACGAAGTAACGAAGACTTTTCTACAGAATCCATAATCTGGGATATTTTAGCTTGCCTCTTTCTATACTCTTCCTTATCGTCGAAAAGCGAGGTTTGAATATGTTCCGCAGAGATAATATTAGAAACAACAACTCCTGCTTTTTTGTATTTATAGTCTGGCTTATAAATCATTTTTAAAGCGCGTAAGGCAGTAGATACGATTGTTTGAGTGTTATTTTCTGCCACTTCTAGACGAATAGTTGCCGATGGGAAATATTGGTTTAAATCTTCTCTAAACCGATTAGTATATACGAATGTGGTCACAGAGTAAGCTACTGAATTTTCTTCGCGTAGCTTTCTAGCACAAGCCGCAGCAAAATCAGATACTCTCATTGACAATTCCTTTTCATCATCTATCATATCTGCAAATGAGCGTGAGGTACATATTGACTGCCTCCTTTCGTGCTTTTCCTCTTCAAGACAAGCCTGTCCCTGTAGTTCTTCCCACGTCCTTACAGCAGGTATATTGAACCTCGTTTGAACCCATTCACGAGGACGTTTGATAAAATCTAAGGCTGTTTTAACGCCTGCCTCTTTGAGTTTTGGCGCAAGTTTTCTTCCAATGCCCCAGACATCACCAATAGGAGTAAGTTCCAAAGCTTTATACATTTTCTCCGATGTGTTTATCATACAACAGCCCCTATATCCTCTATATTTTTTCGCAAAACCACCAGCTACTTTAGCTAAGGTTTTTGTTGGAGCAATACCAACGCTTATAGGAATACCCACCCATTTTCTTACTTTATATATCAGCTTCCTGCAAAGCAATTCCATTTGTTTTTCTGTCAAGCCATCCAAGATTAAAAATGCTTCATCAATGGAATAAACTTCAATCTTAGGTGCCTCCTCTGCTAAAATAGACATTACCCTAGCTGACAAATCACCATAAAGAGCATAATTAGAAGAACAAGCTATCAAGACACCATTATCAGCTAAGTTTTTAACCTGAAAAAATGGTGTCCCCATTTTAATACCCATAGCCTTACTCTCGTTACTACGTGACACCACACATCCATCATTATTGGATAAAACAACTACTGCCTTACCTTCTAATTCTGGACGAAAGACTCTTTCACATGAAACGAAAAAATTATTACAATCTACGAGTGCGTACATCAGATATTTTTGCTTGCGATTAAATATTAACGAGGATAGACTTTTTTTATGAAATAAGTAACAATGCCCCAAACCATGAAATTCATACCCTCATCTACTTTAATGGCTGAATATTTTGGGTTTGCAGGCTGTAGCCACAACTCTCCGTTGCGGTATGATATATATTTTAAAGTAAATTCTCCATCAACGAAACAAACTGCCATATCCCCTTCTCGAGGCTCAATTGATTTATCTATTACCAAAATATCCCCTTCCTCAACACCAGCATCTATCATAGAATTTCCCACAACACGTCCGTAAAAAGTTGCAGCGGGATGCTTTACTAACTCCCTATTCAAATCAATACAGCCTGTCATAAAATCTGACGCTGGTGAGGGAAAACCCGCATGAATTCCATCGCCTGCCATTTGGACACTCCCTTCCTCTATCTGTTGTAAATCTTTATCTGTCTCTCCCATTATAATAATTTATATTTTTTAATTTCTTTGTTCATTGTATAGGCTATTGGGAACTTGGCTTTAGATTTTAATGAAGACTTAGCTAAATCTAAGGCATAGGTATCGCCCTTATCTATTAATTCTCTTAAATTTTGCGAACATAGACTTTCCAACAAAAGGTAAAAACCGTGACCGTGGTCGTGGTGTTTCAAATGACAAAGCTCATGTAAAAGCACATAGTCTCTCAATACTTGTGGCAACCGAACCAAATTAAGATTTAAGTTAATATTATTTCTCTTCGAACAACTTCCCCAATTTGTTGAATTATGCTTTATCGCCACCCTATTGTATTTAAATCCATGTTTTTCAGCAAAATAAGCTAGTCTATCAGGCAAAGTCTTCTTAGCTTCCTTACGCATTATTTCAATTTCCTCAACACTTGCAGGTTTGACATCTGCATATTTGATTGATTGCTTTTTTATTGTCTCTAAGACCCAATCACGCTTAGACTCAAAGAAGTGCATTGCTTTTTTAAGACCTAAAAATCTAGGATAAGTAAGAGAAACTCCCTTCACAGGATGGACTCTAAGAGTCATACGCCTTGCCCTCAAACTTCCCTTAAAAGCTACATCCCCTATCTCTTTATCCTTATAAATTTTTTGCATTGTACCTATTTTACCATTGACCTACAAAGTTAAAAGAAAAATCAAAGAATTAATAGCTCTTGTTTTTTATATATTTTCTCATTACATTTGCACCCGCTTATTGGGTACATACAGTCCCATAGAAAGTTTTAATTATTAACAATTTAATCTTTTTGCATTATGGCTGATTATTTAGCAGCAGACAAAAAGCAAGAGATTTTCGCGAAGTACGGAAAGTCTAATACTGACACCGGCTCTCCTGAGAGTCAGATTGCACTATTTTCCTACCGTATCGCTCACCTAACAGAGCATCTAAAACGCAATAGAAAAGACTATACAACTCGTCGTTCATTGCTTAAGCTAGTAGGTAAAAGACGTCGTCTACTTGATTATTTAAGAGTTAACGACATTGAGAGATACAGAGCTATCATTAAGGAGCTAGGTCTCCGTCGATAACCAATAGTAGGACAGTCACAAGGGGGAAATCCGTAAGGACAGCCCCCTTTTTTCAAAAAAAACACGCCCAATTGCGTTACAAACAACCTGCGGCGCATATAGGTAGCAAATAAATAAAATGAACCTGGATACAAAGGGTTCTCCGGATGAAACAGTATTAATCAACTCCCATAGGGGGAGGCAGGTTGAAAGAAATATATGAATATTATAAACAAGAAAATTGAATTATCTGACGGAAGGATAATTGAAATTGAAACTGGCAAGTTAGCAAAACAAGCTGACGGAGCAGTAGTGGTTAAAATGGGTGGCACAATGCTACTTGCTACTGTAACTTGTGCAAAAGACGCAAAACATGATGTGGACTTTATGCCACTCCAAGTAGAGTACAAAGAAAAATACGCTTCTGCGGGACGTTTCCCAGGAGGCTTTATGAAAAGAGAAGGGAAAGCTTCAGACTATGAAATCCTCATTTCACGCCTTATTGACCGTGCTCTTAGACCTCTTTTCCCAGAGGATTTCCACGCAGAAGTTTTCGTAACTGTTAACTTAATCTCTGCTGAAAAAGACACTCAACCAGACGCACTTGCTGGCCTTGCAGCTTCTGCTGCTCTAGCAGTTAGTGACATCCCTTTTAATGGACCTATTTCAGAAGTAAGAGTAGCTAGAATTGGTGGAGAATTAAAAATAAATCCAAATTTTAGCGAAATGGCAGAAACTGACATAGACATTATGGTGGCTGCAACATATGATAACATCATGATGGTTGAAGGTGAAATGAAAGAAGTAAGCGAAGCTGAAATGCTTGAAGCTATTAAGTTTGCTCACGAAGAAATCAAAAAGCACTGTAAAGTTCAAATGGAACTTACTGAAGCTGTAGGTAAAGCTGAAAAAAGGACTTACTGTCACGAAGAAAACGATGAAGACCTTCGTAAAGCAGTCCAAGACTACTGTTATGACAAATGCTATGCAATCGCGAAGGCAGGCACTGGAAAACAAGAGAGACTTGATGCTTTCGATGCTCTAAAAGAAGAATTCTATCAAACTCTTTCTGAAGAAGATAGAGAAGAGAAGAAAGTAATGGTAGAAAGATATTATCACGCTGTAGAGAAAGCTGCTGTAAGAAATCTAATTCTTGACGAAGGAATTCGCCTTGATAAGCGTAATACAACACAAGTGCGTCCAATTTGGTGTGAGGTTGATTATCTTCCTTGTGCTCATGGTTCTGCTATCTTTACACGTGGTGAAACTCAATCGCTTACAACCGTTACTCTAGGAACCAAACTAGATATGAAAGAGCACGATGAGGTTCTAATTCAAGAAGCAGAACAATTCGTTCTTCACTATAACTTCCCTCCATTCTCAACAGGTGAAGCAAAAGCTCAAAGAGGTGTAGGGCGTCGCGAAATTGGCCACGGTAACCTAGCCTTAAGAGCTCTAAAATCTATGGTTCCTATGGCTCCGGAAAATCCATACGCAATTCGTGTTGTATCTGACATTCTAGAGTCGAATGGTTCATCTTCAATGGCTACAGTTTGTGCTGGTTGTCTTGCTCTTATGGATGCTGGTGTAAAAATTAAAAAACCAGTAGCTGGAGTTGCTATGGGACTTATTTCAGATGCAGATAGACCAAACGAGCGCTATGCAATCCTTACTGATATTCTTGGTGATGAGGACCATCTTGGAGATATGGACTTTAAAGTTACAGGTACTAAAGATGGTATTACAGCAACTCAGATGGATATCAAGGTTGACGGCCTTTCATATGAGGTACTAGAAAAAGCACTTGAGCAAGCACGCCAAGCTCGTCTACATATTATGGGAGAAATGATGAAAACAATCAGCGAGCCTCGCGAAGATTACAAACCATTTGTTCCTCGTCTAGAGCAACTGACTGTTCCTGGTGAATTCATCGGTGCTATAATTGGCAAAGGTGGTGAAGTTATTCAAAAGATTCAAAGAGAAACTGGTACTACTGTTACTATTACAGAATGCCAAAATAATGGTGTAACAGAAGGCGTAGTTGATATCTTCGGAGACAGCAAAGAAGCTATGGATAAGGCTCTAGAATGGATTAAAGGTATAATTGCTGTTCCTGAGGTAGGTAAAGTGTACAACGGTAAGGTAATGTCTATACTTGAGTTCGGAGCTTTTGTAGAAATTCTTCCTAGTAAAGAAGCTCTCCTACATATTTCTGAAATTGATTGGGGCAAAACTGAAAAAGTTGAAGACGTCCTTAATCTTGGTGATGAAGTAGAGGTAAAACTTCTTGAAATTGACGCTAAGACAGGAAAAATGAGACTTTCACGCAAAGCTCTTCTTGAAAAACCAGAAGGATATGTAGAGCCAGAGCGTAGACCACGTCCAGAAAGAAGTGACAGAGGCCCACGCCGCGATGATCGTAGAGGCCCTCGCCGTGACGATAGACGTCGCGACGAAAGAGCTCCAAGAGGTCCACGTCGTGAAGAGAAAGAAGACAAAGGAAACAATCCTGAACTTTTCTAACTAACAACATATATAAAACTAGAGGCTGACCAATTGGTCAGCCTCTAGTTTTATATTATAAGTACTATTTAACTGTTATTGCAGACTTTAATCGAATATCACTCGATGATGAACCGACTGAAATAGTAAACCTCCCCGGTTCAATTACGAATTTTCTTTGTCCTAAATCAAAAAATCTAAAAGCCTCATCGTCTAATCTGATTGAAACGGTTTTTGTTTCTCCTGGCTTGAGATAAACCTTATCAAAGCCCTTAAGTTCCTTTACAGGCCGTACTACTGAACACTCATCATCTGTTACATATAATTGAGCAACTTCAGCAGCAGCAACCTTTCCTGTATTTTTAACATTAAATGTTACAATAAACTCTTTTCCATCTTCTACTACCTTAAGATTAGAATAATCAAAGCTAGTATAACTTAGTCCAAAACCGAATGGAAATAATGGTTTAATATTATTTTTCTCATATCCTCTATAACCAAGGAAGATACCTTCACGATACTCTACGCGTGGATATGGATTGATTTTTGGACGCATACGAGGAACATTCTCATAATAATGCTCGTAAGAAGGGTTATCTTCAAGTTTAGTTTCAATAGAAATAGGAAGTTTTCCTGATGGAGATATCTTACCTGTTATGATTTCAGAAATTGCCCAACCACCTTGTTGCCCAGGATACCAAGCCATTAGAACTGCCTTTACTTCTGGAAGCCAAGAAGCCATTTCTACTCCACCGCCAGCATTAATAACTACTACTACATTCTTATTATATTTAAGAATTTCACGAAGATATTCAACTTGTCCTTGTGGAAGTTCAAATGTCCTATCACTGTTCTCCTTTTCTGTAGTATTATCGTGACCTAAACAAACGACAACACAATCCGAATTTCTCAAAGTTTTCTCGTCTTCTGGGCTTAAAAATGATTTCAGCTCACATGTAAAATTTAACCCTATAGTACCTCCTCTATTATAGTGTTCAACTACAAATTCATATACCTCCCCTTTCTTAAAGTCATATTCTACTACTGCACTTTGCCAGCTATCTTTACCCCACTCATCAGCAACCTTTACTCCATTGATAAACATTCGGCATCCATCGTTTCCATTCAGTTTCAATACATAACTAATGTCCTTAGGAGATTTATAATAGAAAGTATGGCGTGAAGATAAATTTTCAGCTACTAAATCTTCGTGAGCTTCTGCAGCTGAATCTGAAAGAAATACTTTCTCTGCAATATATTTTTGAACAGGTTTTCCTTTGAGATTTATATTGGGATAAATCTCTACACTAACGCCCTGTTTTGTAAGCTCTTTGTTAGAATACATCTCATCAAATTTATCGTAAGCCTTGTGTGTATGGTAAACAGATTTTACCCTTCTATCAATTGATGTCATTCCTTTGACAACAGAACTTGTAATTAGGGGGTCAACAAAGCCACTACCGCCTCCTGTTACTACCCTATCAGCATTAGGTCCACAAATGAAAAACTTTCCTTTTTTTACAGGCAGAAAATTGCCCTCATTCTTTAGCATCACGACTGCATTACGAGAAATCTCTAGAGCTACTGAGTCAGAATATGGATTGTTTTCAGGGATTGTAGTATCTAATTGCGGTCTCTTGTCAAACTCAAAAGCAAGTATAGTTTGGATAATGTGCTGGCACTTTCTATCAAGATGCTCCTCTTTTAACATTCCTGTCTCAACAAGTTGAATAAGAATATTTGGCTCCATACATATAGGGGTTGGCATTTCAATATCTACTCCCCAAGTAGCCACATTAAGTGGAGAATAACAAGAATTCCAATCAGACACCACAAATCCTTTATGTCCCCACATATCTCTAATAACATCATAATTTAAATATTTATCTTCTGATGCGTGTACACCATTAAGAAGATTATATGAAGTCATTATTGTCGCAACATTTGCCTTTTTTACCGCCTTTTCAAAAGCAGGAAAATATATTTCGTGAAGTGTTCTCTCATCAATATCTGAAGAAACAGTGTGACGAGCGAACTCCTGATTATTTCCCGCAAAATGTTTTATACTTGTCATTACTCCCTGACTCTGTACACCAAGAATATAATTTGTGGCTATCTCACCTGCCAAATACGGATCTTCACCAAAATACTCAAAATTACGGCCACACAGTGGTGAGCGATAGATATTTGCTCCTGGTCCAAGAAGTATATGAACTCCCCTAGCACGTGAATCTTGACCTAAAGCCACACCCATCTCATATATAAGTGTCTTGTTCCAAGTTGCTGCTGCCGCTATCCCACTTGGAAAAAGTGTACTTTGGGTATTATTTCGCACGCCTTGCGGACCATCCGCCATTCTCACTTCAGGGAGCCCTAGCCTATCAATCGCACGTATGTACCAACGCTCATATCCTCCAACATAATTTGCTTTTTCCTCAAGAGTCATTTGCTTAACAATCTCTGCTGCCCTATCAATATGCTCCTGAGTAACCTTAGGTTGAGCAAAACCCAATACACCAATAAAAATTGTTGCTAAAAATAAAATATGCTTCATATTAACTGTTTAAAACTTAACTACTTTTACGGATATTTTATCGATATTAAAATCCTCCGAATACTCCATAATCTCAAATATAGGCAACATATTTGACAAAAGAACCTGATGTTTAATAATTCGCGATGATTCAGAAGCTATTTCAAACTCTTGATTAGCTAAAGCAATTTTTGCAGAACCACTAAATTTCATTTCAAGATAAATAGCCCCAAACTCAACCTCTGGAAACGATAAAGATTTTTCTGAAACTCGTAGAGCGTGTTTTAAGTTTCTACCATTTAAGCGAGATATTAACTTCCCTTGCTTATGCCAATCAGGTGCAAGAAAATCAGTAGAAACATAATCAATATCTGCATTATTAATCATATCAAAATGCTCAAACTTATCAGCGTGAGATTCTGTTATAAAACCATCTTCCTTTGCACGCAAAACATTAGCCGAATACTCATCTGGGCTAAAACGTGTTGCACTAATAGCCATAATAATATTTTCTTGATTAGCTATATCCTCATAGGTGGTTTGATATAAAATACCCATTAATCTCACATCTTTAATACCCAATGTATTTCTAATCACAGTATTAGCAAAATTGTTAGAAGTCACTATATAGTTTTCTCTACCTAATATAGAATCTGCACATTCAATAATATCTAGATAGTGCCTTCCTATACTGTCTTTAAGTTTGGGTTCAATGAAAACCAGTAGTTCCTCTTCCTTACAAACCTCAAGAAATTCCTCGAGCGTCGGAATCTGAGTTCTCATTTCTTCTTTTGTAGCACGAAGAACAAAGTTTGACTTAAGTTCATCCATAGTGAAGTCAGAAACCTGTAAATCCTCATTCACACGACTTCCATCCAAGTTAAGACAAGTACGATGTAATGTCTTATCATGCATAACCACGAGGACGCTATCTGCAGTCAATCTCACATCTGTCTCAATTGACTTAAATCCTGCGCGTTTTGCCAAACGAATTGACTCCAAAGAATTCTCTCCCGCAGCCACATATCGCATATTGACTCCCCTATGAGCAATAAATACACGTTCATCCCCCTTTTTTACAGCACATCCTGACATCACTACCAATGCCAGTATTGCTAAAAATATCTTTTTCATAAAATCGTTTTATAAATATAAATCTTTTGGAAGCTTGTTGATTGCACCGTGTTGAGTACAAACGAATGCAGAGACCTTAACGGCAAGGTTATGAGCATCTACGATTGATTTCCCTAGAAGTAATGAGATTACAAAGGTAGCAGTGAAAGAATCACCTGCTCCGACAGTATCTGCCACTTGCACTTTTGGAGTTTTCACGTGTGATAATTTTACTCCTTTTGAGCCATATACCTCACTGAATGAAGCCCCACAAGTAAGAATAACGTAATTCAAGTCATATTTTTCTTGAAGCTTCTTTATTTTCTCATCCATATCCACTCCTGGAACTTCTAGAAGCTTCATAATAAGTGGAAGTTCATCTTCATTGAGCTTAAGTACATCTGCATAGTTTAAAGACTTTTCTACAACCTCTCTATCATAATAATGCTGACGAATATTAATATCAAAGACCTTCAAACAAGATTTTGGTGTTGCCTCTAGCATCTTCCAGATACTTTCTCTTGATATCTTTGAACGTTGTGCAAGAGCTCCAAAACAAACCGCAGAAGCATCGCTGAAAAGCTTAAGATCTCTTGCATCGCATTTGATAGAATCCCAGGCCACATTCTCTACTATTTCATAATTCGGAATACCGTCAGAATCAAGACTTATAAGAACACGACTTGTAGGTAAAGAATTAATTTGAACATAAGACAAATCAACTTCTGTCTCAGATGCTACCTTTAGAGTTTCTTTTCCTAACTCATCATCTCCTACTGCGCTAATGATATAGGACTCTGCTCCTAACTGCTTAGCAAAATATGCAAAGTTTAGCGGGGCTCCACCTAGTTTTTTACCACTTGGAAGACAGTCCCAGACTATCTCACCAATTCCTATGATTTTTAATGCGCTCATTTTTATTTTGTTTTTTCTAAAAGTTCACAAGCCTGTTTTATAATTTCACTATACTTTTCAACAAAATCGTTCCATTTATAAAAACCTAGACTCACTGGCTCAAGTGGCAGAGCATATTGAACTTCATTATGATACAGGCTCACTAGGACATCTTTATTTTTATTCTTATAAAGAACTAATTGTAAATTAGCAGCCATTGGAATTCTCCAACTTTGGAATACATTTTTTACTTCTGAGAATGATTCTGCTCGCTTATTCCAACCTTCAAGCTCCATTAAAGTATAAAGACCCATTAGGCATCCATCGTGACCAAATCGTAAATCCACAGCTGGTCTATCTGCTTTAATAGCCAACTCTGCTTCTAAAATTATATTGGATAGCATTGACTCTGCTAGAGCTGGACAACGAGATTCTTCTTCAAAGCCAAGCCCTTTTTCTATATAGAAGGTTATATTATCACATTCCCAAAGTTGCTCCAACTCCTGTTCTGTAAATACGTTATCGAATGAAGTAGAATTCTCCTCAATACCGTGCATATGTATTGCAATAGAATATAAATCTCTCATAAAATCTATTGGTACAAATACTCCATAAGCATATTCTTTATCTATGAATAGTCTCTCAATGAATGGCTCTGTATCAACTAATGAGTTTATATACTTATGGAATTCTAGTCTCCAAGGTGCATTTTTACTTTTGTACTCTATATCAGCTTTAGTGATTTTTGGAGAATGTGACGAGTAAGGATTTAGATGGCCAGTATTTAGAACTGTAGCTATTTGAGTTACATCCAAAGATGGGTCCATCTCTTTCAATGCTTCAACAAAAGCACCCATACTCATTATAGTACGAGTTGTCATTGTTGATTCAGCTTTTATGTATGGATTATGTCTGAAAATCTCAGGGTACTCCTCATACATTCTTTTTGCAATCACCTTATGCTGTTGACGGCCGAGCTGTGACAATTCCCCAGACCTACCCTTCAATAGTGGATACATAGACATATACTTATTATATACATCAACACCCATTGGCGTAAGCTTTCCATCTTCATATGCCTTTGACAAAACTCTAGATACATGAACATACTGAGAGTCAAATAGAATATAACGAGAACCGTGACGACCATAATGAGAAATATAAAAAGGTTTATATCCTTGAGGAACATCTCCCCTATCATATTCTACGGCAGGATAGAGACGATATACACCCGCATATTCCTCAAATTGTGGGGTGCCAACTTGTACTCCATCCCAAGTCTCTGTTTTACAGGAAATCAGAGAGAAAACAAAAATCAATAATAGTATAAATCTTTTCATATTAACATTCCTCACTTCTTGCAGCTGTTGTATCAATCAGGGTATAAACTTGTAGATAAGGCATATTTGGATTGCCAGCACCCTTATCCATTAACTCTTTGAGTTTGTCGAATGAATTATAATAAATATCACGTGGCAATATATTGTCTTCGCAGCATATATATGCTGCAAGGCCAACAACTTCTCCCATCATAGCAGTTGTTCTCATTACTCTTACAGTTCCAAGAGCGAGGTGGCTAACACTAATATTGCGTCCTGCCATGAACATATTATCAATATCTTTAGAGTAAAAACACCTATAAGGTATAGGATAGAATCCAAGCGGAGTTAGTTGACCAATTGACAGGTATTCACGGCCTGGAAAAAGCTTAGTATTTTCTGGGTCTGGTTCATGATTATCAATGTACCACGAAGTGCAGGCTGTACCATCAGGATAAATAACAAAGTTCCTTAAATCCTGCTCAGTAAGCACAAACTCACCCATCAAGCGTCTACTTTCACGTTTTCCAGCAATGAATGACAACCATTTTAGATAAGCAGTAGCATATGCATCTTTATATTTTTCATTATTTTTAAGATATGCCCAGTTTGAATAGGCTACATACATACCATAATCTCTGATTTTTTCTGCTTCTTCTATTTGATCATCACGCATACCCACTTCCCAATACCATTGACCACGCCTTACAACTTGGACATTTCTTTCATCAACAGGTAAACCCCAGTCAATATCAGGAAACCCAGATGGAGTATCTCCTTCTTCAGAATACCATTGTACAGAAGCACCCAAGGTAATTCCATCAGCTTCCTTAGGAGCAGATTCTTCTCCATACTTAGATTTTGGCTCACGACCCATATGCCATTCTGCACCTGCCAAATCTCCTAAAATAGCATCACCAGTACAGTCTGCAAAGAGATTTCCTTTAATTTCAATTTGCTGATAGTTCTCTAAATTTACTGCAACAACTGAACTGATTTTTCTTTGTGATTCTTTATGAACTTTAACAACTCGATATCCTAAGAAAAGTGTAATGTTTTCCTCTGCTAGAATTACATCAAGTTTTTTCTCATCTTCATAATAATGTTTAGGTCTCGCATTTCCCTTACGAGCTGGTCCAAACTCATTCAAGAGATAACCTAATGAAGGATAATCACCGATATTCAGTCTTCCGCCTAAGCCAACTCTAACCTCTGATGAGTTGTTCCCACCTAAAACTAATCTATCTTGAATTAGAGCCACTTTCACTCCTTTTCTTGCTGCTGCTATTGCTGCACACATACCAGCAACACCACCTCCCACAACAACAAAATCGTATTCTCCCTTTTCCTCAGGTTTTTCATTCAAGCTCAAAAGATTGTTTCTCAACAAGTAAACTGTCTCAAGGTCATTATCTGGAATATAATTCGTCGTTGTTAAGAGAATTGCATCAAATCTTCCCTCAAAGCCCAAAAGGTCATGAACAGAAATTTTATGAGTTCCTTTTGTTAAGAATCTTGTACCCCCACTTTGCCAATGCCATTCGCTATCACCAGTACCAAATTCCACTCCTAGATTTTCTCCATTGATTGCAACATTAAAGATTCCAGGTGTTTTTGCATCGGTAAACCCTGCTGTCCAATTACGAGTACGAACAAAAATATTATACTCACCCGTAGTACTAACAGCAAATGTTGTAACAGCATCCTCCACTGGATTTCCGAGGCCGTGCGCTAAAAGATAAGTTGAACCCATTTGATCTATATATTGAGAATCAACAGTCCACCCACCTTTATCCTCGAATAAAGAACCTGCAATAAATACAGAATTAGACTTGTTCACCATAGTAACACTATTTAATTCATTATTGTTTTCATTATATTTTGAATGAGTAGATTCCCCTACATAAATTTCAGGCTTTAGAATAATCGTTTTTTCTACTTCTTCATTTTCAATTAAGCCTTTTAACATTTTGAAAGATGTTTGACTCATTTGTTGAATTGATTGATATACAAAAGTTATAGTTGGTTCATGTAAATAAAAAAGATTGTTTTCATCAAAGCCAACAATTGCCATTTGCTCAGGCACCTTAATTTTCAATGCTTTAATTGCCATTAATCCAGCAACACTCAAAGAAGTTGTAGGCAGAATCATTGCATCAACCCCTCTATGCACAGCCTTTCTAAAAACTTCAGTTACATCATCAATAATATTGGATTGGTCTATATAGTGAACCTGAACATAATTATGTAACCCATATTTATGCATTGCATCTACATATCCACGTACCCTATTCTCCATACTGATCATACCTAAAGTATTTGATACAACCTCTATCTTTCTGAAACCATTTTGGAAAAGGTGTTCTACAATCATATCTGAGGCTTTTTCATTATCAAGCATAACACGACCAACGTCAAGATTTTCTATATCTCTATCAATTAGGACGGTAGGAATACCCGCATTTATAGCTTTTTCAATAACATCCTCAGCAGATTTACAAGGAGCTACGATAAGTCCTTCAACACCATTATTAATAAATGATTGTACTACATTTTCAAATTTTTCGTGGGATTCATCGTGACTTGCAAACTGAACAAGATATTTTTCATTTCCTGCACAATTCTCTATTTGTCTAGAAAACTGCGCAAAGAATCTATTCGATATATCTGGAACGCATACACCAATAGTATAAGCGCGCCCACTACGAAGACTTACTGCCGCCTTATTAGGAAGATACCTTAATTTGATTGCCGCATCTTGAATTCTTTTTGCAGTTTCTGGCCTAACACTGCAATCTAAAGTACCATCAGGCTTTTTCTTTGCATTCAGAACCAAAGAAACAAGTGATATGGAAACTCCCGCTTCACTCGCCACGTCTCTAATTGTAACTTTTGCCATAGTTTTAGCATTATTAAAACCTTTCAACTTTAATTAGTGCAAATATAGACTAATATTTAAAGTTTACAAGAAAACTTTAAATAAAACACATAAAAAACACCAGGCTTTTTGAAACGTTACAACAAAGAACAAAATGAAATATATATCATTTCGTTTTATAACAAATCAGAGTAATTATTAGTGATAATTTTTTTTGTTAGATAATTATGTTGTAATTTTACGAACTGAAAATCACAATCATTTAATAGTATGAAAACAAAATTTATTAAAACTTGCTTTTTGGCTTTAGCATTAGCCATCTCTTGTCAATTATTTGCTCAAGAACAGGAAATTCGCTTATTTTCTCACAGAGGAGGAGTGTTGGAATTTGATGAGAACACAATGGAGGCTTTCCAAGGAAGTTACGATGGAGGGTATAGGGGTTTTGAGATTGATGTTCGCTTAACATCAGATGGGAAATTAGTGCTTTTCCACGACAATACACTTGATAGATGTACAGACGGAACAGGACCACTAGAGGAAAAAACCTTTAAAGAAGTTCAAGAAATAAGGACTAAAAAAGGCAACAAGCTATGTACACTCAAAGAATTTCTTGATTTTATAAAAGATTGCCACAATCAAGATGTGTATGTTGAGTTTGAAATAAAAACAAATGAGACTTTATATAGCGCTGAACGTTTGTATGAGCTATGCGATAAACTATACAAAGCGGTAAGAGCAAAGCAGCCTAAAGGTTCTACTTTTTTATTTACATCGGGTGATTATCGTTCTTTAAGATATTTACAGCAAAAATATAATACAGATGACTTACTGCTAATTACTGGTAAGCCTTGTAATGATGAAACAATTGCTCTCTGCAAGGCTATGGGAATAAAGAGAATAGGCGCAAAGATGGAAGGAACAAGCAGGGCGTCGGTTAAAAAGGCACACGAAGCTGGACTTGTTGTAAGCCTTTGGCCAGGTAAGTCTGTTAATGATCTTATGTTAGGCGCATATTTAGGAGCAGATTTTTTGTGTACAGATAGACCTCTTGAATACCTAAAATTCGCTAAAGAAAAGGCACCTTGGCTTAAGATAAAATACTAATTATTGTAACTCTTTTTACTAAGTCCTTAAATGAAACGCATACTACTAATATTTGGATTACTATATTCAGCTTTTTCCTTTGCAACGGAAAGGGGTGACACCCTAAAAATGATGACTTATAACATTCGATTTGGGGAGTTAGCTACGATGGAGGAAATAGGTGAGTATATTGCTTCCGAAGATTTAGATATCGTGGCTTTACAAGAGTGCGACTGGGCAACCAATCGTTCTCGCACCCCACATCAACATGGGGTAAAGTTTATGAATGATTTGGCCTATCATTCTGGTTTGTTTGGAATATACGGCAAATCAATTAACTTTTCTGGTGGCTATTATGGTATTGGAATTCTAAGTAAATATCCTATCCTACGATATGAGAGAGTGCTTTTACCAAACGACGGAAAAACTGAGCAACGCAGTATGTTGATTGCAGATATTGAATTACCTGGAGGAAAGGTTATAACCTTTGTAAATACCCATCTCGAAGTTAAAACGGCCCAAATGCGTATTCAACAAGTTAAATTCATACAGAAATATCTAAAAAAATATAAAAATCCTATCATCTTAGCTGGGGATATGAATGCTATTCCTGATACCAAAGAGATGGAAATGCTAAGAAAAAATTGGAAAGATGTAACAAACAAGGCTTTTACATACCATTCAGAAAATCCAAAAGTTAAAATAGACTATATATACGCAAAACCAGCAAATAAGGTTATAATACTTCAAACGACTGTACGTCAGAGCATAAAGCTCTCAGACCACTTCCCTGTAGTATCAGCTATAGTGTTGAAATAGCAAGTTTTGAAATATTATTACAGACGTGAACCCCAAAAGTTTCTTTTATATAACTTTTGGGGTTCATATCATAATAGTCGGTCTCTTTTTTATATCTTTACAGAATGAATAAAGTTTTAAAGTCAGCTTTTATAATTCTGGTTATGTTAGCCATCGGAACTGGAATTTCATTGCTTATCAATGGTTTCATACCTGGCAGTGTAATAGGAATGATTTTGATGTTCCTATCTTTGGTTACAGGTGTGGTTAAACCCGACGATGTAAGACCCGTAGCAGAGTTTCTTACTAAGAATATGGCAATACTGTTTGTGCCATCTGCTATTGGGATAATGGACCAGTGGGCATTGATAAAAGTCAATTTTGTGGCATGGATTCTCATTATTGTGATTTCAACTATATTAGTAATGGTTTCAACTGGTTGGACTCAAGACCTCCTTGGTAAATTATTTAAAAAGGGTGCTAAAAAAGGAGGTCAAAATGCTTAGAGATATATTTATGAATGTGCCTGCAATGCTATGTCTAACGATTGGGGCATTTCTACTCGGCGTTTGGGCAAGGAATAAGACTAAAATTTCCCTACTTCATCCTTTTATCATATGTCTTCCCACTATAATTACAATTTTAGTGGTTCTGGACATTCCATATGATTTTTATATGGAGTCAAATAATATTATAAACTTCCTTTTGGGGCCCTCTGTGGTTTCTCTTGGACTTATGATGTATGATGAGAGGGAGATGATAAAAGCCAATTTAGTGCCTATGTTGGTATCAGTACTAGTAGGTAGTGTCGTCGGGGTAGTATCTGTATATCTTTTGTGTATGGCCTTTAATCTCAATGAGTTATTTATGATTTCGCTAGCCCCGAAGTCGGTTACAACACCTATTGCTATTGACTTATCTGCCGCAACTGGTGGGAATGTACCATTGACGGTAGTTTCTGTTGTCTTATGTGGATTTACTGGTGCAGTCTTTGGAACCTTATTAACACGCATCCTCAGAATTAAATCACCTGTTGCCAAAGGTTTAGCTCTAGGAACCGCTTCCCACGCCCTAGGTACCTCCCGCGCCATCGAAATGGGAGCCATAGAAGGAGCAGTCAGCGGCCTAGCCATCGCCCTTATGGGTCTTGCCACTGCCTTAGTGTTGCCCCTAATTAATTCACTCTTCTTTTAACAAATCTTATGTTCTAATGTTGTAGTATTACTGTCGTGATGGCTAAAAGTGGCATTAGCTCACGAAAAGGGAAGGATCACTGATAGCTACTACCACAGTAATATGACCATAGTATAAGACTATGAACTTGTCGGGCTAGATCACTGGTTCGACTTTTACAAAATCTCCCTGACGTGTAATCGAAGAAGTCGCTGAAGCGAATGCGAAAGGATGTCGCGGCGCTGAAGCACCTTGTTAAATTTGAAGATATTTCAACTTCCCCTCCAAGATATTTCAACTTCCCCCTATCGTGTGCCACGAAAGGGACGATTCTATCAATCCGCGCCTTTCGTGACAGCTTTTTCAACAATTTTACGATATTCGTGCCACCAAAGGCACAGAATACCCCACCCATACCTTTCGTGACAACACAGAGATAACATCCGCTCACAGAGATAACATCTGCCTAATCCTTTCGTGCCAACATCATAACTATTATATTGA
>CAYFMO010000015.1:0-1129 GCA_964344225.1 uncultured Muribaculaceae bacterium | reverse complement strand
ACAGAGATAACATCTGCCTAATCCTTTCGTGCCAACATCATAACTATTATATTGACTCTCCAAAAGATTTTAGTTAGAGGCAAACAAAGAATTATGCATAAATCTAGACTCTATTGAATAGGTAAACACCTTTTTAGTTGCTCATTAGGAATATGAAGTTTTTTCCTAAGTATCCTAACCACCTCTTTATATTGCATTTCGGATAGATTGTATACCGAATCCACTTGTAATGTTGGTAAAATTACTTTGTCTATTTCATAACAAAGGTCAATATCTGAAACTGCATTATAATTTGCCTTTCCATATTCATTTTTAAGCATAGTATTATAGTCAAAACCAGGGATTCCCTTTTCTATTTCATTAAGTGTTATAGGTTTATCATCTAAACCATCCTTTAATTGTTCGCGCTCCCAATCATCTCCTGAAATACGATTCATATAATACAAAAAAGCTCTAGCAGTAGTGAATTGGTGTTCTACATCTAACACATCTATAACTGATTCTGGGATAATAAGTCCTTCAGTATTCATTTTATAGCATGGCGGTAAAGTATTCCCTTTTGGTAAATAAATATACTGATATTTTTTAGGCATCAAATTAATATTAGGTTCTCTTCCTAGTTCCTTAGAAAAAATAGCTTTAATAGATGAAAATTTATAACCAAAAGGTGTCGAAGTTACACCATGATGTAGAGGATTTCTTAATATATAAGCAATTGCTGTTAAAATATGATGTAGTCCTCGAATTTCTATTTGATAAAAATTTCTTTCTCCCAGTCTACCACTTCTTCTATATTTCCGATTAAAATACTTAGAATATGAATAACGAAATATTTTTATAAACCCTTTAGGATTTTCACACCTTACCCCTATGTGGACATGATTTGACATAAAGGTATAAGCCAGTAAAGATGCTTCTGTTTTATATGTTGCTAAGCATAAACAATTGATTCCATAAATATAGTCACGCTTGTTACGAAACATAACGCCATGTGCACTAGATAAACATATATGGTAAGTCTTCATCGTATTATTTTTTATGAATTCTTAAGAATTCGTTATACTTGTTGACGAAGTTACCCTATATAAATCAATACGAGGATAAGAAAGAGAAAAAGTTCTATAAAGAA
>CAYFMO010000014.1:0-19626 GCA_964344225.1 uncultured Muribaculaceae bacterium | reverse complement strand
CTATCACCCATATGAAGACTATCACCCAAATTAAGACTATCGGCTAGGTTAAGGCTATCATGAACAAATAGGCTATCACTTAAATTAAGATTATCACCTAAATTAAGATTATCATCTAGTTTTAATGAATCTGGTATATTTTCTTGCTGACTTTCACCAACATGCTGAAGAACAGGTTTTTCTGGTGCTAATTGCTTACTTTCCCCTTGATTACCAATTGGAGTTTGTACCTTCCCTTCAGCTCTCCTTTTCGCCGCTTCCTCTGCCTCTTTTTTTGCACGAAGATTAGGGTCATTCATTGCTGCCTCTTCTGCTGCTTTAGCTGCCTCTTCTGCTGCTTTTCTCCTAAAACTTCTAACTGGATCAACATCTAGATTAGTCAAACGAGTCTCTGCTTGAGCAATAGTCAAAGAATCTATATCACCTTTTTGTGTAGTCCAATACATTATTTTTTCTGCACCAAAATATACAGTATCCCTAACTTCCTCAGATCCTTCAGATTCTTCATCTACAATAGAAATAACTGCTGGCGAACGAGTTAGCGTAACTTGAGAAATAGAATCTCTATACTCTATACAACCAGCAAGAGAATACACATTCCTAGTAGTATCTGTAACCTGTGCCCTTCCTAGCATATCCACGTCATTTGTATTCCTGTAATAATACAAGGAGTCACACCAACCCTCTTGGTCTTCCGACATAACGTGTACATCCTTTATAAATAAGAACTTCTCTATAGACCTATCATACCACCCCCCATTAGCGGAGAGCATATTTTCATCCTTCCAAGCATTGGTGTAATTTGAAAAAGTTGCCGTAGAAGTCGGTGAACTATATTCTATACGAGTGGTCACAACAAAAATTGAGTCCGTAAACATATTCACATTATTCTCAAATGTAAATAACTCAATCTTCGAATCATAAGTTCCCCTAACGCTTTCTATAATTTGACCATCTTTATCACGCATTGAACCACCAGAAAAGAAAACTGCCACACTATCCTTAGTGTTATAATCTAGATTTTCTGTTCTCAAAGTGTTTCTATCCTTGTCTTCAAGTTGTACTAGACCACCTCTAAATTGCGCCAAGTCCTCATCTATCAGGTATATGAGCTTGTCACTAGTAAGCACTGTCTGCTCCTGAAGAAGACTTACATTTCCAATGGCCTCAATATACTTAGCATCCACATTCCAAAATGCAGTATCGCAAAGCAAATAAGTATTATTATGGAAAAATCTAGCTGGTCCTACAACTTTTCTATAACTAACCCCATCTATTTCAAGCATTTGAGCAGATTGGGAGTTTAAAAGCACGACAAGACTATCACTCTCCTCTTGTTTTTGAGCAAAAACACTCAATGTTGATAGAAATAAGAGAAGAAAAACAAGCGACAGTCTATGTGCCAGCGACATTAGTTTTGGAATTTAGTTGACCACTCAGGACGTTCAAAATCACAGTCTTTGAAGAGAGGGTCAATAATAATATTAGTAACCTTAATCTTAGACTTTATGAATTCATCAATAGCTTCCATAGCTTTTTCATTTTTTGCTATTGCCTGAAGCTCATCGTAATCAGTGTGTATAGATGCTGGATGAGATGGTATAATCCTATCCACCTTAATTATTTTATATACAGTATTACCACTCCTTCCCTCATTATCAAGTGATTCAATAGGAGCAGAAATTTCACCTTCTTTTAAATCCTTAATTGCATTGTAATCTTGTGGCTTAAGCTGATCAATCTCAAAATATGATGAGCCTGAGATAGGGTCTGCCATCTGGCCTCCATTAGTCTTTGTAGCAGGGTCCTGAGAATAAAATCTTGCAGCTAATTGGAATGTAATTGCAGAATCTAAAATTTCTGTGCGGAGACTGTCCAAAAGTTTAAAACCTTTTTCCATGTCTTCAACAGTATACTCAGGTTTTAGAAGTATGTGACGAGCATTGAACATATCACCCTTCTTCTCAAGAACCTCTATTAAGTGAAAACCATCTGGAGTTTCAACAATCTGTGAAACTACACCTGGCTTTAAGGCCATAGCGGCATCTGAAAAAGCTGTCCAGAAAATAGATTTTGGTGCCATACCGAGTTCTCCTCCCCTTCTTGCACTACCAGGATCTTGCGAATATAGACGTGCTAAAGTCGAAAATTTCTCTCCGTTTATAATCCTCTCGCGCATAGATAGCAACTTCTCCTTAACTGCAAGGTTCGCTGCTTCCCTATCGGGATAAACACAGATTTGGCTCAATTGATATTTTATTGGAATAATTGGTAAATCTTCAGTTGGTGTTGCCTTTACAAATTGTTCGACATCATATGGTGTCATATCTGGAATACCAAAGGCAATGTTTTGTTGCATTTGCTGAGTAAGACTCTGATCTTGGAAAACAGCTCTCCATTCTTGTCTTAACTTGTACATTGGTTTGCCAAAATATTCTTCTACTGCCTCATCTCCACCTAACTCTTGACGAATCATATCTATACGTTGACGCAATTCTCCCTCAACCATATCGTTATTAACAGATAATGAGTCTAAACGCGCCTGCATTAAGAAAAGTTTAGATGTCATCATTTGCTCAAGTAGCTCACAGCGAAGATTTTTATCTGAATAATGTCTACTTGCACGCACAAATTTTGCGTCTTGCTCAAGTTGAGACAATAAAATTACCTCATTTCCAACAACTGCAACCGTTTTATCAATCAATCCATCGGAATATTGCTGTGCGTTAGCAGATAAAGAAACTGCCATCACTACAAATGCTAAGATTATTTTTGCCACTAATCTCATATTATCAATATATTTCAAAACTTCCATTTTTACGCGCCTCTTTTACTAGCTCTTTTTCTAAATCAGTAAGCATAGTATGCTTTCGCGTACTTATAATTATATCCTTAATCCTTTGAGAACAATACTCTACAGGAGCCTTATTGCCTTTGTATGTAATATCTATAATATATGCCAAATTAAGTACACCTAATGTGTCTACTTGCTCAATCCATCTAGACTTCATTTTGTCTAAGAAGCCATCTTCTTTCTCACCAAACTCGTTAGCAAGCACCGCAAGGTCTATCCAATTATCTTGCCAAGTTAAATATTTCTGGGCAGAAGAGTATGCAAGACTATCTGCCTCTATCTTGTCATTATCATCTTCTGATACCATTTTCCTCCTAATCTTAGGTAAAGCTGGCGAATCTTTAGAAATACTTAAATATCTTGCTTTTACTATTGTATTGTTAAGATAAAATTTATCTGGATTTAAATTATAGTACTGTTCTATAATATCTGGCGTAACTAGAGTATCAAGTCTTTCATTTATATAGCTTTGCTCATATCTATATCTCATTAAAGATTTACGATAATCTTCTAACTCATCCTCTACATCTAATTCACTAGACGATAACTGACGTTCTGCAATATCTAAAAAAACATAATTAGACGCCCAAGAATTAATGTATTGTTGTGCGAGGGCAATACTATCTTCTTTTTCAAGACCTTTTGGCATTAGAGCATTTAATTCACTTCTATATAACTTATACTTCCCTACTGAAGCAACTAGTTCTTCATCGTGTATAAAAGCCTGAAACCACTTACAAGAAGAAACTTGTAAGAGGATCAGAATAAGTAATAATATGTGAATAAATCTCTTCACAACTACTTTATCTAGAATAGTTAGGAGCCTCTCTTGTAATAGTTACATCGTGTGGATGTCCTTCTAAATAACCAGCATTAGTAACTTTAACAAATTTAGCCTTTCTTAGTTCTTCAACATTAGCAGCACCAACATAACCCATACCTGCCCTAACACCACCAACTAGTTGGTAAACAACCTCTTCGAGAGTGCCTTTATATGGTACTTGCGCTACAATTCCTTCTGGTACTAGTTTTTTGATATCCTCTTCCATATCTTGGAAATACCTATCCTTTGAGCCCTGTTGCATTGCTTCAAGAGAACCCATTCCTCTATAAGACTTAAACTTACGACCATTTAGAATAATCATTTCACCTGGAGCCTCATCAACGCCAGCAAATAGAGAACCTGCCATAATAGTACCTGCTCCTGCAGCTAAAGCCTTAACGATATCACCAGAATAACGAATACCACCATCTGCAATCACAGGAATTCCTGTTCCTTTTAGTGCATCTGAAGCCATCATTATTGCAGAAAGTTGTGGCATACCAACACCTGCAATTACACGAGTTGTACAAATTGCACCTGGTCCAATACCAACCTTAACAGCACTAACTCCAGCATCAGCTAAAGCCTTTGCGCCTTCACCTGTAGCCACATTACCTGCTACTATTTGAATATTAGGTAGGGCTTCACAAGCCTTTTTAATTACATTAAGCACTCCAACAGAATGTCCGTGGGCAGTATCAACAACTACGGCATCCGCACCAGCATCTGCAAGCATTTCAATACGCTCAATTGTGTCTGATTTTACTCCGACAGCCGCAGCAACTAATAGGCGACCTTTCGAATCTTTAGAAGCAGTTGGATTATCTTTAATTTTTATAAGGTCCTTATATGTAATAAGACCAGCTAACTTTCCATCTTTATCTACTACTGGAAGCTTTTCACATTTATGTACTCGTAAAATCTGAGTCGCTTCAGCAAGGCAAATACCTTTTGGAGCTGTTACTAGGTTTTCACAAGTCATAACCTCTGTAATAGGCCTATTCATATTGTCTTCAAAACGCAAATCACGATTTGTAACAATACCTATGAGGTAATTATTCTCATCTGTTACAGGAATACCACCTATGTGATGTTGAGCCATCATTTTTAGTACATCACCAACTGTTGCATTAGGATGGATAGTTACTGGGTCATAAATCATACCGTTCTCTGCCCTCTTCACCCTTCTAACTTGCTGCACTTGCTCTTCGATAGTCATATTCTTATGAATCACACCAATACCACCAGCACGCGCAATAGCAATAGCTAATTGTGACTCCGTAACCGTATCCATAGCTGCTGAAACTATTGGAGTTTGAAGGATAATGTCTTTTGTGAAATGTGAGGAAACATCTACACTTCTTGGTAATACCTCAGAACGTGCAGGAATTAGTAGAACGTCATCAAAGGTTAAACCTTCGGGAATAATGGTGTTTGTATATGTCTGCATCATCGAATAAAATTTAGCAAATATAGTAATAATTTCTGAAGTACAGGGAAACTAGTTTTTATTTTACCCTTTCTATTGCTTTTGAAATAACCGTCCCTGATATGTATCTCGCTCTTCTAGTCTTTTATCTAGTAACCTTAGTAATTCAACATTTCTTATTAGACCCCAAGGGGTTTCATTAACAAAACGTGGTGGAACCTCACCCACAAACCGCTCTATATATAGGTCGGGACGCAGTCTTTCCAATAAATCCACAAAAAAATCTAGGTACTCACCCAGTGAAAAACATAAAAAATCTTCACGACATTCAGCAAATTCTTTCTCCATTTTTGTGCCCTTAACTATCTGTAGCTGATGGAATTTTACGGAGTGAAGCGGCATTGAGTTTATAAAATCAGACGCTTTTAATATCATATCCTTAGTTTCACCAGGCAAACCTATAATGAAATGAGCCCCTACGTCTAGGCCCCTTTCTGCTGTCATTTCAACTGCTTTCTTTGCAACCTCAAAATCGTGCCCCCTATTTATCCTTTCCAAAGTTGTATCATAGCAGGACTCTATGCCATATTCTACTATAACAACTTTACCCCTTTCCTCGATTTCTTTCAAGTAATCTAACTTCTCCCCATCAACGCAATCTGGCCTAGTTCCTATAACAATACCAACAACATCTGGATGGGATAATGCATCTTCGTACAATATTTTTAAACGCTCTAATGGGGCGTAAGTATTTGAATATGACTGAAAATACGCCAAATATTTTTCTGTAGTACGATATCTACGCTTGTGAAATTCTATACCCTCATCAAGCTGTTGGTGTAATGGCTTATTTCGAGTACTATAAGAAGGGTGGAAGGCAGCATTATCACAATATGTACAACCACCCACACCCACTTTCCCATCCCTGTTGGGACAAGTGAAGCCTGCATCAAGGACAATCTTTTGTAGGCGTTGTCCATATTTTTTCTTAAAATAGCCTACAAAAGAATTATACCTTTTACCATTTGGAAACTTATAAATACTCATTATTCATTATTTATTCTACTACAAATATAATTGAAAATATCCGTTTAGCCCATCTTTTTAATTACCTTTGTATGAATTCGAAAAATCATTTTATGAAAAAGCAATTTATACTATTTCTTTATATTTTCACTCTATGCCTTACCCTTTCTGCGCAGGAGAAAAGAATGGGAGTTATTGAGTTTTCTACTGTCTATATGAGACTAGAACCAGATTACGAGTCCGCCCTCGAAACCCAGGAATTAATGGGCTCAGTAGTGGAAATCATTGATGAACAAGGATATTGGAGAAAAATTTCTACGCTACAGCCTTATTCAGCATGGACTAATAGTATGGGCATAGTGGAAATGAGTCCAGAAAAAATAAAGGCATATGAAGCAGCTCCAAAATATTTATTCACTGGAGTGTATGGGAATATGTATGAAAAACCTTCTTATTCTTCTACTGTGGTATGTGATTTAGTTGCTGGCAATGTGTTAAGAAAGGGATCTAAGAAGTGTTGTGGTTGGGTTGAAGCTGTATTGCCTTCGGGTAAAACAGGATGGATATCTAAGAAAATGGTTGAAGATTATGATGCTTGGTTTGCAAAGGCTAAGGCAACGCCTGACAATGTAATTAACTGGGCTGAAAAATTCATTGGGGTTCCTTATCTATGGGGTGGTATGTCGCCGAAAGGTTTTGACTGTAGTGGCTTAGTAAGACTAGTTTATTTAATAAATGGGAAACTGCTTATGAGAAATGCTTCCCAACAGGTTACCCAAGGCGTTCCAGTAAAAGTTGAAAGGGATAATAAGTTTTGGGACGAAAGCACGTGGGGGGAAAATAAAGTCCTACTTGAGAAAGAAATGAAAACAAGAATTAAAAATCTGCAAAGAGGTGACTTAGTTTTCTTTGGAAGGCCTGGCGAAAATGGTGAAAAAGACCGGATTACTCATGTAGGTATATACCTCGGCAATAACAGAATAATACATTCTTCACAAGTTGTTAGGGTTAATTCTCTTCTTCCTTCTGATAAGGATTATTATGAAAATTCACATCGACTCCTATCAGCCACAAGGGTTAAATAGAATATTCTGCTGAAAGTCGTGAAAATAAATGACTTGTATGATTATATAAATCGTACTTTTATGATTAAATCAAAAAAATTACTACCTTTGTGCGTTCTAAAGGAAATAATAACTAAATATATAAAAGAGATATGAATCTTAGAGTAATTAAAAAAGACATTGAGTACTTTGTTGGTGAGTTTCTTGACGATTGCTTACTTTTTGAAGCACTAAACCCTGGCATTGACTCAGAAGAAATTGCAGAAATCATTGCAGAGTCAGTTAACTTATACAATGATCTAAAGTATAAAGTTAATTATCCAGGAGAAGGTAAGAAGAGAACTTACTACAACAACCTTCGTCAGGAAATGTTTGAAAAGCTTGATGAGCTTTCTGAAAAACTTAGCGTAACTATCGTTAAAGAAAAATCAGAAAAGCCAGCTAAGGAAGCAAAAGAGGGAAAGGCTCCAGCAAAACCTAAGGCAACTAAGGCAGCAAAAGAAGAAAAAGCGCCAGCTAAAGAAACTAAAAAGGCACCTGCAAAGGAAGCTAAGCCAAAAGCAGAGAAAGCTCCTGCAAAAGAGGCAAAGGCTCCTAAAGCAGAAAAGGCTCCAGCTAAGGAAGCAAAAGCTCCTAAGGCAGCACCAAAAGCAAAAAAAGAAGAAAAAGAAGCTTAACAAAGCCTTTAATAAAATGAAACCCTCGAAAACTCACAAAGACTTTTCGAGGGTTTTCTTATAATCAACTTACTGTTTCTCGTATTGAGAAGTTGTGATTACTTTATTTTTGCCCAGCTAGTTTCTTTTCCCAAGCCCAAGCAGAGGCGAGGGTTTCTTCTACGGTACGTTCTGCTTTCCAGCCTAACTTTTCGTTTGCGAGGGTTGTTTCTGCCCAAATTGCGGTTACGTCTCCTGCTCGACGCGGCGCAAACTTATAATTGAGTTTTAGATTGTTTACCTTTTCGAATGTTGTAACTAGTTCATACACTGATACTGGACGACCTGTACCCACATTAAAAATCTCATAATCTTCTTCCATTTTCCCATTAACCATTCTCGAGATAGTAGCAACGTGAGCTTTTGCCAAGTCCACTATATCAATATAGTCTCTCAAACAAGTTCCATCATCAGTTGGATAATCATTACCAAAAATGCTTAGAACCTCTCTTTTGCCTATCGCTGTTTGAGTAATGAAAGGCACGAGATTATTAGGAACGCCGCGTGGAAGCTCACCAATGAGTGCTGAAGGATGTGCTCCAATAGGATTGAAATAGCGAAGAGAAATACCTTTAATATTAGTTGCCTTTACCGCATCTCTTAGTATATCTTCGCAAATTTGTTTTGTGTTTCCATACGGAGAAGTGGCAGGCTGACGAGGAGATTCTTCCGTTACTGGAAGTTTATCTGTTTCTCCATAAACTGTTGCTGATGAGGAGAAAAGCACATTGCAACCACCTTGATTTTTACAAGCTTCAAGTACATTTAAAAATGACACTAGATTATTATAATAGTACTTTATAGGTTCAGCCACAGATTCACCAACTGCCTTATATGCAGCAAAATGGATAACTGCATCTATCTTATAATCTTTAAACAATTTATTCACTGCTTTTACATCGCAGAAATCCATTTTTACAAATGGAATATCATCCTTACCCGTGATTTTCTTTACTCCTTCGAAGCAAGTCATATCACAATTCGATAAATTATCAGCCACGACAACATCGTAGCCAGCTGCAATTAATTCTACAGTCACGTGACTGCCAATATAACCAGCTCCTCCTGAAACCAAAACTTGTTTTGCCATATTTTTGTTTTTTAATATTTCATTTTATTAGCCCAAGACTCAAAACTAACGAACCACCTGCTAAGTTAAAAATTTTGTATTAGTTTCCCACGATAATATTTTAATATTCTTCTTAAAAATGTTGACATTTTAACAAACAGTCATTATAAAACCACATTTCTATCCTATGTAAATCTGCTTTCTAAACTTAAGCGTCTATTTTTTATGTAGACGAATAATGATACTGATTTTTGTGATATTGATTTATACCATTTCGAAATCAATATTAAGTAATATTATTATGAAAGAAGATAGCTTAAAATTAAATGTTTCAGAAGAAGAACTTTTTACTGATGTCTGTGATATTATAGACGGTACACAAAAGAGGATTGCCAGCTATATAAACACAGAAATATGTATGACAAATTGGTATATAGGAAAAAGAATTAAAGAAGATGTTCTATATCTCCGTTATTTGAATAAAAACGAACGTAAAAAAGGCGAAGAATCACATATAGGTTTAATACTGTGTTCTGAAGGCAACACTGAACATATTGAATATCTTATGCTGGACGAGGAAAGTCCAATTAAAGTTGGACAATATTACACCAAATTACCTAACAAAGAAATTCTTTCAGAGAAGCTTAAGCGAGCTATTTCTATAGCTAGGGAACATTACATAGAACAATTGAACAAAAAAGATTAGTATTCTTCAGCATTATAACTTGTGAGCTACAAGATAATTTGCGACATTTGAGTATTCAAATATGAGAGTTTAAAAATTAAAATAAATGCGAGCAATTTATATCCTAATCATCCTAGTCCTTACGGCATTTAATGGTTTTGCGCAATCTTTTCAGCAGCAAAGTGTTGAATTTCAATCTAGTCCGGCTCTTAAAAACGCTGTTATTGGTGTTTCTGTTAAGAAGATAAGTGGTGAAGAAATCATTAATATTAACGCCAATACTAGGCTTGTACCTGCTTCAAATATGAAGTTAATCACTACTGGTGCTGCTCTTCACGATTTAGGATGCGATTTTAGATTTTCAACTGAGCTTGGCTATACTGGGCGAATTGTGAATGGAATATTATTGGGAGACCTATATATTATTGGAAAAGGTGATCCTACAATAGGAATGAAAGATGCTTTGTCAATATCTTTAGAACAAATATTCAATAACTGGAAAAAAATACTCCAAAATGCAGGAATAAATGCGATTGAAGGAAGGGTTATTGGTGATGGCAGATATTATGATGGAATGCCTGAAAATGGCACATGGGGTTGGGAGGACATAGGCACATACTATGGCACAGGGGGTAGCGCCTTATCTTTTTACGGGAATTCCTTAGATTTTAGGATGGAAAGTGGGAATCAAATCGGAGATAGCTTGAGAATAACTCAAACCTACCCAGTAACTCCATGGATGAAATTTATAAATAAAGCAAGCACGGGTGTGGAAAAGACTGGAGATCAAGTCTATATGTACACTACAAACCTTACTACCTTGGCTGAATTCAGAGGCACTTTTGCTGTTGACAGGAAACCTAAGACGCTTTCTTGTAGTAATAAGTTTGCTGAATACACATTAGGAAAATATTTCTCTAACTACTTAATAGAAAATGGAATAAGCGTTAAAGAAGAAGCTGCCGACTGTGGTCTAATCTTTGGGGCCCCTAGTATTGCTAAGCCCGATTCCATTGTAGTGATTGGTACAACCTATTCAAACACTCTTGATAAAATTGCCGCTAGAACTAACTATGTAAGTGACAACTTCTATGCAGAGGCATTACTTAGATATCTAGGGAAAAAACATGAGGGTTCGGCAGAATATAGCCCTTCTGTTAGGGCACTAAGAAAAGTCCTTGGTAATATTGCCGGGAAAAACCTTACTGGAGCATATATCAAAGACGGTAGTGGACTTTCAAGGCAAAATTATCTCTCAACTGAATTCATTACATATTTTCTAATAGGTATGTCAAAGTCCAAGAGCTTTGAAAGCTTTTTTACAAGTATACCTAGCCCAGGGGCTCCAGGTTCAATGGAGTCATTTATGGCTAAACAACCAAAAGAAATACGTTCTAGGATATTTCTTAAAAGTGGTTCTATGAATGGAGTTAAGGCTTATAGCGGTTATATCCTACCAAAAGATTGCTTTGATATAACCCAGATGACACCTTCTGAAAAGAAAGATATTATTGCATTTTCTATTATATGCAATAACTTCATAGTCCCGCAAAGCCAAGTTCAGAAAGAGATTGAGAAGTTAGTACTTTCTATAGCAAACAACTAAAGCTATGTGGTTTTAAATAGGTTACGGACTAGAGCTTGAATGTCACCTACCTTAACAACTTCTATTCCTTCTGGTTTCATATCAAGATTACTAAATGAAGAAATATAGATACGCTTAAATCCTAGGCGTGATGCTTCCTTTATTCTTCTATCACTTTGTGATACTGGACGAATTTCTCCGCTCAGTCCTACTTCCCCAGCAAAACAGGTATCAGCTGGTAGCGAATAATCAAAGTTTGAAGATAAAACAGCACAAACCACTGCTAAATCACAAGCAGGATCAGTTACCTTAAGCCCTCCTGCCATATTTAAGAAAACATCTTTAATACCAAGTTTGAAACCTGCTCTTTTTTCTAAAACTGCAAGAAGCATATTTAGGCGTTTTACATCAAATCCTGTTGCACTTCGCTGCGGTGTACCATAAGCAGCACTACTCACAAGCGATTGAACTTCAATAAGTAAAGGACGGGTACCATCTAACATCGCCGCTACTGCCAATCCACTTAGGCCTTCCTCATGCATAGGAATAAGCATTTCAGAAGGATTACTAACCTCACGTAAGCCCTTTCCAGTCATTTCAAAAACAGCTAACTCCGAAGTAGAGCCAAAACGATTTTTTATGCTTCTTAGCAAACGATATGAGCCCCTATTATCACCTTCGAACTGAAGTACTACGTCAACAATATGTTCTAAAACTTTTGGGCCCGCTATACTTCCCTCTTTGGTTATATGGCCAATCAAAAGGACTGGTGTATTTGTTTCTTTGGCATATCTAAGAAGACTTGCTGCAATCTCTTTAATCTGTGTAATTGAGCCAGGAGAAGATTCCACATTCTCCGTATACATAGTCTGAACCGAGTCTACAATTACTAAATCTGGCTCTAATTCCTGTGCTTGAATTATGATATTTTCAAGTTGGGTTTCACTATAGATATAACAATCCGAATCTACACCACCAATACGTGCAGCACGCATTTTAACTTGCTGTACACTTTCCTCTCCTGTTACATATAAAGTCTTAAGACTTTCGCAATGTAGTGGAATTTGCAAAGACAATGTAGACTTTCCTATACCAGGCTCACCTCCCACTAAAACTAATGAGCCCCTAACTAATCCACCACCTAGCAACCTATCTACTTCTGCATTATTTAATGAAATCCGAGTTTCTTGGGTAGAATCTACCTCCGATAACAATATAGGCTTTTGTATGCTCTTCATTAGAACACTTTCTGTCTTGCCTTTAGAACCCGTTACCT
Organism: uncultured Muribaculaceae bacterium; assembly: GCA_964344225.1. Classification (GTDB taxonomy): domain Bacteria; phylum Bacteroidota; class Bacteroidia; order Bacteroidales; family UBA932; genus Cryptobacteroides. The sequence continues at coordinate 7,099 of CAYFMO010000014.1, read as the reverse complement.
TTGTCTCCTCCACCATTGTATTCCATTCCCCACAAGCTGGACACTTGCCCATCCACTTAGGACTCTCATTTCCACACGAAGTGCAAAACCAAGCTGTCTTTTTCTTTATCGTTGCCATATTCTATACTAACTAAATTGAAGTGTTGACAAAATTACTATAATTTCTTCACAAAATCTCCATTTGGTACAAGAAAGAAGCCTCTGACGTACCAAATTAACCGATAATCCCATTTAGTACAAAAAATAAATATATTGAACACCAATGTCCCCAAAGCTATAGAATAAAAAAAAGATACTGCCTTGCGACAATATCTTTTCACTTTTGGTTGAGTAAATTAATTACTCAGTAGCTACAGTTGAGTCAACAGTTGCAGTTGAATCGCAACCAGCACAATCAGCACAATCTGTTGTTTCTTCAACAACTACTTCTTCAGCTACAGGCTCTTCACCAACCCCAGCCTGAGTACCACAACAAGTGCAAGAAGCAGCAGCGAACATCATAGAAGCAGCTGCTAGAAGTACGAATAATTTTTTCATTTTCTTTTCTTTTAATTTGTAAAACATAAAAATGATGCACAAACATACTACAAATAATTGATTCTGCAAACTTTGTTCAAAGAAAATTTGAGTTTTTTTTGTGTTATAAGTCACTTATTTTTAAGAAGAAATTTAATGTTTTATCAACTTCACAAGAAGAAACTTATAAACATTAAGCAAATCTTAAAATTAAGCACTTTAATGCTATTTTTCTAGTTTAAAAACTTCCATTTCAGAAATCTCTCCTTTTTCAATTTTAAATCTTAAAGCTGTCCTTAAAATATGAAAACCTTGTATTCCTGCTGCTCCCGGATTAAGAACCAACATATCATATAAAGGATCATTTACAATTTTTAAAATATGAGAATGGCCACAAATAAAAATATCTGGTTTGTAATTCGTTATTAGAGCTTTCGCTTTTAAATCATATCTTCCGGGATAACCACCGATATGAGTCATCAACACTTTCATCCCTTCACAATCAAAATATCTATAAAGGGGATGGATAAAGCGTAAATCATAATTATCACAGTTGCCAGAAACACCGCGAAGTGGTTTAAACTCTGCTATTTCTTTAGCCAATTGTAATCCCCCACCAAAATCTCCGGCATGCCATATTTCATCAACAGGGGCAAAAAAGTCCTTAAATGGCTGGTCAAAAAGCCCATGAGTATCCGAAAGTAAACCTATGTACATATAAATTGTTTTAGATAATTACAAAAATAAGCTTTTATTTTGATTCAAATGATTGTTTGGTTTTCAATCTTAGTTGAGATTTAATTATCTTTGCTCAGATAAAAATAGAACAATATGGAGTTATTTTATTCTAAAAATATTGCGGGAAATATTTGTAGACTTGATAAAGATGAGTCTACACATTGTATAAAAGTACTTAGACATAAAACTGGAGATAAAATTTCAGTAATAGATGGGTCTGGAACCTTGTACATTTGTGAAATTATTAATGATAATTTTAAAAATCTTGAAGCCAAGGTCATAGACACTATTTCTAACTGGGGTTTACATCCATACAAGCTTCATATGGCAGTTTGCCCTCCTAAAAATGCTGATAGGTACGAGTGGTTTGCTGAAAAAGCCAGCGAAATGGGATTGAATAAAATAAGCCCAATCATAGGAGAGCATTCTGAAAGAAAGGTTTTTAAATCTGATAGAATTAAGAGAATTCTTATATCTGCTGCCAAACAATCTTTAAAAGGCCTAGTACCAACTGTGTCAGAGACAAGGACAGTGAAAGAGTTCATCGTATCTGAAGCAGAAAATAGTAAGGCTCTAAAGCTCATTGCCTATTGTTTTGAAGATGAAAATCACCCGCGAGTACCTATTACAGATGCTCTCCAAAAGCACAAAGGAGAAGAAATCATAATTATGATTGGGCCAGAAGGAGATTTTTCACAAGAAGAAGCTAAACTTGCAATTGAAAACGGCTTCATTCCTATACATCTTGGAAAATCAAGATTAAGAATAGAAACAGCTGCCCTTACGGCAGTCGCTGCTACTTACCTTCATTTTATTTAATAACACTGCAGCATCAAAACAAGATTATCTGGGGACAATAAAGGAACTAATCCCTAATAATTTTTATAGTATAATCTACACCGACTTTTATAATTGAGGATGGTTTGCCTGTTGATTCACTTTCCAAATCTGGATTTACAACATAATCCACAGCCTCCTTTATTTCTTCACTAATTTCAGCAAACTTCTTAGGACTCACTTTACCTGATATATTTGCAGAGGTAGAAACAATAGGGCGACCTAGTTTTTGTATCAAAGTATGACAGAAATTATGGTCAGGAATTCTTATACCCACAGTTCCATCCTCGGCAATTACATTTTTTGCTAGCCCCATAGCACCAGGATATATAATTGTCATTGGTTTATCGTTTACCTCAACCAGCTGAACTGCTATTTCTGGTATTTCTTTAATATACCTGCATATCATATCCAAGTCTGAAGCCAATAAAATCATTGATTTACTATCTTCACGCTTTTTAATTTCATAAATTTTAGCAACTGCTTCCTCATTAGTAGCATCGCAGCCTAGTCCCCAAACCGTATCTGTAGGGTATAAAATTATTCCTCCTGAGCGAAGAATTTCTAATGCTTTTTTAATTTCGTTATCTATCATAATGCAAGTTCCGCTATAACTGGATAATGATCTGAATATTTTACTTTAGGAGTGGTGTGAGATAGAATAGTAAAGGCTTCTGGAGCCATAATATAATCTATTCTCAATAAAGGCCACAATGTATTATAAGTTGCGCCAAAGCCAGATCCAGCATGTACAAAAGTATCTTTTCTATCCTTTATCATTCTATAATAGGTATAAGACATCGGAGTATCATTGAAATCTCCGCACACAAGGGCCTCTAATGGGCAATTACCAATATTCTTAAGTACCTGTCCTACCTGTTTTGGACGTCTTGCGATTGAGACCTTCATCTTGTCTCCTGTTTTGTATATAATTTCATCATCTTGGTCAAAAGAACGAATTAAATGTGACAAAGAGATATTATAGCTTTCAAAATGGCAGTTAAACACTCTTAAATTACGACCTCCTATACAATAATCTGAAAACAGAGCTAAATTTGAACTATTATCAAACTCTATTTTTCCTTTAGCTGTTGCAGGGACACGACTTAATGTAACATTTCCACTCCAACCATTACCTCCATAATAAATATAGAGTTCTGGATTATAACCGTTTAATTTTTTTCTTAAATACGTTTTCGCATCTTCCTCACCTGTAACATAGAACTCCTGAAGACAGATTATATCGGCTTCTTGCTTCATAAGCCATTTAAATAAAGAATCTGTACACTCTTTTTGTGAACTAATATCCGAAGATTTATCATATAGCGCAAAACGTCCAACATTATATGAGATGACTTTCACAGTCTTTGTTGAAGCCTCAAGTTTATCTGAATTATCATTATTAAAAGGAAGCTGAACAATAGTCCCTAAAAAGATTAGTGAAGGTAATAATGCCACTAGCGGTATAAAAGCAGCTCTTGACTTTAAGATTAAAGCCGCTATCAAGAGAACTAAATTAACGAGTGCAATAGGAATGAAAAAGATTCCAAAAAGAGAAATAGTCCAAATTTTTGCAGGGTTAATGGTCACGGAGACATACGACAACACCAATAGCACTGCCGCAGAAATTAGTACAATCCTTCCAACTGTACCTAGTAACCATGAACCCCTCTTTTTACTCATATCTATACAATGTACCCCTTTTCCTCCAATATAATATCAACAATAAGCCAAATAGCATTCCACCTAAATGGGCAAAATGGGCAATTGATACGCTCTTCCCTGATAATCCCAAAGCTAACTCAATAACTGCAAAGATAATAACGAACCATTTTGCCTTTAACGAAACTGGTGGGAAAAGTAAAGTCAAAACTGAATCTGGATAAAGCATTCCATAGCCGAGAAGAATTCCATAAACTGCTCCTGATGCTCCCACTGTTGGGATTCTATTTAAAATTGCTTGTGCCCGCATTGCTTCGATTGGATCTGCAATCATCTTAATTTCAAGATATTGAACTCCCATATGAAGCAAAGCTGCGCCTATGCCAGTTACAAAAAAGTATAGTGCAAATTTCTTCGGTCCCCATACCCTTTCAAGCACACTGCCGAAAAGGAAAAATGTATACATATTAAAGAAAATATGGAAGAATCCCCCGTGTAAAAATATATGAGTAACAATTTGCCACGGCTTAAAGAAAGGAGATGTTGGAAAGAATAAAGCAAAATACTTTATCATAAACTCCTCTCTTAAAAGCATCATTATCATGACTAATATATTAATCATGATAATATTTTTTGTTACTGTTGGTATATTAAGTCTCATTTTTTATTTTCAAATTTAAAATAACTTATCTAGTTCTTCAATACTTAGGATAGAAATTATTTTTTGTCCTGAATTAGTAAATTCTGGATTCTCTGAACTCAATAAACTATCCATAAGGGCCTGTGCTTCAGCAGGATTTTTAATTGGAGAAGAACTCATAGAACCCAATTTTGCAAATTTAGAAGCAAGAGAAGAGGCCATAAGCTCTGGTAGGTTTTCTTGGTTATCTGCTAATACATAAAGCAAATCCATAATCATAGCTTGCACCTTTCCTGGTTCTGCAGAATATCCAATAGGCACTGCATTAACAACTACCGTATCCACTCCAAAAGGTACAATGTCATAACCTACAGTAGCTAACTCTTTTTCATATTCTTGAATAAGAGTCATACCTTCTATTCCAACTTGAACCGTTACTGGGAATAAAGCGGTTTGGCTGACGTGCTCATTTTTAGAAAAAGCTGCTAAAAATCTTTCATAAAAAACTCTTTCTTGAGCTCTTTTAATATTTATCACCATAACTCCTGAACGTGATGTTGCAAAAATATACTTTGACTGAACTACAAGTACTGTATTCATTGGTTGCAGCTTGTCCTCAAAGAGCTTGCCATAATCATCCCTTTTCTCTACATATTTAGACGTAGTTGGATAAGTTACCTTAGGAATATAGCTCCCCGTTTCTGAAGGGAAAGGATCAGTGTCAAAAGGATTAAAAGATGTATCTAAATCAAGAGATGGCTCTTTTATTGGTCTAAACTCATTGAAATTACTACTAAAAGCTGGCAAATCTATACTTCTATCTGCTTCAAAATCAATACTATCCCCAAATGAATGTTTACCTAAAGTTTCTTTTATACTTGCCATCAAAATTTGGAATACTAGGCTATCATCCTCAAATTTAATTTCAGTTTTAGTGGGATGAACATTAACATCTACGGAGTTAGGATTAATATCCAGATATATAAAGTAAGATGGTGTATACCCGTCTGGAATGAGGTTTTCATAAGCTTTCATCACAGCTTTGTGAAGATATGGGCTTCTAAAAAATCTTCCGTTCACAAAAAGATATTGATTGCCTAGACCTTTCTTGGCCATATCAGGACTGCCAACATAACCAAGAATGTTGACCACGGAAGTAGATGTTTCGATATCTACTAATTCATTAACCACATTCGAACCCAAAAGGTCTAAAATTCTAAACTTCAAAGACATCGCTGGCTTCAAAACATAAATATCCTTGGAATTATGAATAAGTGTAAAGCCAATTTCTGGTCTTGTCAAAGCTACTCTTATGAATTCATTAGTTATATGTTTAAACTCAACATTATCAGACTTTAAGAATTTCCTTCTTGCAGGAACATTATAGAATAAATTTCTAACGGCAAAATTAGATCCCACAGGAGTTGAAACCTGCTCTGTTGCTAAATGTTGAGAATCCGCAAATTCTACTTGTACTCCCAAATCTTGTCCTTCTTCTCTGGTTTTTAAAGTCACTTCTGCCACTGCTGCAATAGATGCTAGCGCTTCTCCACGGAAACCAAAGGTTCTAATATCCATTAAATCTTCTGCTGTGAGTATCTTAGAAGTAGCGTGACGTTCAAAGCATAGAACAGCTTGGTCAGGATCCATTCCACAACCATTATCTATGACCTGAATTAATGTACGCCCTGCATCAAGAATAACTACTGTTACTTCAGTAGCTCCAGCATCTACAGCATTTTCCATCAACTCCTTAACAACTGAAGCAGGCCTTTGAATGACCTCTCCTGCTGCTATCATATTTGCAATATTACTTGGTAATATTCTTATATTCATATCTATTACCAAAGAAGATTAAAAAATTTCACAAGATAAATAAGCATAATAAAGAAAAGAACCATTGATATTATTCCTATTATATGCTGATTTTTTGAGGAGTCTTTTGTCTTTTTATATGCAGCACTTCTAAGACTGCCTTTCACATAATCTCCTGGTACATATTGTTCTGGCCCTTTTTCAGCATCTTCTTCTTTATCTTTATGCAAATGACCAAACTTTTCTTTCATTTCATCTTCTTTAGGGTCATAGTAACGCGGCCTGTAATTAAACACCCGATGCTCCCTCTTGCCAAAAAATCCAAAATTAAACGCCATATCAAAAGTAGATTATAGTTATAACCAGCAAATTTAACTATTTTTGTGGAAATATTGTACGATATGGAAATAAGAATAGGAAATGGCTACGATGTTCACGCCTTGGCCCCTGGGCTACCACTTTGGCTTGGAGGCATAAAAATAGAAAGTGAACTTGGTTGTATAGCACATTCTGATGGAGATACAGTGATTCATGCTCTCTGTGATGCTCTTTTAGGTGCACTTGCTCTAGGGGATATAGGTAAACATTTTCCCGATACATCTGATGAGTTTAAAGGAATTGATAGTAAAATTTTGCTTCGTAGAGTAATAGCTTTAATTACCGAAAAAGGTTGGCAGCCTGGCAATGTGGATATTACCATTGCAATGCAAAAACCGAAACTAGCACCTTATATTGTGAAAATGCGCAAATGTCTTGCTGAAATAATGGATATTGATATTGATAGAGTTTCAGTAAAAGCAACTACTACTGAAAAGCTAGGTTTTGTTGGTCGTAGCGAAGGATGCGAAGTCTATTGTGTGGCTTTACTGACTAAAATATAGTTCCTACTGT
>CAYFMO010000013.1:10264-19691 GCA_964344225.1 uncultured Muribaculaceae bacterium | reverse complement strand
AGCCTAAATTCCTTGCATATATACCTTTAACTTTAGCTATTTTTTCTGCTTTACGTTTAGCTAAATTTAATACAGACAGCAGGCAAACAGACAAATTCATTGGTCTTGCTACTCCAGCTTCAGCTATGATTTGTGGTTCATTAGCTTATTATGTATTCAATGTTTCAGAAGGAGTACTTATTGTATGGGCAAGAACTCCACTTTTTATACCAATTTTAGTAATAGTAATTTCAGCACTTTTAATTAGTGAGATTCCTATGTTTTCTATGAAATTTAAAAAAGGTGGTACAGCTAGCCCTAATGTTACTATTGGTAGAGTGCTTTTCTTTATAGTATTTTTAATTTCCACCTTAATTATATCGACATTCTCGCTTAACTGGTCACTAATTGTATTTATTACATTTATAAGCTATGTAATAATCAACTTAATAATGGCAATAGTTAAGAAATTCGTACCTAGTCTTCCTCGGAAATAAAAATTAATCTGCCATTAGTTTCTTATACTTGAATCGTGTAGGTTCTACATTACCAAGGCGTCGTTTTTTGTTTTCTTCATACTCTGAATAAGTACCCTCAAAGAAATAAACTTGAGAGTCGCCTTCAAATGCAAGAATATGTGTTGCAATACGATCCAAAAACCAACGGTCGTGCGAAATTACAACTGCACAACCAGCAAAGTTCTCAAGTCCTTCTTCTAAAGCTCTAATTGTATTGATATCAACATCATTAGTAGGCTCATCTAAAAGAAGTACGTTCCCTTGGTCTTTTAGAGTTAACGCCAAATGCAAACGATTTCTTTCACCTCCAGAAAGAACACCACAAAGCTTCTCTTGGTCTGCTCCAGTGAAGTTAAATCTTGAAATATAACCTCTAGCATTTACTTCCCTATTTCCAAGTTTAATAAACTCTGAGTCCTCTGCAATAGTCTGATAAACAGTTTTTTGAGGGTCAATACTTTTATGTTGCTGATCTACATAGGCAATTTTAACGGTATCTCCTATTATAATTTCACCTATCCTAGGCTCCTCAATGCCCATTATTAAACGGAACAAAGTAGTTTTACCTGCACCATTAGGTCCTATAATACCAACAATACCTGCTGGTGGTAAATCAAAAGTAAGATTTTCAAATAGCAATCTGTCCCCATATCCCATAGACACGTCTTTAAATTCGATAACCTTATTGCCAAGACGAAGACCATTAGGTATATAAATTTCTAGATTTGCTTCTTTTTCAATTCCATCATCACTAGCCAATTTCTCATATGCACCTAGACGTGCTTTAGACTTAGCATGGCGTGCCTTAGGTGCCATACGGACCCATTCTAACTCACGTTCAAGAGCCTTTCTACGCTTACTTTCTTGTTTCTCCTCCATAGCAAGACGAGTACTCTTTTGTTCTAGCCACGACGAATAATTACCCTTCCACGGAATCCCCTCTCCCCTATCTAGCTCAAGGATCCATCCTGCAACATTATCTAAGAAATAACGGTCGTGTGTTACAGCTATAACCGTACCTTTATATTGATGTAAATGTGTTTCCAACCACTGAATACTTGATGTATCTAAGTGGTTAGTCGGTTCGTCAAGGAGAAGCACATCTGGTTGGCGTAAAAGCAAGCGGCAAAGCGCAACGCGTCTTTTCTCTCCTCCTGAAAGAGTAGCAATTTTAGCTTCTTTCGGCGGACATTGTAAAGCATCCATCGCACGTTCAAGCTTAGCATCTATCTCCCAACCATCACAATGTTCAATTTTTTCTGTTAATTCACCTTGATATTCAATGAGTTTCGTCATCTCATCATCAGTCATAGGCTCGGCAAACTTAAGATTTACTTCTTCATACTCTTTAAGTAAATCTACTACCTCGTGAACACCTTCCTGGACAACTTCTATTACGGTTTTATCCTCATCCATTTGTGGCTCTTGCTCAAGATAACCTACTGTATATCCTGGAGCCCAAGCAACCTCTCCTTGATAAGCAGTCTCGATGCCTGCAATAATCTTCATTAAAGTCGACTTGCCAGAACCGTTTAAACCCACTATGCCAATCTTTGCACCATAGAAAAATGAGAGATAAATATCCTTTAAAATCACTCTATTATTATGAGGAAGGATCTTACCAACCCCATTCATTGAAAAAATAATCTTCTCGTCTGCCATAATTTTTTAAATTTGTCCACAAAGATAGCACTATTTTTTCTTTTTACTCATCCTTGCTCTTGTTCTTCTACACCATTCACTTGGTGCTTCATTCATAAATAGCTTAAAAGATGTATTATATGAAACTGCAGAGTGAAAACCTGAGCGTAAAGCTAGTTCACTCACTTTTAGATGAGGATTTTCCTCAAAATCTTTAATTGAATATTTAATCCTAAAATAATTGATAAATTGACAAAAATTACGTCCAGTATACATACTAATAGCCCTCGATACATACACTTTATTCGAAAACGTAGATTTGGCTACATCATTAATCGATAAATTACCATCTAAGAAAGCTTTACCCTCTTTAACATACTCTAAGACTCGATCATAAACTTCCTTATATATAGCTTCTAGGCCATCGTCCTCTTTAATTTGAATAAGGGAAGACTTCATTGCTTCGATTATCTTTTTTTCATGTTTTCGCCAAAATATATATATCTGTGAATGGGTTTTCCTTATTATACATGCACAATACAGTCCTGTTAGCATTATAAGGAGAATTGAATTTAAAATTATAGAATATTTGCCATCAAAATTTAAAGCATAGATAATTACAATAGAAAATAGAATAAGCTTATATAGATTATCAATAAGAACATTTAGGTTGGCCCAATACCCATGATGACGAGTTCCACTGGCAACCCTCTTATAATAATATAGCTGGAATAAAATTTCAGTAACTAAATAGACTGTAATTAGAACTATTAAATTAATAAGCTTATTGGACTCGCGAGAAATGAGGTCAAATTGCTCTATAAATATTAAAATTATTGGTATGGATACTAAAATCGGCAATAACCACCTTAAGATATGACTATATTCATTCTTATAATATCCTATTTTATGAAGATGGAAAGGAAAAAATGAGTAGATAAAATAAATAGGATACATATTTAAACTATCTTCTACTAATATTGCACATAAAGTAGCAATCAGGATATTAATACCAAAACAAATAGAAAAGATTGATTTATCCCAAGACTTAGAAACTTCTAATCGTTGATAATGGTAAATGAAAATAATGGTAAAATAAATTTGTAGAAAGATACAAGATACGTAAGTTAGAAATTCAATTATAATTTGCCATCCCATGTGTTTATAAATTTTGTGGTTACAAATTTAATTAAAAGCCTCTCCTAATATGTACTTTAGGAGAGGCTAAACTGTAGATTTATCTTTTTTTTTAGATAATTTCTTTTTCTTTAGAAGAATTTTACTTTTTTGATTTAACTTTTATGGTATCAAAACCTTTTCCATAGACTCCCATTACCGAAGAGACTGATAAAAAAGCATCGGGATCAATATTTTTTACATATCTCAACAATAAATTTAAATCAACTTTTCGCGTTACAACCATTAAAACTTGCCCATCTTCTTTTGTAAACCACCCTTTTGCTGGTAAAATTGTAACTCCCCTTTTCATATCAAAAGCAATCGCATCTGCAATCTCTTTATATTTTTTTGAAAAAATCATAACTTGGACAGATTGCTTTGTTCCAGATATATATAAATCGATAGATACACTAGTAACTGTTATCATAATCAAACCATATACAACTACGGCAAACTTTTCAGTGAAAACTAATAGTTCACCATTTGAATTGTAAGACGGAAATAGAAGAGAGATTAAAATGATAAAAACATCCATTGTTAATATCAAGCGACCTGGACTTACATTACGATATTTACTAATTATTAGAGCTATAATATCAGTACCTCCTGTGCTACCACCTTGAGAAATAGATATACCGATACCAACTCCAGCAAAAATACCGCCAATAATGGTACATAATATCTTGCCATTATTCATTGCAAACTCCTGAATAAAATCTTGTGGAATAATAGGAGGAATTACCCTAAGAAGAACTGAGACTAAAATGATAGCATATAAAGTCTTGGCCCCAAAACTATTTCCCAGAATTTTAAGACCAATAAAGAATAAAATTACATTGACTACAAAATATGTATATCCTATTGGTATACCTGTTGCATAGTAAATAATTGAGCTAAAGCCTGTTACCCCACCACCAACCAAGTTGTTTGGTAACAAGAATATCACCCAGCCGATTACAAAAGAAAACAAACCCGCTGTTATTAAAGAATATTCTTTAATAGTATCTAAAAATGTATGTTTTAGCTTTTTACTCATTATGCTTTTCTTCGCTGGACTTCTTCTTTCCTAGTTTGATGCCTGTTTTAACTTCTTCAAATCCTTCTCCAAAAACGTTGTGAGCAGTCGACACAGAAATAAATGCTTCTTTATCAATTTTCTTAATATTATTTATAACCTCGTTCATTTGATTTTTCCTAAGAATAATCAATAACACCTTACTTTCCGCTTGAGAATACCAACCGACTGATTGTAATGCAGTTACACCTCTTTTCACATCATTAACTATGTGATTCGCTATTTCTTCGTATTTTTTAGAAAAAACTAAAATTTGAACAGAAGACTTGTTACCCAGTAATACATAATCTATTAGTACTGAGAATGTCAGCATAACAACAAAAGCATAGATAATATGAACTAAGCCCATCCCAGGAACTAAAAGCATTGAAGAAATGATAATCAAATCTGAATACAAATAAACTTTGCCTGGAGAAACTGGCCAATATTTATTCACAATCATTGCTAAAATATCTGTTCCTCCTGTACTACCTCCCTTTAAAATTACTATACCTATACCAGTAGCCTCAAGTGCTCCTCCAACTAAAGCGACTAAAAATTTTTCATCCATATGAACCTCCAAAACAGGAAAATCTGGAAGAACATCAAATAATAGAGACGACAAGAAGATTACATATATAGTCCTAAAACTAAAGCCTTTACCTAAAATAATCAAGGCTATTATTAATAGAAGAGCATTAAGTATCGGAAAACTTAAACCAATAGGTATAGCCCCATTCGTTCCATATTGAATAGTGGTACAAAGACCAGTTAAACCACCACTCGTTATACCATTAGGTATTAAAAAAATAGTCCAACCTACTACATAGATAAGAGTTCCTATTGACAGCATTAAATAATCCCAGCCAATAGAGAAAATTTTAGTTTTACTAATTTTGGGTTTCATATATTATTTTAAAACAATATTAACTATTTTTCCAGGGACAACAATTACTTTGACTATATTAGCATCACCAACATATTTAGCTGTTTGTTCCATAGCACGAACTGTTGCATCCACTTCTTCACGTGACATATCAATTGGTAAATCGACAGTAAACCTTGTTTTGCCGTTAAATGAAACTGCATACGTAACAGAACTTTCTTTTGTATAATCTTCAATATATTTAGGGAAACTTGCATAAGTTATGCTTTCTTTATGTCCTAGAGCTTCCCATAACTCCTCAGCAATATGTGGCGCAAAAGGAGAAAGAAGTATTAGAAATTGCTCCAATATTTCCTTTTTACGACATTTTAGTTCATAAAGTTCATTAACAGCTATCATAAATGCACTAACTGAAGTATTAAAAGAAAAAGCTTCAATTGTAGTTTGGATTTTATCAATTAATTTATGTAGAGTTTTAAGCTCATCTCTAGTTGCTGGCTCATCATTTACCACCAAACCATCTTTATCATAGAACAACCTCCAAACCCTATTAAGGAAACGGCTTACACCATCTATTCCATTGGTATCCCACGGCTTAGATTGTTCAAGTGGGCCTAAAAACATTTCGTAAAGTCTAAGTGTATCTGCTCCATATGTATCACAAATTACATCTGGATTTACAACATTAAACATTGATTTAGACATTTTTTCTATAGCCCATCCACATATATACTCTCCATTTTCTAGGATAAACTCGGCATTTACATAGTCAGGCATCCAATTACGGAAAGCATCTAAATCAAGTCTATCATTATGGACAATATTCACATCTACGTGAAGTTCTGTTGTCTCATATTGATCTTTAAGACCTAGTGAAACAAAAGTATTAGTTCCAATTATTCTATAGACAAAATTAGAACGTCCTTGAATCATTCCTTGATTTATCAATTTACGATATGGTTCACTTTTACATATATAGCCTAAGTCATATAAGAATTTATTCCAGAACCTAGAATATATTAGATGTCCTGTAGCATGCTCTGTGCCACCAATATAAAGATCCACATCTTGCCAATAATCATTTGCCTCCTTGGATACAAGCGCATCTGAATTGTGTGGGTCCATATATCTCAAGTAATAAGCAGAAGAACCTGCAAAACCTGGCATTGTACTAAGCTCAATAGGATGACCATCTATAGTCCAATTCTTTGCTCTTCCTAGTGGGGGTTCTCCTGTCTCTGTTGGTTTAAACTCATCAATCTCTGGAAGTTCTAATGGTAATTGGCTTTTATCCAATGGAGTTGCAATACCATCTTTAAAATAAATTGGGAAAGGTTCACCCCAATATCTTTGACGAGAGAAAATAGCATCACGAAGACGATAGTTAACTTTTCTACGACCTATACCATTTTTTTCAACATAATCAATCGCTGCTGGAATAGCCTCATCAACTGTTAAACCATTAAGGAAGCCAGAATTACACATAATTCCATCGTGTGCATCAAAACTTGACTCACTAATATCACAACCCTCAATTAATGGAATAATTGGTAAGTTAAAATGCTTTGCAAATACGTAGTCACGGCTATCGTGTGCAGGCACTGCCATAATTGCTCCTGTACCATAACCAGCTAGTACATAATCAGATATCCAAATTGGTACTTTTGTTCTTGTTAAAGGATTTATAGCATAAGAGCCTGAAAACACGCCTGAAACCTTTTTGGTCTCGGTCATTCTTTCTCTCTCTGTTTTCTTCTTAGCAAGTGTGAGATAGTTTTCAACAGCTTCTTTTTGCTCTTCTGTTGTAAGTAAATTAACCCAGTCACTTTCTGGAGCTAATACCATAAAGGTTACCCCAAACACTGTATCTGCTCTGGTGGTAAAGATGGTCATATCATACTCTTTATCACCATTAACAGCCTTAAATACCATTTCTGCCCCTTCTGACTTTCCAATCCAGTTTCTTTGCATATCCTTCAAAGAATCCGTCCAATCTAAATTATCAAGATTGTCCAAAAGACGAGATGCATAAGCAGACACCCTTAGCAACCACTGAGTCATCATTTTTTGCTCAACTGGATGTCCACCACGAACTGAATAGCCTTCTTTTACCTCATCATTTGCTAGTACTGTACCTAGAGCAGGGCACCAGTTTACTGCTGTTTCACCCTGATATGCTATTCTATACTGCATCAGAATATCTGACTTTTCTTTTTCTGAAAAGGCTTTCCACTGTGCAGCAGTAAAAGTTTCAACCTCGCCACAAGAAGCATCAACTGTACTATTGCCTTCTTTAGAAAATATTTCTAATAGTTCAGAAATAGGTCTGGCTTTTTGCTGTCTATTATCATACCAACTTTTAAACATTTGAAGAAAAGCCCACTGAGTCCACTTGTAATATTTTGGTTCACATGTTCTTACCTCCTTTGACCAGTCAAATGAGAATCCTATTCTATCTAGTTGTTCTCTATATCTTGCTATATTATGAGCTGTAGTAATAGCTGGATGCTGACCTGTCTGAATTGCATATTGCTCAGCAGGAAGACCAAAAGCATCATAGCCCATTGGATGCAAAACATTATAACCACGTAATCTTTTATATCTACTATAAATATCACTTGCTATATAGCCTAGCGGATGACCTACGTGTAAACCAGCCCCAGATGGGTATGGAAACATATCTAGAACATAATATTTAGGCTTCGACGAGTCTACCTCTGCTTTAAAAGTTTGATTAGCAGCCCAGTATGCCTGCCACTTCTTTTCTATAGAATTAAAATTATACTCCATATATTTAATTTGTATGTTTCTTAAATCCAAAACTTCTCTTGCCTTTCTTCTCGAGACGGAAATCTACAGCAATCGACATAGAACATCTGACCTTTGTTTTATTTACTCTTGCTGGCTTCCACTTAGGAGATGCAGATATCACTCTTACTGCTTCTTCATCTAGCTCAGGGTCAATACCTCTAACTACTTTTACATCAGTCACTTTTCCTGACTTATCGATAATAAAATCAACAATAACTCTTCCTTGAATACCATCTCTTACTGCATTTGGTGGGTATCTTAAATATTGATACACCCATTTCTCTAAAAATTGCTTAGGATTTGAGCTATTCAAAAAAAGTGGTGGTTGATCACACTCATAATAAGGAACCACATCGTCATAACTAGCACTTCGTATCGCAAGACTGTTACTAAATTGTATATCTAATGTGGTATCAGACAAGAGCATTGTAAAGTTATAAATATACTCTAACTCCCGCTCCATCATCTCATAATTAATGATAGACTCCGTATCTTTTACTGTATTGTGCTCAGAGTACTTACCAGTTGTAAAGTGTACTGCTGGAATTTCTTTCGCATAAAAAGCTCTATGATCAGACGGATATACTTCATTTGCAAGTATTTGAGGCTTAATAGGTTGTAATTCTCCTTCTAATTTTCTAATCAATGAGTTTAAATCTTCATTAGAAGCTGTATACGCATAGAATCCATTGTTTCCAGTTCCTAGCATATCTAGATTTATCATAGCATCTATCTTACCTGGATCTGCAAAAGAACGGTTTAAAAAATACCACGAACCTGCAAAAGTCTCATTAGATGCTCCAAAAGCGACTAACAGAATAGAACGCCTTAAGAAAATTGAATTAGTTTTAATTCTTTTTCCAAGTTCAAGCAACATTGCTAAACCCGATGCATTCCCATTGGCACCACAAAAGACATTCTGCTTTGTCTGCCCGTCCACTTGAAGATTCATAACACCAAGGTTATCAAGCCTTGCACCAATAACTATATATTTATCATTCAAAGACTTATCATTTCCTTGAATATAACCTATAACATTCCTAGAAACCAATGTGTCGGCTCCCTCGTGACTAATTCCAAAAATATCTCCTCCAGTAAATGATAGTAAATCAACGCCATACTCTTTAAACTTAGACTCTACATATTTAGCTGCACGTGTCTCGCCATCAGAACCAGCCTTCCTACCTTCTAAATCAATTGAAGAAAGAGTAATAACGTGCTCCTTAAGAGCAGTAATTGTTTCTCCATCATATAGAGAACTATAAGTTATTGAATCATTAAACTGTGCATATGAAGGTATCATAAACACAAAAGAGAAGAGAAATATGGATAAAATTCTATTCATTCTGACTATTCATT
>CAYFMO010000013.1:0-10164 GCA_964344225.1 uncultured Muribaculaceae bacterium | reverse complement strand
CTATTCATTCTGACTATTCATTTAACAAAATCCATGCTCCTTTAGGACAAAATGGCTCTTCTATAATCTTCAAATATGCATTATAAGTATCCGCTATTTTATTTGAAGGAGCTAGTCCTATTGCATACATATTATTTTGCAGACTTATCAACTTAGCTTCCCATCCTTTTTCAGTCACTTCATTTACAACAGCAAGTGCATTTGACTTTATACGGTATGCTCCAATTATAACATAGTACTTATATACCAAATTCATACCTTCAGAAATTCCTCCCATCCTAGAAGAAGGATATATCCATTGTGCAAGCGCTTCAGTTGCTTTTAATGAATCCGCTTCTGCTTTTTGTGCAAAGGCTATAGAATCCTCTCTTGCTTTTTCAACTGATGCTTTATGTAGTTCTATCTCTTGACGTTTTTGTTCTATATCTTTACTGGTAGGACGTCCAGCTAAACCACGAAACATATCGCAAGAACTAAATAAACTTGCAATAATTAAAATTAATAATAAAATATTCCCACGCATAAACTTCATTTTACAATTATTACCGCGCAAAGTACGCAAATTTAACGATTAAATAATCTGAGACAAAATAAAAGTTGATATATTTGCACTAGATAAGACATAAATTTATAATGAAGCACATAATAAAATTAGAATCAATTGACCCTATTGAAATTTATGGGGCAGGAAATAGAGTTTTAGAAGCATTATGTGGCTACTATATGGACATAAAAACTGTAGCTAGAGGTGATGAAATAATTCTAGAGGGGAACGAAGATAGAATAGAAGATTTTGAACAAAAATTAAATAGACTTATAGAAAGGAGATTTCAAAAAAGTCATCTAACACCTTATGATGTAGAAGATATACTAGATGATGAGGCTAATCCAGATAGGTTCAAGATAAGTGGTGATGCAATTATTGTATATGGAACAGATGGAAAACCAATCAGAGCAAGAAATCGCACACAAGAACAAATGGTAAAAGCATATTTTGAAAACGACTTAATTTATGCACTTGGACCAGCAGGAACAGGAAAGACATATATTGCTATTGCATTAGCAGTCAGAGCTTTAAAATCAAGAGAAGTTAAAAGAATTATTTTAACACGCCCAGCAGTGGAAGCGGGAGAAAGGTTAGGTTTTTTACCAGGAGATCTAAAAGATAAACTAGATCCGTACTTACAACCACTCTATGATGCATTAGGAGATATGATTCCTGGAAGAAAGCTTCAGGAGTTAATGACAGAAGGAACCATACAAATTGCTCCTCTAGCTTATATGAGAGGTAGAACTCTAGACAATGCTTGTGTTATTCTCGATGAAGCACAAAATACCAATTTAGGCCAACTAAAAATGTTCTTAACACGTATGGGCCAAGACGCTAAATTTATAGTTACTGGTGATGCTTCTCAAGTAGACCTTCCTAATAAAAAAGATTCTGGCCTTTTAAAGGGTGTTAATTTAACTAAAAATATAAAGGGCATCAGTACTATTGTCTTCAAAAATGAAGATATAGTAAGACACCCTCTAGTAACTAAAATAGTAAAAGCCTTCGACAAAATCGAAGACTCTAACTAATTATTGTCTTTGTGCTACTATTGCTGAATATTTATCGTAAAGCTCTTTATACTTAGCGTCCTTAGAGCTAAAGCGATAATAAATATTTTTAAGATATTCCGCAATATTCACCTTAAGTGATTCATCCTTTGAAACTGAGTATGCTTTTTCAAATGGTTCAATAGCATTAAGTAATGCATCCTCAAATTGTTGAATTAGCACAGTCCACTTAGCATCATCCATCTCATTTGAAGCTTCTGTCTGAAGTTCAATTGCTCTATTATAGTACATAATACCAGCGCCAATATAACCAAACTCATATTCTGGGTTGATTACATTACATTTGTCGTATGCTTTCTTAGCATCCTCGTAATGACCTAGCTGCGCATGTATATTACCTTCTACATAATAAAGTGAAGCATTATTTGGCTCATTAGCTTTTGCCTTATCAAGAAGAGTAAATAATTTTTCAGGATTTTCCTTACTCTCAATGTAATAATTAATAAGACCGATCAAGATTGATTGACTTTGAGGATATGCCGAAAATCCTTTTTCGAGAATCTCTATTGACGCTTCATTATCACCTAATTCTTTATAAATATCAGAAAGTTTTGAGAAAACTTCACCGTCAGTGTAATAATACTTAACGTCGAGACATTTTTCAAAATGTTTCTTAGCTGCCTTATAATCCTTAGCCATCCAAGCAGTATAACCTGCATTATATAAAGATGTTGTATCCAAAGAAGATAATGGTTTAACTTCAGAAGCTGCTGCTGATTTAGCAAATAATTCACTTGCTGCAGCGTAATCACCTAAAGTATATTTAGTGAAAGCCTCTTGCTGATATTTATCAACAATTGATTTAAGACCAGCAGTCAAATCTTTTACCTTTTTGTTTTTAACGTCTACTGCATTAGCCTTTTTATATGCTTCAACTGCACTTGCTAAAAGGTCTAAACCTTCAATTACTGGTTGAGTAGCTTCCATTAAAACCAAAACACCATTTGCATTGAAATACAAATTTTTACTTGCATATACTTCTTTTGTAATTGGCTGCCCCTCAAGCTGAATTTGTTCAACTGATAAAGGTTTCTCATTCCCTAATAGAAGATTAAGTTCTGTTTTACTCATATTAACCATTGCTTGGCCATATGGAGCTTCATAAGCATCTACATAAGCTTTAGCCAACTTTATCCACGTAGCCACTTTTGTTGCTTTCTTAGGATGTTGACTTGCTACTTTTGCAGACTCAATCGCAGCCTTTGCTTGAGCTGGAGTTTTTACTGATTGTGCATCAACAACTTGAAATACAAGAAGTGCTGCTAAAACTATTAAAAATCTTTTCATATAATGTTATTATTAATTTGTTATTCTTCATCTATTGGACTTGGAGTTTCAACATCATTCACTGATTCTTGATTTTCATTGTTGTTTTCTTCCTCCTCCTCATTTTCTACTACAGAAACTGCAGCTATCGCATCATCTTCTCTAAGATTAATCAATCTAACACCTTGTGTTGCACGGCCAATTAGACTAATATCTGAAACAGCCATTCTAATTGTTAATCCAGACTGAGTAATTATCATTAAGTCATTATCCTCAGTTACATTCTTAATTGCTACAAGTTTACCTGTTTTTTCTGTGATATTCAAGGTTTTCACTCCTTTTCCACCACGTTTTGTTTTCCTATACTCATCAAAGTCGGTACGCTTACCATAACCATTCTCACTAACAACTAGAACTGACTGATTAGCAGCGTTCTCAGCATTAGGATCATAGACTATCATACCTATAGCCATATCAATATCATCAAGATTTATGCCACGTACTCCAGAAGCTGTTCTACCCATAGGTCTTACATCAGTCTCATCGAAGCGGCAACAACGACCTTCTTTACCTGCTAGAAGTATCTCCGATGAACCGTTTGTCATTCTGGCCTCTAGTAATTCATCACCTTCTCTAATAGTTAATGCAATAATACCATTTACACGTGGTCTTGAATAAGCCTCAAGAGTAGTTTTCTTAATTACTCCCTCTTTGGTGGCTAAAACTATATAATTATTGTTTATATAATCCTCATCCTCAAGAGTTTGCAAATTAATATATGCCTTAATCTTATCATCTGGCTCAATACTTAGTACATTCTGAATTGCACGACCTTTTGAAGTACGAGTTCCCTCTGGAATCTCATAAACTTTTAACCAATGGCACTTACCATTCTGAGTAAACAGAAGCATAGTACTATGCATATTAGCAATGTATATATGCTCAATAAAATCTTCATCACGGGTTGCACTTCCCTTCGAGCCAACACCTCCCCTATTTTGAGTCTTATACTCTGTAAGAGATGTTCTCTTTATATATCCCAGATGTGAAATTGTAATTACAACATCTTCATTAGGATAAAAGTCTTCTGGATTAAAATCTTCTTCAGACAATGAGATTTCTGTTCTTCTAGCATCGCCATACTTCTCTTTCATCTCAAGTGTCTCTTCCTTAACAATTTCAAGCTGTCTTGCCTCACTTGAAAGAATCTCTTGACAATAAGCAATGAACTTCATTAATTCATCATACTCTGTCTGGAGTTTTTCTCTTTCAAGACCTGCTAATTGACGTAACCTCATCTCAACAATAGCTGTAGCCTGAATTTCAGTAAAACCAAACCTCGCCATTATTTCTGTTTTAGCATCTTCGACAGCGCGTGAAGCTCTAATGATTGCAATAATTTCATCAATTACATCAATTGCTCTTAAAAGTCCCTCTAGAATATGAGCTCTCTTTTCTGCTTTATCCAAATCAAATTTGGTTCTGCGTACAACAACCTCATGCCTATGTTTAACAAAGTATTTAATAAGATGCTTTAAATTTAAAGTACGAGGACGCCCATTAACTAATGCAACATTATTTACTGAGAAACTAGACTGAAGCTGAGTAAATTTAAATAAGGTATTTAATACTACATTAGAATTAGCATCTTTCTTTAAACGAATAACAACACGAACACCTTTCATATCGGTTTCGTCGTTTATATATGCAATACCTTCAATTTTCTTTTCTTCAACAAGTTCAGCGATCTTTTCGATCATCTCTCTCTTGTTTACCATATAAGGAATTTCAGTAACCACGATTGTTTCTCTACCCGAATCGCTTACTTCAATATCCGTCTTAGAACGAATTACAATTCTACCACGACCTGTTTCAAAGGCTTCCTTAATTCCAGAGCGACCTTGGATGATTCCACCTGTCGGGAAATCTGGACCTTTTATATATTGCATTAGTTCCTCAATAGTAATCTCTGGATTATCTATATAAGCACAAATAGCATCACAACATTCTGTTAAATTATGTGGAGCCATATTAGTTGCCATACCCACAGCAATACCAGAAGCACCATTTAATAAAAGTAGAGGAATTTTAGTTGGAAGAACCTTTGGCTCTGTTAAAGAATCGTCAAAGTTATTTTGGAAATCTACCGTATCCTTATCTAAGTCAGCAAGAACATCTTCTGAAATCTTTGCTAGTTTTGCCTCTGTATAACGCATTGCAGCTACTGGGTCACCGTCCATCGAACCAAAGTTACCTTGCCCGTGAACTAGTGGATACCTTAAACTCCACCATTGAGCCATACGTGCCATTGCATCATAAACACTTAAGTCGCCATGTGGGTGATACTTACCCAATACCTCACCGACAATTCTAGCAGATTTTTTTGTAGAACTAGTATAATTCAAACTAAGTCCTTGCATTCCATACAAAACCCTTCTATGAACAGGCTTCATACCGTCCCTAACGTCTGGGAGCGCACGAGAAACAATTACCGACATAGAGTAGTCAATATATGAGCTCCTCATTTGATGGTCAATATTAACCTGCTCAATTCTACCCGTTTTTACTTCATTTTCCATATATTGAATTTCAATTTTTAAATTAGCATTCACATAATCCGCAAAGTTACAAAAAAAATAGTAAATTTGTACACTAAATAGTTAATTTATGGACATCAAAATATCAAATGAACTTAATTCTATCATCAATTTTGCTAGAGAAGAAGCGATGAGAACTGGTAACTATGGAATTGGGCCAGATCATCTCTATCTTGGCATTATTAGACATATGGAAAACACAGCGATAGACGCACTTAGAGGACTTGAGGTGGACATCCCTGAGTTTAAAGAATTCATTGATAGTAGAATTTTTACAAATCAAAAAATTCCTTATTCAGAAATTGATAGTATCACTTTTTCACGTGGTGCTCAAAATGTTTTGAGTTTTTGCGTTTTAGAAGCGACAAGATTAAGAAGTGCTGAAGCCTCATCACAACATCTTCTCTTGGCCTTATCTAGGAGTACAAGTAGTTATGGACAAACCTATTTACGTGATGTTGGAGTTGACTATTCTCGTATATATAAATACTTAGATAGAAACAGTTTACTCGATAGGGACACGCTTAATGATAGTAAAGTAGAACCAGCAGATGCTGAAGAGGCTGAAGAAAGACAAGAAATAATTATTAAGCAAGCAGAAGAGGAAAGTCCTAAAATTTCAATAGAAGATTATGGTTACGATGTTACTAAGGCAGCAGAAGAAGGAAGGCTAGATCCCCTAGTTGGTCGTGAAGATGAAATTCAAAGAGTTATTCAAATTCTTGGAAGAAGGAAAAAGAACAATCCTATGCTTGTTGGTGATCCTGGTGTGGGCAAATCTGCAATTGTTGAAGGAATAGCAATAAGAATAGCAAATGGGAATGTTCCTCCTGTACTTAGTGGTAAAAGATTAATTACCTTGGATATTGCAGCTGTCGTTGCAGGCACAAAATATAGAGGAGATTTTGAAAAAAGACTTAAGTCTATTATTTCTGAAATAAGCCAGCGAAATGATATAATCTTATTTATTGATGAGTTTCATACAATTGTAGGAGCTGGAGGGGCAAGCGGCAGCCTGGATGCAGCTAATATTTTAAAACCAGCACTAGCACGAGGAGAAATCCAATGTATTGGAGCTACAACATTAGAAGAATTCAGAAAAATCGTCGAACAAGATGGAGCCTTAGATAGGCGCTTCCAAAAAATAATTGTTGACCCAACTGATATTGAACACACCATATCTATACTTGGCTCATTAAGAACCAATTATGAGCATTTCCACAATGTTAAATATACAGATGAAGCATTAGAAGCCTGTGTTAGAATGTCTGAAAGATATATAACAGATAGGTGTCTTCCAGATAAAGCAATTGACGTTATGGATGAAGCTGGTTCAATGGTGGGTTTACAAAGTCCTAATAGAACATTAACAGTTCAAAGTACTGACGTAGCAAATGTAATCTCTATTATGACGGGAATACCTGCAGGTAAAGTGGCAGAGTCTGAGGGTGCACGTCTTCTTAATATGGAAGAAGAATTAAAAAAACAAATAATAGGTCAAGATGAAGCAATTGAAAAAGTTGTAAGAGCAGTACAAAGGAATAGGGCTGGTATTAAGGATCCTAATAGGCCAATTGGTACATTCTTGTTTTTTGGCCCCACAGGAGTCGGCAAAACCCAACTAGCAAAAGCTATTGTTGAATACCTTTTTGATTCTCAGGAAAATTTGATACGTTTAGATATGAGTGAGTATATGGAAAAATTCAATGTTTCTAAGCTCATCGGTGCACCTCCTGGATATGTTGGTTTTGAAGATGGTGGACAACTAAGTGAGAGAGTCAGAAGAAAACCATATAGCGTAGTACTATTAGATGAAATAGAAAAAGCTCATCCTGATATTTTTAATGTACTTCTCCAAATAATGGATGAGGGAAGATTGACTGATAATAGTGGCCGTAGCATTAATTTCAAAAACACAATTATAATTATGACATCCAATGTTGGAAGTCGTGAGATAGATGAATATGGTACAGGTATAGGTTTTAGCACAGCAGGTAAAGATGTTTCTTTAAACAAGAAATCCATATTAGAAAAAGCTGTCAAAAGAGTGTTTCCGCCTGAATTTATTAATAGAGTAGATGAACAAATTTTCTTTAATAGTCTTACTAAAGAAGATATTGAGAAAATTATTGACATAGACCTTACTGAATTAAAGGCCAGGGTAAGAGAAGCTGGATATGAACTTAAAATCTCTGCAAGTGCGAAGAAATTTGTCGCAGATGCTGGATATAACCCTGATTACGGTGCCAGACCACTGAAAAGGGCTATACAAAGATTTATTGAGGATCCTGTATCAGAATTTATCATTGCTCAAAGAATGGTCAAGACAAAGGGAAGAGCGCTAAAAATTGCTAAACTAAAGGAGATTAAAATTAACCTTAGTTCTGAAAAAAATCTACAGCTACAAGTTCAAGATCAAGATCTTTAATCATATCCACAAGGGTTCCGTAAGATGAATCATTAGAAACAATAGATGCTAAAAAATCAATATTTGTATCCATAACTTTATAATTTAATAGTTTATTATTTATTTTGTTATTGCAAAGATACAGGCTGCTTGTGCCAAACTAAAGCACAAGTAAAAATAATAAGAATTATGACTAAAGAAAGTTACACAGACAAGCTAGCTAAGTATATCTTAATTGCTTCTTTATTAGTTATTGTTGGAGCTATTGCTTGGTACTTCAGCAATGTTTTAATCTATATGATTGCAGCTGGTGTTATTTCTCTAATAGCTAGCCCATTAATGGGGTTACTAAGGAAAGTAAAAATCAAAAACTATCGTATTCCTGACTGGTTTTCTGCAATCATATCTATGGTTCTAATAGTTGGTATATTACTATTTGCCGTTACTCAACTCTTTCCTGTAGTAGGTAAGATGCTTATGGAGTTTTCTAGTATAGATATGGGAGAGATAACTAAATCTGCTGGAGTATTTATGAAAAACATAAATAATTCTTTAATAGCAACCTTTCCTACGCTAGGAGCTGATTTTAAACTTGAAAACTTATTATTCATAGAACTTGCTAAGGTTTTCGATGTGTCAATATTTACCAACATTACAAGTTCTATAGCTGGTTTTGTTGTAGACTTCGGTGTTGCAGTATTTTCAATTGCTTTTATTAGCTTTTTCTTTATAAAAGACAGTAAACTTTTTCCAAACATAATTGTAGCTGCAATTCCTGAAAAATATGAGCAAAGAGCAAGAGCGGCAATCAGTGAAATTGAAAGTCTTCTATCCAGATATTTTGCTGGTATAGTGCTAGAAATTGCAGAAGTGACTCTTCTCAACTTCCTTGGTCTATGGCTAATCGCAAAACTGGATGTTGTCAATGCAATAGGTATTGCTTTTTTTACAGGTGTACTTAATATTATACCATATGTTGGCCCTTTATCTGGCACAATATTAGGAACAATTATGGCTGTAGTAATGAGGTATAATGTCATAGGAAATCAGTTAAACTTTTTCGGTTATGGAGCAGTTGTACTCGGCATTTTATGTGTAACTCAAATTATCGATATATTTATATACCAGCCAATAATCTACTCTAAGAGCATTAGAGCCAATGCATTAGAAATATTTATTGTAATTTTAATGGCTGGAACAATAGGTGGTCCTGTAGGTATGTTAGTAGCAATACCTGCTTATACGGCAATTAGAGTAATTGCCAGTAGATTTTTAGGGCAATTCAAAGGCGTGAAACTACTCACGGAACAAAAAGGTCAAAAAACTACAGAAGAAAAAATAGAATAAAATGAAAAAAGTATTATTAACCCTAGCAACAATCTTGGCAATGACAAATATGATAGATGCTGAAGAAAGAATCATATCACCTGATGGAACTTATATGTATGCAAAAAAAGACACATGTGAACTTTTTTTAGATATATATAATCCAAGTGATGGCAGTGAAACTACTTATTTAGGTAAAACTAAGCCTACTATATTATTTATGTTTGGGGGAGGTTTTGCTGCAGGAGAACGTGACAATGA
This sequence comes from uncultured Muribaculaceae bacterium, assembly GCA_964344225.1. Taxonomy (GTDB): domain Bacteria; phylum Bacteroidota; class Bacteroidia; order Bacteroidales; family UBA932; genus Cryptobacteroides. The sequence continues at coordinate 687 of CAYFMO010000013.1, read as the reverse complement.
GTTCTATTTACCTTGGTTTAAACTGCTAGTAGACAACGGATTTACTGTAATTTCAATTGATTACAGACTTGGATTGAAAGATAAACAAGGAGTTGGTATAGGGCAAGTTAAAGTCTTTGAAAACGCTATTTATATGGCAGTCGAGGACTTATTTAGTGCGACCTCTTACATAATAGAAAATGCAGAAAGTCTAGAAGTTGATCCAAAAAATATTATTATTAGCGGTTCTTCAGCTGGGGCTGTGTCTGCACTACAAGCTGATTACAATCTCTCTAATAGGACTAAATATGCTAAAGAACTACCACGTGACTTCCAATATGCTGGTGTAATTTCATTTGCAGGAGGAATTTTCTCAAGAAAAGGAAAGCTAAAATATGCAGAATCTCCAGCCCCAACACTCTTCCTCCACGGAACAGCTGATAGGGTTGTAAGTTATAAGCAAATTAAATTCTTCAACCTAGGATTTTTTGGATCAGATAAGATTGCCGAACGATTTACAAAATTTGATTACAACTATAATATCATAAGATATGCAGGCAATGGACACGAAATTGCTGGAGCTATGGTACAAAGTTTTGACAAACAACTAGTTTTCATATATACAAACATAATGGGTAATGAAAAAAGGATCATCGACGCAACTGTCAACGATCCTTCGATTGAAAAAGGTACAACCCCTACTTCTCT
>CAYFMO010000012.1:15238-19752 GCA_964344225.1 uncultured Muribaculaceae bacterium | reverse complement strand
CATTAACTGCATTAACAACTCACTACACTAACTAAACTAACAGCTCGCAGATCACAGCTCACAACTAACAGCTCGCAGCTGCCAGCTCACAACTAACTACTAATTGCTAACTACATTAATAAATAACTAAATTATGGCACAAGATAGAAAGAAACGATATGTAATAGGAGTAGACTATGGCACTGATTCATGTAGGGCGATTCTTTTAGATTCGAGAAATGGAAAAACTTTAGCAGAATCTACCTGTTATTATCCTAGATGGATGAAGGGTAAATATTGTGAACCATTAAGTGAAAAATATCGTCAGCATCCACAAGATTATATTGATTCTTTTAAAAAGGTAATTTCTGATATTGTTGCAGAAGTGGGACCAGATGAAATATCTTGTCTTGAAGGAATTACATTTGATACAACGTCAAGCACAGTTGCAATTGTAAATTGTGAGGGAACTCCACTAGCACTTACTAAAGATTATAAGGAAGACCCTGATGCAATGTTTGTGCTTTGGAAAGATCATACTGCAAAGGAAGAAGCAGATACAATTAATGAGCTTGCGCATAATTGGGAAGTGGATTATACTACTTTTTCTGGTGGGACTTTTTCGCCAGAATGGACTTGGGCAAAAGTTCTTCACATTTTAAGAAATAATCAAAAGGTAGCCGACGCAGCTTATTCTTGGGTAGAACATTGCGATTGGATAACTGCCTGGTTAATAGGGGAAACAAAGCCTGAAAAATTATTACGCAGTAGGTGTGCTGCTGGCCATAAAGCGATGTGGCGAGCGGAATGGGGTGGACTTCCATCAGAAGATTTTTTGAATAAGCTAGATCCTAGGTTAGGGGCAATGAGGAGTAGACTATATGAAGATACTTATACATCGGATGTTTGCGCTGGATTTATTTCTAAAGATTTAGCTAAAGAATTAGGACTACCAGAGACATTAAAGGTTGGAGTGGGGCTCATAGATGCTCATGTTGGTGCAGTAGGTGCTTCAATTACTGAGGGCTCACTTGTTAGAATTATGGGGACTTCTGCTTGTGATATTGTGGTAAGTTCTAAAGAAAAGATTGGAGATAAGCAAGTAAAGGGCATATGTGGACAAGTAGATGGTTCAGTTATACCAGGATTAATAGGTTTTGAGGCGGGACAAGCGGCATTTGGTGATATTTATGCTTGGTTTAGAAAAGTCCTATTGTGGCCTATTAAGACTCTTTTACCAGAGAAGGCTGAGGATTTTAAAGAAAGAATCTTGCCCGCTTTAGAAAAGGAAGCTACTAATTTGGCTATTGAAGATACATATTTAATAGCTTTAGATTGGTTTAATGGAAGACGTAGTCCCGATTCAGATCCTAGGGTAAAAAGTGCTATTTTAGGTCTTAGTCTTTCAACCACCGCACCTATGATTTATAGAGCTTTAATCGAAGCTACTGCATTCGGAACAAAGGCAATTATGGATAGATATCTTGAAGAAGGAATTGAGATTAAAGAAGTTAGAGCTATTGGTGGAATATCACAAAAATCAGAACTTGTGATGCAAATTATGTCTGATGTTTTAGGCCTCACAGTAAAGGTGGTTGATAGTGACCAAGCTTGTGCTTTAGGTTCAGGTATGCTTGCAGCAACAGTTTGTGGTATTTATGAAACTGTCGAAGATGCTCAAGAGGCGATGGGCGCTCCTATAGGTAAGGTTTTTAAACCTAATATGGAAAATCATAATTTATATTTACAGAAATATCAAGACTATCTCAGTCTTGGAGAATATTCACAAAACCAGTTATAACTTCTTTTAGTATTAAGGATTAAGCCACTAAATACTTTGAATCGGTTCACTATTGATTTCTCGGAAGGATTTTTAGTGTTTATCCTTGTTTTGTAAGCGAAAGAGATGGCACAACCTCTCAATTGATTTTTTGGCAAAATTTAAGTGTATCACCAATTAAAAACTAAAGATATCTTTTTGGGAATTGAATATTTGGAACAAGTCTCTATCAGAATACATAAATAAAGAGAGGACGACTATATTTTTTAAAGTCGCCCTCCCAGTATTGTGTATCAGCAATTATTACATTGTAACATCAATATCTGTTCCAGTTACCCATTCTTTAACTGTAACAGTGAATTTGATTGGACTTCCAAGAATTAAGTCACCAGCATCAAAAGTGTCAGGAGCAACTGGAGTAGGTTTTTCTGGATATACTCTACCAGCACCTGTTGTGAAATCTAGAACATACTTATAGCATTTACCAGCCTCCCAAGTTGTAGCTATACCAACTGCAGCCCAGTCGTATGCACTTGCTGTGCTAGGATATAGCTGTGTACCACCACTACTAACTATATTTACTCTAAGAGCTAGGTAGGCTCCACCAGAAGCATTACTTGGGTCATTTTCACCATCCCAATCTGTAAGAGTTTGTGGAAGTAGCATAAAACTATTGCAACCTAAAGTAGCAGTCATATCAGCAGCAGTAGCACTAAGCGTTTGAGCAGATCCTGTGTGTTCATAAGTTCCTTTAGCAGCAGTCAAAGTCCAAAGAGCAGTGCCTAGGTCTAAAGTACCTGCATTATTAGGTACTACAAGACGAACTCCATCTACTTTTACAGTATAGCCAGTATTAGAGTTCTTAGCAGCTACAACAATCTTTGATAGACGATGTTTGAAAACAAGTGGACATCCAGTACTTTCATTTGTAGATTTTTTCCCAACAGTAGCATCTGTAGTTACTAGGTCTACTTGGCTTGCTACAGTTTTTGAAGGAACAAAGTTAGCTACAGTTTTAGTAGTATTATTAATAGTAACAGTTGCACCACCTAAACTAGTTTCTTTTGGAGCGTAAGCATAGAATGTAAGTTCACTATCATCAGCAGGCCAATAGTACGGCGGTGTAGAAACGAAGTAAGCTTCATCTTTAGAGTAAAGCACCTTATCAAAATAGGTTTCAGTACCCTTTAATGCAGTTACTTCAAACTCAGAAATGTTAGCAGTAGTAATGTCTACCGCACGTGTTGTTGCAACGCGGAAATCAATAGCGTTACCAGTATTCACTTCGGTAACCTTGTCTTTCACGCAAGATGTCATTGCAGCTAGAGCCACAAGACTTAGAAAAATATTCTCTTAATGTTTAAAAAAATTAATTATTAATAATTTAAGTGTTAATTCTATTTATTTGTGTCAAAAAATGACTATTACATATCTAGTTCTATTTCAACTGTTACCCATTCTTCAACAATTGGTTGAAGTCCGCCACCATTACTAATAGGCTTTGGAATAGGTAGCCCATCTAAAATTATATGAATATTACGTTGATCAGGAGCTGTGTTTATCTGGTCAGTAACATCATAAGTATAATACCATTTTGTGCCATCCATAAGAACCGCATAAACCATCAAATGATGGGTACGATTCGTAGTAGGACAATGTCCAAATGTAAGCATATTTCCTGTAATTATCTCAGTATCAAGGTTAAAAAATCCTTCAAAAGGTATAGTAACCAAGTCTTCCGCCAAAACATTATCATAAACTCTTATTCCAGCAGCTAAACTTGATAGTGAGAAACTTACGCCATTTACATATTTTAGATTACTTGCATTTCTAATTTCCACATCGTAGGTACAATATGTTTCTTCTGGATAAAGAGTAATGGAATCATCAACTTGGTCAATAGTCAATTCTATTCCTTCCACTACATCGTACCAAAATGCCTCAGGAGACATACTGATTGTTTCATTTTCAGTCCCATTTGCACGAGGAGCTCCTGTAGATTGTACGCCAAAAACACTTAATGAGCTCAGTAAACTCGTAGTTTTTGTTATAACTTCAAATGTATAAGGGCTTTCAATATTCCTTTCAGATAGGGTTTCTGTATCACCACTTACACACAAAGCAGTATATTTTCCAAAAGGAACACGAATAATGCCACCATCTCTTCCAACAAGGTCATATCTAATAGGCTCTCCACCAGCAATTGGATACATATATAAAGTCATGGTTCTAGGATTAGCATCTGGTGCGTGTATCCAATCAAAAATCACTTGTACATTTACTGTATGCAAATGGTGAAAACATAATTCTTTATGTTTAGACGACGAGCTACAGGAAGAGAATAGCCATATTCTAAACCAGTTCCATAGCTAAAATATGATAGATATACTCTTTTACCTAATTCAAAATCATATGTAAAACCTTGAAAATATATGCCAAGATGATGGCCTGTAAGTGGTTTTTCTTTAGCTAGTTTCCAAAATATTTACGGACACCTAACTCACCGCCATAAACTCTCCAATAAAGATGCTTAGGATCCTTTGTCCACCAAGCATATGCCCAACTACCATTTATAGTCCAACCCTTACCTAAATAAAACTCAGCACCTATGTTTGGCACAAGTGCAAGGTCATAGAGCATATTTGTTTTTAAAGCCATGTAGAAAGGCTTCTTGTCCTTTGTTATTTCAGTTATAGGGCTAACGCTAGCTTCTTCTTTCGGTTTAATCTCTTCAACTACTTTTAAATCAATAACT
>CAYFMO010000012.1:0-15138 GCA_964344225.1 uncultured Muribaculaceae bacterium | reverse complement strand
CAATAACTCCATTGCTGTAAATCCATTCAGGAGTATTATGTAGAATTTGTAGAGCATCATCTCGATGAGCCATATTTGAAGCTTCCACTAAACTGGTTAATCCATCCCAATCGATATTTTTAGAATCAACGTTTACTGAAAAGCTAGAGAGATCAAAACTGTCTTGTAAATAATTTAAGATAGTTTTTGCTCTATTTTGAGCTAATCTTTTATTGCATACATAGTTGCCATCAGGAGATGTTGCTCCTATGATCTCTATAGACACTATTCTTTTATCAGGATTATTATTAATATCCTCTATAGTCTTTTTGAGTTCATTTAATGAAGACTTGGTATCTTGAAAATTAAGGTTTATTGTTGTCTTTATTGACACATGCCACAACAATAAACAAAGTTAATTTTTTTTAATAAAATTGCAATAATTGGTTAGTTATCAGCCTTTTCTTTACACCATTGATCTAACCATTTGAAATATTCGCGATGCCACATAAGAGCATTTTGTGGTTTTAAAATCCAGTGATTTTCATCTGGGAATATTAGTAAACGAGAAGGTACTCCCATCATCTGAGCAGCGTTGTATGCAGCCATCCCTTGATCAACTGGCACACGATAATCTAAGGCTCCGTGGATTACCATAATTGGAGTATCCCATTTAGTTACTAGATTGTGTGGAGAAAGTTCATAATGACGAACAGCTTTAGGTAGTTTACTCCAAGGAGAGCCACCTTGTTTTATACCACCAAAAGTAACACCGTCACCTTTGGGACCTATAGGACAATCTATTGTACCTACTTTCGGATCAATTTCGCACTCGTGTAAGCCACCATTATCCCAGTTAGGGAAGAACATTTCTTCTGTAGTCATATACATATGTTCTTCATTGAAAATTCCTGCGTGAGCTATGAATGCATCAAAAGTATTCTCGTGGATTCCACTTAAGTAAAAAACAGAATAGCCACCGTAGCTAGCACCGCAAGCCGCCATTTTACCTATATACTCTTCTTTTTGCAGTTCACGTGCAGCAACGAGATAATCTTGCATATTTAGACCTGGATAGTCTCCAGAAATTTGCTCCGTCCATTCTTGTCCGAAGGCTGTTGTGCCACGGCGATTAGGTAAAACTACAATGTAACCTTGAGCAGACATAAGTCTATAATTCCATCTATAAGACCAGTCTTGACTAAGAGTCCCTTGTGGACCTCCTAGACAAATGAGAATTGAAGGATATTTTTTAGTTTTATCAAATTTTGGAGGATATAGTACCCATGTTAACATATCTTTACCGTCAATAGTTTTGATATACCTAGCTTCCATTTTTGTCTCATCAAGCTGGTCAAGTATATGTGCATTCTCTTTTGTAATAGGATGATATTCGGCTTTATCACTTAAACGAATTGCAACAAGCTCAGTAGGGAAGTTCATACTCGACCAACTAGTGTATAAGACATTGTCTTTTATATAGAAAGGAGTATTGAAGTCATACCAGTCATTTTCACCAGTTAATCTTGTGATTTTACAGTTAACTTGGTTTTTGTATAACGATGGAATCGCTGAGTTTTCTATATTATTCAATGGTACATCATTTACATTAAGTCTATAAATTGCCTGTAGCCCCTCTGTCAATGCAGAAAATAAGATGCTTTTTGAGTCGTCACTCCACATAGGAGAAGAAACATTGTATTTAAAATCTTTTGTTAGCTCTCTAATGCCCCATACTTGAGGTACTCCATCTTCATACTTAATTTCGCCAAGCATAAGTCTTTGTTTATCAGCCTCATAACCATCTCTTTCCATACTAATCCAAGCTAGTCTCTTACCATCAGGACTCCATATAGGGTCAGTATCGTAGCCTCTTCCAAGGCTTAATGCTTCGGTAACAGCAAATCCAGCTTTAAGAGTTTGTTTTGCTTCCACATCATAAATATAAATATCCGTGTTAGTAGAGAATGCATACCTTTTTCCACTTAATTTTTTACACGAATAAGCAATAAATTTACTGTCTGGACTCCATGAAAGTTGCTCTATGCCACTGAATGGCTCATTAGGTAATTTGTATAAATCTTCTTCACCAGCAAGTATATCCACGGAATTTTCTATGGTAATAGTGTTTTTTAAATCAAAATCGGTGATGAAAGTATGTGGAAGTTCTGTAACAACGTGGTCCCAATGTCTATACATAAGGTCATCAGTTGTATAAGCTGTTGCTTTATCAAGATCCTCATAGCAGTCAGCCGGAGTTTTTACATTACTCTTAACTGTGCTTACATACATTATTTTACTTTGATCAGGTGAAAGTGTAAATTCGCTAATTCCATTTGCCACATTACTGAGTTTATTGGCTTTTCCTACTCTCCAATTTTTACTTAAAGAACTACTGTAAAGTTGGCCACCTTTTAAATAGTAAATCTTCTTACCATCAGCAGACCAACGAGCATTACTAATACTTTTGTTAAAAAATGTAATTTGCTGATTATCAGAACCGTCAAGTTTACAAACATAAAGGTTTCTGCAGGATTTATTTTGTTTAATATCTGTGTAATTAACACCATACAATATGTATTCTCCATTAGGGGAAACTTGTGGATCGGAAAGTCGTCCAAAAGCAAGCAAAGCCTCTGGCGTCATAATCCCATTTTCTATGGTTATATCAGTCTTTCCTATGTAACCATTTTTTTCTTTTTTATTCATATTCATAAAAAGTAAAATTGAAATAGCTACTAAAACTAATGCTATGCCTAGTAGCAACTTGCCAAGTGGAAGTTTAGTTTTCATCATTATATAATTTTATAGTTTTAATTAAATCTTTTTTTATTTCTTCCCTTATACTTTCTGGAGATAAAACCTCTAGCCCACTACCAAATTTTTTGAATTCCATCATCATACTTTGATTAGGAATTGCAAATATAGAAAAAGTATAACTATCTTCATTTTGTTCTAGAAGAGTCTGACTTCTATGAAGAGGAAGATCTATTAAATATTTAGCATCTTTTATGCTCGTTTTAAATATAATATTTTCTGCCTTACCTTCATTTAAAAATATACCAAAACTGGTCGCAAAAAGAGTATCTACATCAAAATTGGAAGGCATTTCAAAATAGGTGTCTAGAACTTGAATTGAGGTGATTCTATCAATACTATAAACCCTTATTCCTTCCCTTTCAACACAATATGCTACAACATACCATCTGCGAGACGCCTCTTTGACTGCGTATGGGTGAAGTGTTAGGATTTCAGCGTGGTCAGATAGATATTTTTTATATTCAATTTTAAGACATAGATTGTCCTGCATTGCATCCATAATGGTTGTCAAATGAAGCCTACCAGAGGGAACCTCTTCAACAGAAACTCTTCCAGGTAACTTGTTTTTACCTAAGGTCAACATATTATTAGCCGTAAAAGTATCAATCAACCACGAAATTTCCTCCATTTTGCCATTATTGTTATCGAGTTCAATATAATAAGTATTAGTACTTCGATTACATTGTATTTCAATTTCGAACACTTCCCAAATAGCTTCTCTATGGTTGTTAAAAGTTCTTCGTGCATAAGGGTTGTTAAATCTTCTCTCCCATCTTGCAGATATTTCTTGAAATGTTAAGCCCTCCCGCCCTGTTCTTAGAAGGGTTTGCACGAGCCATATATATTTATTTAAAAGCTCTGTAACCATTTAACTAATTTTACTATAATCTTTTATCTGATACTTATCTTTCCTTAATTCTTTAACTAATATTGAATTATAAGGATTTTCAAGAGTAGGATCTGCTTTAAGTACAGCTTCAGCACAAGCTCTAGCAATATTTAAAATTCTACCATCCTTTGCTAGTGAGGCAATATTTAAGGAAATAGGTAAGCCACTTTGTTGTGTCCCTTCTAAGTCTCCTGGGCCTCTCATTTTCATATCTTCCTCCGCTAGATCAAAACCATTTTCAGTAGAACACATTAGTTTTATCCTATGTTTAGACTCTTTACTCATTTTATAGCCAGTCATAAGCACACAATAAGACTTTTCGCTACCTCTTCCAACTCTACCTCTAAGTTGGTGGAGTTGACTTAAGCCAAATCTTTCAGCACTCTCAATTACCATTACAGATGCATTTGGTACGTCGACACCTACTTCAATAACGGAAGTTGCAACTAATATATTCGCTCTTCCTGCAACGAAAGCATCCATATTAAATTTCTTGACATCATTAGTTTGTTGTCCGTGAACAACAGCTGTTTTATATGGAGGGAATGGAAAGGCTTTAATTATTTGCTCTACTCCATTTTCAAGGTTTTGGTAATCAAGAGTTTCACTTTCGAAAATCAAAGGATATACAACGAATATTTGCCTACCAAGAGCAATTTGCTCCTTCATAAAATTATATAAATATGGTCTTTTACCCTCTGTGGCATGAATAGTTTGAATTGGTTTTCGTCCTGGAGGAAGTTCGTCAATAATAGATACATCCAAATCTCCGTAAAGAGTCATTGCGAGCGTTCTAGGTATAGGAGTAGCAGTCATAACTAATATATGTGGCGGTAAGTTAGAAGCGGATTTTTTCCACAACTTAGCTCTTTGTTCTACTCCAAATCTGTGTTGTTCATCGATAACAGCAAGACCAAGATTTTTAAAGACCACTGTATCTTCTATTAATGCGTGAGTGCCAACAATTATTCCAATTGTTCCATCTTCAAGTCCCTCAGCAATTTCTCTACGCTCCGCTGTCTTTGAGCTGCCAGTAAGCAAGGCTGATTTTACATTAGTAGGAGCCAGAAAATTTTGTATGCTTTTATAGTGTTGTTGTGCTAAAACTTCAGTTGGCGCCATAATACAGCACTGGTAACCATTGCCAATAGCAATTAAGGCAGTCAATACTGCAACCAAAGTTTTCCCACTACCCACATCACCCTGGAGTAATCTATTCATTTGATGTCCACTTTTCATATCATCCCGAATCTCCTTGATTACACGTTTTTGTGCTCCCGTCAACTCATAAGGTAGGGCATCATAGCATTGATTAAAAGCTTTACCAACTTTTGACATGAGGATACCGTGCTCTTCATTACTCCTTATATATTTATGTTTTAATAGAGAAAGCTGAAGAAAGAAAAGTTCCTCAAACTTCAAACGATATCTAGCCTTTTCAAGTGCATTCGCATTTTCTGGGAAATGTATATTTTTTAAGGCGTATTTTAAAGGTGCGAGCTTCTGATTTTTAAGCAAATATTCTGGTATCGTTTCTTCAATGTAGGATAAACCAATATTTAAAGCAGCTTCCATAACTCTAGTCATTATCTTGTTAGTTATGCCACCATTTTTTAGTTTTTCGGAAGAAGTATAAACTCCTGTCATTGATGAACCTGCTCCAAAACTACTTTCTTTGCTTCCTATTTCATCAACTTCAGGATGAACTAGGTTGATTTTTCCATTGAATACAGAAGGTTTTCCAAAAAATATAAACTCGCTCCCTGGTTGAAGCTTAGAATGCATCCATTTTATGCCTTTAAAGAATACTAGTTCAAGTTCTCCACTACCGTCACTGACCCAAACTGACATCCTTTTAATTAGGTTGTATTTTATTTTGTCATTTGCACTAGTCTCAATTGGATTGCCTCCTACAGCACCGTGGAGCTCGATTCTTATGATTTTAGCGCGAATTTGTATATAAGCCAAATCTGGCACTATCCTAGCTATCTTCATAATACTACTGCGATCAATATATCTAAAAGGATAGAATTTCAAAAGGTCTCCCACAGTACTCACTCCTAATTCCTTTTCTAAGAGCTTAGCCCTTACTGGACCTATACCAGGAAGGAACTGTACACTTGAATCTAGACCGCTTTTATTCATAGTAATTTAAAATAGACAATGCCAATTACAAAAATAGCAAAAAAATAAGAAATTATGTATATTTGTAGGTTGTAAACAATGATGTATAAAAATAAAAAAAGATAGATATAATGTCAGAAAAATTAGTAGTAGGAATAACTCAAGGTGATGGAAATGGCATCGGCTACGAGGTAATTATAAAAGCGCTTGCAGATGAGAGAATTTTTGACTTTTGCACTCCAGTTATTTATGGTTCATCTAAAATTTTTGGATTCTATAGAAAGCAAATTCACAACCTAGATCAAATAAATACAAATGTTATTACCTCGGCAAAAGATGTACATCCCAGAAGAGTAAATATTATAAATTGTCTTCCAGAAAATATATATGTAGAACCAGGGCAACCAACAGCAGAGTCTGCAAAATCTGCAATGACATCTTTGGAGTGGGCAGTAAATGATATTAAGAATGGTAATATTGATGTACTTGTAACTGCACCTATAAATAAAAGAGCGATGGTAAATGAGGGTTTTGGTTATACTGGTCATACAGAGTACTTAGAAAGTGAATTTGGAGTAGATGATGTGGCAATGATAATGGTTAGCGATACTTTAAGAGTAGCAGTGGTAACAGGTCATATTCCATTAAAAGATGTAGTCAATTCATTATCTACAGAAAAAATTCTAGGCAAACTTCGTATAGTAAAGGCATCTTTACAAAGAGACTTTGGAATACCTGCCCCTAAGATTGCTGTTCTTGGATTGAATCCTCACTGTGGAGACGGTGGTTTATTGGGTGATGAAGAACAACAAATTATTTTACCAGCAGTAATAGCAGCCAACGATGAAGGAATTCTTGCTTTTGGACCATATTCTCCAGATGGTTTCTTTGCTATGGGTAATTATGATAAATTTGATGCTGTTTTAGCAATGTATCACGACCAAGGTTTAATGCCATTTAAAGCACTAGCATTTGAACAAGGTGTTAACTATACAGCGGGACTTCCTATAGTGAGAACCTCTCCAGACCACGGAACGGGCTATGAGATGGCAGGTAGAGATTTAGCAGACCCTAGGTCAATGATTTCATCTATCTACACGGCAATAGATATTTATCGTAAGAGGGAAGAATATGATATTCTTCAAGAAAACAAAATGGATATAGAACTTCCAGATACCGAAATTAAGCCGAAGGGAGGAAGAATCATTGAATAAGCTTATGCAAAATAGACCACCAATTTATCTCTATACAGATGGAGCTTCTAGTGGAAATCCTGGGCCAGGAGGCTATGGGGTGGTACTTGTTTGTGGACCACGAAGGTTAGAAATATCAGGTGGTTACTCCTTGACTACAAACAATAGGATGGAACTTTTGGCTGTTATAGTAGGTTTAGAAAAGATAGCTTGGGAAAATGCTGAAGTCCACGTTTTTAGTGATTCTTCTTATGTTGTAAATGCAATAAATGAAGGTTGGTTAGAGAAATGGAAGCGTAAGGGGTTTAAGAAGGTTAAAAATGTTGATTTATGGTTGAGATTTGCAGACGTTTATTCTCGTCATAGAGTTTCATTTAATTGGATTAAGGGTCACGCAGGGCATCCAGAGAATGAAAGATGTGATGCATTAGCAGTAGCGGCAGGAGCAGGACAGGTAGCTATGGGTGTAGAATTACCACCAGATTTAGGATATGAGCCAGAAGATAAATTGTTATAATAAAAGTTAATTAATATGAAAGGAATAGTCTTGGCGGGAGGATCGGGTACTAGACTTTACCCTATTACGAAAGGAGTAAGTAAACAATTACTTCCGATTTATGATAAACCAATGATATATTATCCTTTATCTGCATTAATGCTTGCTGGTATTAAGGATATCCTAGTTATATCCACACCTTCAGACTTGCCGGCTTTTCAAAGATTACTTGGGGATGGAAGTGATTATGGCTTGAATTTATCTTATGCTGAACAGCCTTCTCCAGATGGAATTGCTCAAGCTTTTATCATAGGTAAGGAATTTATTGGTAATGATGCAGTATGTTTAGTGTTGGGGGATAATCTTTTTTATGGAAATGGGTTTGTGCCAATGCTTAATGCAGCAGTGACACGAGCAGAAAAAAATAATGAGGCTACAATTTTCGGCTACTGGGTGAGTAATCCTGAAAGGTATGGAGTTGCTGAATTTGATGAGAAAGGTAAATGCTTGAGCATTGAGGAAAAACCAAAGCAACCAAAATCTAACTATGCAGTTGTTGGCTTATATTTTTATCCAAACTCAGTTGTTGAAGTGGCGTCTAATGTTGTACCATCTGCTAGGGGCGAATTAGAAATCACATCTGTTAATCAAACTTATTTAAAAAGAGAAGAGTTAAGTGTAGAGACTTTAGGGAGAGGTTTTGCGTGGTTAGATACAGGAACTCATGATTCTTTATCTGAAGCCTCTAATTTTATAGAAGTTATTGAGAAAAGACAAGGGTTAAAAATAGCTTGCCTTGAAGAAATAGCTTTTAAAAATGGCTGGATAACAAGAGATAAATTGATAGAAATTGCAAAGCCAATGATTAATAATCAATACGGCAAACATTTAATGAATGTGGCAGAGGCTAAGATATGAAAGTAATAGAAACAGGAATACAAGGTCTAGTTTTAGTTCTCCCAAGAATTTTCTCTGATGCAAGAGGAAGTTTTTTTGAGTCTTTTTCTCAAAGGGAATTTGACGAAAATGTTGCTAAAGTGACTTTTGTTCAAGACAATCAAAGTTTCTCTAAATATGGAGTAGTTCGAGGTTTACATTTTCAAAGAGAGCCATTTGCTCAAAGTAAATTAGTGCGAGTAGTTTCAGGTAGAGTCTTGGATGTCGTTGTAGATTTGCGAAAAGATTCTCAAAGTTTTGGTAAGGTCTTTTCTGTGGAATTATCAGATGAAAATCATCTACAACTTTTTATTCCAAAGGGATTTGCCCATGGTTTTTCTGTGCTTTCACCAGAAGCGATTTTTCAATATAAATGTGATGAGTATTATGCACCTGATTCAGAGGGTGGTATAGCTTGGGATGATCCAGATTTAAATATAGACTGGGGACTTCCTGTGGAAGATATTATCGTGTCAAGTAAGGATGCACTAAATCCTAAATTCAGGGACTTAAATTTATGAGAGTTTTAGTAACAGGAGGGGCTGGTCAGCTTGGGAGTGAAATCAGAGTGGCATCGAAGAATAGTCCTAATGAATTCATATTCACAGATATATCTACAAGTGAGGGAATCAGCACTTTAGATATAACTGACAATTCTGATGTAACTGAATTTTTAGAAGATAATAAGATTGATATTATAATAAATTGTGCTGCCTATACTTCAGTTGATGAGGCGGAAGAGAAAGTTGAATTAGCAAAGAAATTAAATTTTGAGGCTGCGGAAATTCTAGCTAAATGTTGTGCTAAAAGGAATATAACTTTAATACATATATCTACAGATTATGTTTTTGATGGTAAAGCTAATATCCCGTATAAAGAAACATCACAAACTTGTCCGAGTACGGTCTATGGTATAACAAAATTAGATGGAGAAAGAATAATTGAAGAATCAGGATGTAAATATATTATCATAAGGACAGCATGGTTATATGGAGCTTTTGGTAAGAATTTCGTAAAGACTATTTTATCATTACTGAATTCGAAGCCCTCTCTAAAGGTAGTGAATGATCAATTTGGTAGTCCAACATATGCAGGTGACTTAGCTATGAGTTTAGTTAAAATTATAGAGAGAGGATGTCACAATAAAACAGGACTTTATCATTTTACAAATATGGGAATATGTACTTGGTATGAATTTGCAATGGAAATCAAAGAGTTGTCAGGATCAAAAACTCTGGTCTACCCATGTACTTCAGAAGAGTTTCCCACTAAAGCAGAACGGCCTAAATATAGCGTACTCGATAAAGCAAAGTTTATATCGACTTTTGGTTTAGAGATACCGCATTGGAAGGATTCATTGGAGAAGTTCCTTAGTAAGTATAATTTAGGAAAATAAACATCTATAGATATTGTCTTAATTAATAAAAAAATGGGATATAGTAGAAATATATTAATTACTGGAGGAGCAGGATTCATAGGTAGTCACGTAGTTAAATTATTTGTTAATAAATATCATAACTATAGAATCATAAATCTTGACAAGCTTACCTATGCTGGTAATTTAGCAAACTTAAAGGATATTGAAGGTAAAGAAAACTATATTTTTGAGAAAGCAGATATATGTGATTTTGATAGAGTTTGTGATATTTTTAAAAAATATGATGTTGATGCTGTTATACATCTAGCTGCTGAAAGCCACGTAGATAGAAGTATAAAGGACCCATTCACTTTTGCAAGAACCAATGTTTTAGGTACTCTTTCACTATTACAAGCAGCGCGCTTATACTGGGAGCCTAAAGAATATGAAGCTTGTCTTTTTTATCATATTTCCACTGACGAGGTTTATGGTGACTTGTCAATAGATTTTCCTGAAGGAGTAGACTCCCTTTTAACAACATCAGCATCATCTAAAGGTCACAAGGCTTACGGTCAAGAGTTTTTCAAAGAGGATTCAAGTTATAAGCCGCATAGCCCATATAGTGCTTCAAAAGCTTCATCTGACCATTTTGTAAGATCATTCCACGATACTTATGGAATGCCTGTAGTTATAACTAATTGTTCAAATAATTATGGACCATATCAGTTCCCAGAAAAACTTATTCCGCTGTTTATCAACAATATACGTCAAGGAAAAACCTTGCCAGTTTATGGTAAAGGAGAGAATGTAAGAGACTGGCTCTATGTTGAGGATCATGCAAGAGCAATAGATCTCATTTTTCATGAGGGTAAAGTAGGGGATACATATAATATTGGTGGCTTCAATGAGTGGAAAAACATTGACTTAATAAGAGTTATTATTGCTACGGTTGATAGACTTTTGGGTAACCCAGAAGGCCATAGCTTAGGTTTAATAACATATGTTACGGATAGGGCGGGACATGATTTGCGCTACGCCATTGATTCTTCTAAATTAAAAAATGAGCTTGGTTGGGAGCCTTCACTTCAATTTGAAGAAGGGATTGAAAAAACTGTTGCTTGGTATCTTGATAATGAGGCTTGGATGGATAATGTGACTTCTGGAGACTATCAAAAATATTATGAGGAAATGTACGAGGATTGATGCCCTTTTCTTTCAAAAAATCAAAAGACTTTCATATATTTGTAGGTTGTTTGCATTTTGTATGTGAACAACCTAAATTCTTTATAAAAATAAAATATATAAGATATGTCAATTGCAGACCTTTTTAAGAAAATCTTTGGTACCAAGGCAGATCGAGATCTAAAACAGCTAACGCCAACATTGAATAAAATTTTGGCATCATATGATGAAATTGATAAACTTTCAGTTGATGATCTTCGTGATAGATGCCAACAATTAAAGAAGCAGATTCAAGATAAAATTGCAGAGGATGAAGCACGTATTGCTCAGATCAAGATAGAGTTGGAAGATGAACTTCCATTTAAACAAAAAGAAGCATTAGCTACAGAAGCTGATAAATTAGTTAAAAAAGTTGATCAAGATATAGAGCAAGTGCTTGAAGAAATCCTTCCTGAAGCTTTTGCTATTATGAAATCTACAGCTCGTCGTTTTGCTGAAAATGAGACGATTAAGGTTAAGGCTACGGATTTCGATAGAAATTTAACTGTAACTAAAGACTTTGTTACGGTTGAAGGAGATTACGCATATTGGAAGAATCATTGGATTGCAGGTGGTAATGAGATTACCTGGGATATGGTTCACTATGATGTACAGTTAATAGGTGGTGTTGTTCTCCATCAAGGTAAGATTGCGGAGATGGCGACAGGTGAGGGTAAAACTTTAGTTGCAACTCTACCAGTATTCTTAAATGCTTTAGCGGGAAAAGGTGTACACGTTGTTACAGTCAACGACTATCTTTCTAAACGTGACTCTGAATGGATGGGACCTCTTTATATGTTCCACGGTCTTTCTGTAGATTGTATTGATAAACATCAGCCAAACAGTGATGCTCGCAAGAAAGCCTATGCTTGTGATATTACTTTTGGTACAAATAATGAGTTTGGCTTTGACTACCTTCGTGATAATATGGCTGTTTCAGTGGACGACCTAGTTCAGCGTAAGCACCATTTTGCTATTGTCGACGAGGTTGACTCTGTTCTTATTGATGATGCTCGTACTCCTTTGATTATTTCTGGTCCTGTACCACGAGGAGAAGATCAGCAATTTGCTGAGTTTAAGCCATATGTAGAGCGTCTTTATACTAACCAAAGAACGCTTGTAAATCAACTTCTTAATGATGCAAAGAAACTCATAGCAGAAGGAAAAGAATCAGAAGGTGGAATGTTACTTTTCCGTGCGTTTAAGGGTTATCCTAAATATAAACCACTTATTAGATATCTAAGTGAACCTGGTATGAGACAACTTCTGCATAAAGTGGAAAACTACTATATGCAGGATAATGAGCGTGAAATGCATATTATCACAGATGAGCTTTACTTTGTGATAAATGAGAAACAGAATTCTGTGGATATGACAGACTTAGGACGAAACCTAATTTCGGAGAGGGTTGAGGATCCTAATTTCTTTGTTATTCCAGATGTGGGTGCTGCTATTGCTGAGGTACAGAAGGATGCAACTCTTAGCAATGATGAAAAGCATCAAAAGAAGGATGAACTCATGGCTGATTATTCGCTTAAGTCAGAACGTATTCATACCGTAACTCAATTGCTTAAGGCATACACTATGTTTGATAAAGACATAGAATATGTGGTTGCAGATGGTAAGATTAAGATTGTTGATGAGCAGACAGGTCGTATTCTTGATGGTCGTCGTTATTCAGATGGCTTACATCAAGCTATTGAAGCTAAGGAAAATGTGAAGATTGAAGCAGCAACTCAAACCTTTGCTACTATTACGCTTCAAAATTACTTCCGTATGTACCATAAGCTTTCAGGTATGACTGGTACTGCAGAGACTGAAGCAGGAGAGTTTTGGACAATTTATAAATTAGATGTTGTAGTAATTCCTACTAACCGTCCAATTGCACGTATTGACCACAATGACCTTATTTATAAGACTAAAAAAGGAAAATATGAGGCTGTAATTGCAAGAATAGCTGAATTAAGGAAAGAAGGAAGACCAGTACTTGTTGGTACAACTGATGTTGAGACCTCTGAGCTATTAAGCCGAATGCTTCGATTAAGAGGTATTGAACATCAGGTACTTAACGCTAAGCAACATGCTCGTGAGGCAGAAGTTGTTGCTCACGCAGGTAAGGCTGGCACGGTGACAATTGCAACTAATATGGCTGGTCGTGGTACCGACATTAAACTTCCCGAGGAGGTTGTAAAAGCAGGTGGTCTTGCAGTGATTGGTACAGAACGTCACGATAGCCGTCGTGTTGACAGACAGCTTCGTGGTCGTTCTGGTCGTCAAGGAGACCCTGGTTCTTCAGTATTCTATGTTTCTCTTGAGGATAACTTAATGCGTCTTTTCGGATCAGAGAAGATAGCAGGAGTAGTTGACCGCCTTGGCATGGCTGAAAATGAGTCGCTTGAGAGTTCTATGCTTTCTAACTCTATTGAAAGAGCACAGAAAAAGGTTGAGGAAAATAACTTTGGTATTCGTAAGAGACTTCTTGAGTATGATGACGTTATGAATTCTCAACGTGAAGTTATCTATACTAAGAGAAATCACGCTTTGTCTGGAGAGAGAGTAGAGATTGACGTTATGAATATGATGCAAGATATTGCAGAAATTCTAGCAGGACAAGCGCAAGAGATGGATTTTGAGTCTTATTCTGACTATGTAATGAGTTCATTATCACTGGATTTAGGGTTTGATGAGGAGTTCTTCAAAAAGGCAAGAGCATCTGAAATAGCAGAAAGACTTTTCGAAAATATGCAGAAGACCTATAGGAGGAGAATGGATAATTTAGTTCAAAAAACTCTACCTATTATCAAAGAGGTTTATGAAAAACATTCGGCTATTTATGAAAATATAGCAATTCCTATTTCTGATGGACGTAAAATGATGAATCTTTCAGTCAATCTTAAAAAGGCTTATGAGTCAGAAGGTAAAGAACTTGAACGTAGTTTAAGTAGGACTCTTACCTTGGTTATGATTGATGAAAAGTGGAAGGAGCACTTACGTGAAATGGATGATTTGAAGCAAGCTGTTCAAAGTGCAACTTATGAGCAAAAAGATCCTCTTCTTATGTATAAATTTGAGAGTTTCAATCTATTCCGTGAGATGTTAGAAGCGTTAAATAAGGACGTACTTTCTTTCTTATTCCGTGCATTTATACCTCTAAGAGATGCTTCACAAGCTAGATCTTCAGATTCTGTTAGACAACGTAAGCCTGATATGAGCCAAATGCAAACAAGTAGAACAGATTTGGTCACTAATTCTGGACAAGAAAAAAGTAATATGCCAGTTCAGGCAGCAAAAACAGTAGGACGTAATGATCCATGTCCTTGTGGTTCAGGCAAAAAATATAAACATTGCCACGGTAAATAATTCAATAGATTTATAAATATTAAAAATAATATAATCATGGCTAAAATAGATACAGCACTAAATGTTAATTCTATCAGTTTAATATCAGCTGGTACTTTTATTAATGGCGAGATCCAATCTCCTACAGACATTAGAATAGATGGTACTTTTGAGGGTAAAATTACAGCTAAAGGTAGAGTAGTAGTAGGTGAAAGTGCAGTAATTAAAGGAGATATAATTTGTGACAATGTGGATCTTTGGGGAAAAGTAGATGGTGGTATTTTTGCAAAGGATACTCTTTCTCTTAAGGATGGTAGCAACCTAAATGGTAAAATCAACACTAGAAGGTTGACAGTTGAATTAGGAGCAATCTTTAATGGTACTTGCAAAACTATTACAGAAGAAGAGTTTGAAAAGCTCACTGCAAGGGAGCCAGCAGCTTTGGCAGAGAAAGGCTCTGCTAAGCCTTCTTCGGTTATCACAAAAGTAGCAGCCCAGCCGGCAGTCGCAGCTCCCTCTAATTAGGGGATGTCACTTAGTGACAGGGGTTTAGATGTCTCGAAGAGACAGAGGTTAAGATGGTTCATCTCCACAAAAAAAGCCACTTTTAATTATTAAACAAGGCACATCAGTGCCGCGACATTTACGTCAGGGAGACTTTTTCAAAAAGTTGAACCAGTAATGTCGCCCGACCTGACTGGAAGGAATGGTCGGTATTCTCCTAACAGGAGATGTCTCGAAGAGACAGAGGTTAAGATGGTTCATCTCCACAAAAAAAGCCACT